>CAZXVA010000020.1:0-27069 GCA_964644305.1 uncultured Oscillospiraceae bacterium
CACGATTTCCAATCGTGCGCGCTCGACCAACTACGCGACTTCTCCGTGTGCTCGAAATGGACAATATCAAATTGTCAGCTTGAATATTATAATTCACAAGTGCGATAAAGTCAAGGAATATTTTTCGTTTTTTCGCAAAAGTTATAAACACGGAATAATCGCGCGCCGCCGGACACTCGGCGCGGCGCGACGCAAGGGAGAAATGAGCCGCATGAACATGACAAACGAAGAATACAAGCAATTTGCCGAGCAGCACGCGCCGCGCTCGCGCACGGGGCGCAACCTGCTGCGCGCGTTTGTGTCGGGCGGGTGCGTGTGCGCGCTGGGACAGCTCATACTGTCGCTGTGGGGCACGGCGGGGCTGAGCGAGGCGGACGCGGCGACCGCATGCTCGATGACGCTGGTGTTCATCGGCGCAGCGCTGACCGGTCTCGGCGTGTACGACAAGCTCGCGCGCTTTGCCGGGGCGGGGACGCTTGTGCCGATAACCGGGTTTGCAAACTCGGTTGTGTCGCCGGCGCTGGAGTTCAAAACCGAGGGCTTCGTCACGGGCACGGCGGTGAAAATGTTCAGCATAGCAGGCCCGGTGATAGTCTACGGCATCAGCGCAAGCGTGATATACGGCGTGGTGTATTGGCTGTTCGCCGTGATTTGAAATGCGTGGACGGCTTGACGCGCGGGGGCATTGATGCTATCCCGGCGCTGAAAAAGGAGGAAAACGGCACGGCGCAAGAGCGAACACTTTCACGCAAAACCAATCACGCCTTGCCGGAAAGACTATGAACAAACGCAAAAATCTGTCCTTGGCGCTCTCCGTTGTCAATCTTTTCCTGTCTTTGGCCTCTCTCATGTTGACTGTTAAGCGGTTGACCGCGTCTAAGGACGCTTAAAACTCAAATCAAACTCGTCATATGCAGGAAGCAGCCCTTGTCCGGCTGCTTCCTGCGTTTTTATATGAGCAAACAGCAAAGTCCGTTTTATTGTACAGGGGAAGTGATAGAATGAGGGCACAAAGGAAAAATGCATTCACGGAGGCACGGATTATGGCGTTCAAGATTGGATTTGCGGCGGAGTACCCCGAAGAAAGCAGCTCAGCTGTATGCAATGTCCCACAGCCGACGGCGGAGGCTCGAAAGTCGGTAGTGCAGGTATATTTCGCCGGGCGCGGCATGACGCTGGCGTATTACAATGACCGCTTCGACCTGCACCCCGGTGACAAGGTGTATGTGGACGGCAAGCTGGAGGGCATGCTCGGCCGCGTCATGGAAGTCAACTACAACTTCAAAATCAAGCTGTCCGATTACAAGCGCGTTATTGCCGTGCTTGACACAAGCGTCAACGGCCAGCTATATATGGCGGGCAGCCACTTTGTGACCTTTGACCGTGCGGTGCTTCCGCGCGACAAGGTTGCGGCGTGGTTTAACGCGCCGACGAAGGAAGACGACGAGTTTGTCAGCGCATGCGACGACAGCTCATTTCTGCTGGGTGATTTCGACGGGATGAATATAAGTGATGAGATTGCGGAACGCGGCCACAATTATTACATGCAGAACAGGGTCAAATACATCAGCATCGACGGCGCTGCGGGCTACGCAATTGTCGAGGGCGGCGAAAACTACGAGGTTGAATTTGAGTATCGCGACGGCGAAATAGCCAATCTGGTTTGCTCCTGCTTTTGCAGCTACAACTGCAAGCACGAATTCGCGGCCATGCTGCAGCTTGACGAGACTCTGTGTCTGATAGAAAAGCACTATGCGGACGAATATGAGTTCGGCGACTACTTCGCGGCAATGAACAAGGCCACCCTGTTCAATTACGCCGTCGACGGCAAAGAAACCGGGAGTATTGTGTTTGCATGAAGTATCCTTTCAGAAAAGAGCAATATCCACCGTCATCATTGTCAACAATGGAAAACAATTGCTATACCGACTATTCTCTGCGCAGTCCCTATAGCGCAATTTGTGAAATCGTTTGCTTGGCTATCATGTATTTTGCAATTTCCTCTTATTTTTCCGCCGCCGTCTTTTATAACGGGGGTTGCCAGGAGGGGAGGTGTTCCCTCCCGGCAACCGGTTTGCTTTGGCCAGTTACTGGGGTTCTTTTTCTAAGAGACGATCAAGCTCGTCTTTCGTCTCTGTCTTTTTGACAAGCTTTACAATGTCCGTCCCACCCCCGCACGGGGTGGGACATTGTAATAACCCGGAGTTTTGTGGCAATATAGGAAAAGAATTGCCGAGGGCATAATTGGCTCATACGGAGATAATCCGAAGGCCAAATTCCTCGGCAATATTTCTACTTGAAGAGTCGCACACTTGAGACAGAACGTCAAGTCTAACTCCTTGAGCACAAATGAGATAACAAATACAAACGCGCCATCGGAGTACAATGCCGGTCAAAGACCCGTCGCAAAACACATCAACCCCCGGAGGGGACGCGGTTGCGTTCTCTCCGGGGGGTGATATCGGCTTCTTATCTCACTTCAGCGCCTCAAGCAGTGCGGCCACCTTGTCGGTGTCCTCCCAGCGGACGTTGAGGTCTTCGCGGCCCATGTGGCCGTAGGCGGCGAGCTTGCGGTAGATGGGCTTTTTCAGGTCGAGCTCGCGGATTATCGCCGTGGGGCGCAGGTCGAACACCTTGTTGACCGCCTCGGCAAGCGCGAAATCGTCCACCTTGCCCGTGCCGAAGGTCTCAACCAACACGCTCACGGGCTTGGCCACGCCGATGGCGTAGGCCAACTGCACCTGGCAGCGCGAGGCCAGCTTGGCCGCGACGACGTTCTTGGCGATGTAGCGCGCGGCGTAGGCCGCCGAGCGGTCGACCTTGGTGGGGTCTTTGCCGGAGAAGGCGCCGCCGCCGTGGGGCGCGGAGCCGCCGTAGGTGTCCACGATTATCTTGCGGCCGGTCAGGCCGCTGTCGCCCTGCGGGCCGCCGATGACGAAGCGGCCGGTGGGGTTGACGAAATACTTGGTGTTCTCGTCGAGAAGCTCGGCGGGAATGACGGGCTTGATGACAAGCTCGATCATGTCGCGGCGGATGGTGTCAAGCTCGGCGTCGGGCGCGTGCTGGGTGGAGATGACGACGGTGTCCACGCGCACGGGGCGGCGGTTTTCATCATACTCGACCGTGACCTGCGTCTTGCCGTCCGGCCGCAGATAGCTCACCAAGCCCTGCTTTCTCACGTCGGTGAGGCGCTTGGCCAGCTTGTGCGCCAGCGAGATGGGCAGCGGCATAAGCTCCGGCGTCTCGTCGCAGGCATAGCCGAACATCATGCCCTGATCACCCGCGCCGTTTTGAAGCTCGGCGTCCTCGCCGGTCTTGGTTTCGAGCGAGCGGTCAACGCCGAGGGCGATGTCGCCGGACTGCTCGTCGATGTTGGTGATGATGCCGCAGGTGTCGCAGTCAAAGCCGTACTTGGAGCGGTCATAGCCAATCTCGCGCACGACCTCGCGCGTGAGCTTGGGAATGTCGACATAGCACTTGGTGCTGATTTCGCCCATGATGTGAATGAGGCCGGTGGAGGCAGTCGTCTCGCAGGCGACACGGCCGTCGGGGTCGGCGGCGAGGATGGCGTCGAGCACGGCGTCGGAAATTTGGTCACATATTTTGTCGGGATGCCCCTCGGTGACGGACTCGGAAGTGAAAAGATAGTGGCGGTTCATGTGTGTTCTCCTCTCTGAATGTTCCTCGGCGGCGGCAACGGCGGCGCACAAGCGCAAAGAAAAATTCCGCCCTCCGGCGGAACAGCACAAAACAAAGCCTCATCTTTCGTCACCGCCGGATTTAGCACCTTGCATACGCAGGTTGCCGGGCTTCACAGGGCCGTTCCCTCCACCGCTCTTGATAAGGTATTATATTTTACGGCGTTCATTATATCAGCAAATTTCCCCTTGTCAACCGCAAAACGCAAATAATTCTTCAATTTTTCACAATTACGTGGTATTATCATAATGCTTTATACAACAAAGGAGACTCGCCATGAAAAACAAACGCCTTTTACGCGCAGTTATACTCATTCTCGCCGCCGTGTTCGTCTTCGGCACGTACTATTTCAACGGCGGGGAGAGCGATTTCGAGCCCGTCGCCTTCACCACCGTCGAGGCCGAGAGCGCATTCTCCCTCCCCGACGCCGAAGACGCAGACACACGCGACAGCGCTGACGCGGCCGCACTCGACGAGGCCGCACTCGACGAGGCCGCCTACGCACTCGACGAGCACGGCAGCTATGACTCAAAAGACGAGGTCGCGCTGTTCATTCGCACCTTCGGCCGCTTGCCGGACAATTACATCACCAAGGCCGAGGCCGAGAAAGCCGGCTGGAGCGGCGGGAGCGTTGAAAAATACTGCCCCGGCAAGTGCATCGGCGGCAGCCGCTTCGGCAACTACGAGGGGCTTTTGCCCGACAAGGACGGCCGCGAGTGGACCGAGTGCGACATCAACACCCTTTCCGCCGCCTCACGCGGCGCGGAACGCCTCGTGTTTTCAAACGACGGCCTCATCTATTACACCCCCGACCATTATTCCAGCTTTGAGCTTATCTACGGCGACCCCTGAGCAATAATTTTTCCTCCTATTTTTATCCTTTTCGACACGATTCGACATTCGGGGCGCGAAAATTTTTAATTATACTGTCGAATGCTCTTGCCCGGTGTCGATATGTAGTGTATTATGTCAACAAGTTGATTATATTTTTCGACGTTTTTCTGTTGTTCTAAGTGTGTCAACTATGGTAAATTTACTTCGACAAGACGGTGAAAACTGCTTTTTAATACAGCGCATACCGCACCGCGCATTTGGGAGGAAAAGAATTATGGAAACCAAAATCCGCATTCTCGCCGCAGACTCGAACCTCGAATTCTGCAAAACGCTGGAAAGAATGATGGCCGCCGAGCCGGACATGCAGCTTGTCGCCACCGCGACCGACGGGGCGCAGGCGCTGGCCGCCGTGGCCGAGCACAAGCCGGATCTCGTGCTTTTGGAGCTGGTGCTGCCGAAGCTGGACGGGCTGGAGGTTCTCCGGCGCATGCCGGAGACCGGGTGCAAGCCGAGCGTCATCGTGCTTTCGGGCTTCATCAACAACAATGTCGTTTCGGCCTGTTCAGAGGCCGGGGCTGACTTTTTCATCACCAAGCCCTGCGACGCGGCCACGCTTTTGACGCGCATGCGTCAGGTTGCGGGCACGGCGCGCGCCGCCGCGGCGGGCGCGGCCTACGACTGCCGCCCGGCAGCCGCGCCCCGGCGCACGCAGGAGGACACCAACCTTGAAAGCGTCGTCACGGACATCATCCACGAAATCGGCGTGCCCGCGCACATCAAGGGCTATCAATATCTGCGCGAGGCCATCATCCTCACCATCAACGACATGGACATGATAAATGCCGTGACCAAGGTGCTCTATCCGGAGGTCGCCCGCAAGTTCAGCACCACGCCCTCGCGCGTTGAGCGCGCCATACGCCACGCCATCGAGGTGGCGTGGGATCGCGGCGACATCGAAACGCTTCAGCGCTTTTTCGGCTACACCGTGTCCAACATCAAGGGCAAGCCCACAAACTCCGAGTTCATCGCCATGATCGCCGACAATCTCAGCCTCCGCCGCAAGCAAGTCGCGCAGGGGTGAAGCTCACAAAAACCGTTCGGGACGAAGGCGGGCCGAGGCAAGCAAACACCCGCCTAACCCCGGACGGTTTTTTCGCCCCCGCACTTGAAAATGCGGGGGCATCGGCGTTATAATAGTGGCAAGAAAACTACCACGGAGGCCGATATTATGCCGAAAAGTGAATTCAAGCAAGCCTTTGTCCTCGCGCCGGACTGCTGCGGTCAGACCGGGCGGCTGACGCCGCTGGGCGCGTTCACGCTGATGCAAAGTCTCGCCGTGCAGCATGCCGAGGAGATCGGCGTGGGCGGCGCGGCCATGGCGGCGAAAGGACTGTTCTGGCTGACAGTGCACACGCGCATTGACTTTTTCGCACCCGCCAAGCTCATGGATGCGCTGGAGGGCATCACCTGGCCCGAACCGTGCAACGCCCGCGCCTACCGCAGTTACAGGAGCTATGCCCTTGAACGCGGCGGCGAGACCGTCGCCCTCGGCAGGACGCTGTGGGCCATACTCGGCGACGAGGGGCGGCTGATGCAGTTTTCGTCCGCGGGCTTTCCGGAGGACTACGTGTTTTCCGAGCGGCAGGGCATCGCCGACGCGCCCACGCGCTTTGCCGACGACTTTGACGAGGGCGACCTTGTCGGGCACTACACCGTGCGCTCGACCGACATTGACCTCGGCCACCACATGAATAACGTCGCCTACGTGCGCGCGCTTCTCGACTGCTTCCCTGCCGCCGTGCTCGATTCGGGCGCTGTTCGCTCGATGGAGGTGCACTACGCGGCGCAATGCCGCGAGGGCGAGGAGCTGTCGGTGTATCTCAAGCGGGAGGGCGCGCTGTGCCGCATGGCCGTCAAGCGCCCGGAGGGCAAAACCGCCATCCTCGCCTCCGTCACCTTCGCCGACGGGCAATAACGCAAACACTTCAACGGCCGCGAGCCCAAGCTCGCGGCCGTTTTGCGCGCAGGGTAAAAATAATCTGCATATAAACCGCGCGGTTTATATGCAGATAAGGTCATATTTGGCAGAAAACACATGCAGAAACGGGGCTTCACTCCGCCTCCCCTGTCAGGGGCAAGGTCACGGTGAACTCACTGCCTTGGTCGGGGGTGCTTTTCACGGCGACGGCGCCGCCGTGAAACTCGCTTATCTCCTTGACCATCGCAAGGCCGAGGCCGCTGCCGCCGTCCTCGCCGCGCGAGGCGTCGGCCTGCCAAAAGCGCTGCCAGATGCAGTCGATATCCTCCGGCGCGATGCCGATGCCGTCATCGGCCACGGTGAGCGCGGCCATGTCGCCCGCACGGCGGAGCGACACGGCAATGTGCCCGCCCTCGCGTCCGTATTTATAGGCATTCTGCAACAGATTGTGCACCACGCGCGACATGAGCGCGTGGTTATACTCCGCTTCAAGCCCCGGTTCTATTTCGGTTTGGAGCGTGATGCCGCGCGCCTCGCGCGGCACGAACTCGCCGCAGCAGGACTCGACAAACTCGCTCAAATCCGCCCGACGCATGGGGTAGCGGTCCGTGCCCTGCTGCATGCGCGTCAGGCTCAACAGCGACTGCACCAGCTCGCCCATGCCGCGCCCCTGCTCCTCTATAACGGCGATGGAGGCCAAAAACTCCTCGCGCGTGTTGTTCTTGCGCCGGGCGCGGTCGCACTCGGCGAGGATGACGGTTATGGGTGTTCGCAGCTCGTGCGACGCGTCGGAGGCAAACTGCCGCTCGGAGATGAACGACTGCTCCAAGCGGGAGAGCATTTTGTCAAACGACGCGGCGAGGCGGCGCATCTCGCTCGGCCCGCGGCGCATGTTGACGCGCAGGGACATGTCATCCCCGTCGGAAATGCTGTTGGCCGCGTCGATTATCCCCTCCATCGGGCGGAACGCGCCCCACGCGATGAGCCATCCGCCGCCTATCGACAGCACCAGCAGTGCCGGGAGCAGCGAGCAGGTGAGAATAAGTATGGTGTGCATGAGGCTCGACCCGGAATCGGCCGGCACCTCGCCGCGCACCCAAAGCTGCGTCAGCTCCAAGTCGACCAGCATGTCGAAAACATACACCTCGCCCGCCGCGCTCGCGCCCGTGCGCAACACGTTCGCCTCGAAGGGCAAATCCGTGCGCCAGGTGTCCGGCTGCGCGCCGTAAACGAGCTTGCCCTCGGCATCATAAAAGCTGCAATAAACCCCGCGCTTATATATCGTCAAATCGTCCCATTCGAGGCTGCCACGGTCAAATTCAAAATCGTTGACATTGTCCTGCACGACCTTGACAAGCCGCCCCGCCGGGTCGTCGGTGATGGTGTTGCCGTTTATCACCAGCACGAACACCAGCACCATTGCCGACAGCAGCAGCATCATCAGCGTGACCCACAGCGTCACTCTCAGCTTTGCCGACATGCCCGCTCACTCCTCTCTCAGCACCCAGCCCGTGCCCCACACGGTGTGGATGAGCTTTTTGTCAAATCCGGTGTCCATCTTTTTGCGCAGATAGCCCACGTAAACGTCCACCACGTTGGTGCCGCCCTCATAGTCATAATTCCAGAGGTTGTTTTCAATCATCTCGCGCGAGAGGACGACCCCGCGATTGCGCACCATGTACTCCAAAAGCGAAAACTCCTTTTGCGTCAGGTCGATGGTCTTCCCCGCGCGCGTGGCCGTGCGCGCCGACACGTCAAGCGTGAGGTCGCCCACGGTGTACACATTCGAGCGGTTGCCGGTGTATTTGCGCGTCATGACGTGCACCACGGCGATAAGCTCTTGAAAATCAAAGGGCTTGGTGAGGTAATAATCCCCGCCGCTTTCCAAGCCCTCCACGCGGTCGGACACGCTGTCGCGCGCGGTGAGGAACAGGACGGGGGTGTTGTTCCCGTCGCGGCGCAAGCGCCGCACAAGCTCCAGCCCGTCGAGCTTGGGCAGCATGATGTCCAAAATCATCACGTCATAAACCGAGGTCAGGGCATAATCCAGCGCGTCCGCGCCGTTGAAGCAGCTGTCCACGCTGTACCCCTCGTCCACCATCGCCTCGGTGATTATCCGGTTCAAATGCTTTTCGTCCTCGACCACAAGTATTCTCATTCTGATTATCCCCCGGCTCGATTTTATGCCATAATACTAACGGAAAACATTAAGGAATTCTTTAATTCTTTTCTTAAAATATCATATTATCATCATATCATCAAGGAAAATCGAGAGGAGAAACGAAAATGAAAAAGGCTGTCAAAACCGTTTTGATAATACTGCTTGTCATCGTGCTCATCGGTGCGGCCATCGGCGGGTACTTCATCTATCGCCACACCACCACCTACATCGGCCGCCGCGCGGCCGAAGACATCGCCTTTGCCGACTCCGGCCTTGCCGTGACGGAGATAAAGAAAATCGACTCCGAGTTTGAAAAGAGCCGCTACGGCGCGTGGTACGACGTGGACATTGACACCTTCGGCATGGATTATGATTACATCATCGACGCGCGCACAGGCGAGATTATCAACTCCGCCGCCGAGCTTGACTGACTCATCCGAAACTCGTTCTTCATCGCTTACTCTCCGCTTCCATAGATAATCCCAAAAACGAGACGCCGCCCGAATCACCTCCGGGCGGCGTCTTGTCGTGTTTTCTATTATTATATATCACGCCTCTTTGGCGTAGCTGCTGAGGAATTGGCGGGTGCGCTCTTCGCGGGGGTTGTCGAAAACCTCGGCGGGGGTGCCCTGTTCGGCGATGCAGCCGCCGTCCATGAACAGCACCCGGTCGGACACGGCCTTGGCGAAGCTCATTTCGTGCGTGACCACCACCATGGTCATCTTCTCGCTTGCAAGCTGGCGAATCACGCCCAGCACCTCGCCCGTCAGCTCCGGGTCGAGCGCACTGGTGGGCTCGTCGAAGAACAGCACCTCGGGCGTGAGCGCGAGGGCGCGCGCAATCGCCACGCGCTGCTGCTGCCCGCCGGAGAGCTGGTGAGGATAAAAGCCCAGCTTGTCGCCGAGGCCGACGCGGCGCAAAAGCTCCTCGGCCTTGGCGTCGATTTCGGCGTTTATCTCGCGCCGCTTGGCGCGATAATCGCCGCGCGCCTTGGCCTGAAGCCGCGGCGCAAGCGCGACGTTTTCAAGCGCGGTATACTGCGGGAAAAGGTTGAAATTTTGGAAAACAAGGCCGAAATGCAGCCGGTTGCGGCGAATCTCCTCATCGCTGAGGCGGTGTTCGTCGGCAGAGGAATACAGCACATCGCCGTTGACGGTGATCAGCCCGCTGTCGGGGACTTCGAGGAAGTTCATGCAGCGCAGCAGCGTCGTCTTGCCGCCGCCGGACGGGCCGATGACGGACAAAGTCTCGCCCTGCTCCATCGAAAAGCTTATCCCTTTCAAAACCTCCAGCCCGTCAAAGCTTTTTTTCAGATTCTTTACTTCAAGCAAAGCCATGCCGTTTCCTCCTCACACCTTGAAATAGTCCAGCTTCTTTTCAAGCCGACCCAGCAGCACCGTCAGCAGCCCGCTGAACACGAGATAGTAAACCCCCGTGAAGAACAGCGGCCAAATGATGCCCGCGGACTTGATGAACGCCTGCCCGTTCCACATCACCTCATAAACGGAGATGACGCGCACAAGGGAGGTGTCCTTGACGAGGGTGATTATCTCGTTGCCCATGGGCGGCACGATGCGCTTTATCACCTGCATGAGCGTCACGCGGAAGAAAATCTGCGTGTTCGTCATGCCCAGCACCTGCCCGGCCTCGCGTTGGCCGCGCGGCACGCCCTCGATTCCCCCGCGGAAGATTTCGGAGAAATAACAGGCGTAGTTAAATATAAATGTGACCATGGCGGCGATGAAGCGGCCGTTCGAGCCGCTGCCCCACCAGTTGTTGCCCAAAATCATGCCGGGCCCGTAATAGATTATCAAAAGCTGAAGCATAAGCGGTGTGCCGCGAATGACCCACACCACGAGCTTGGTCAAAAGGCTCAAGGGCTTGAAGCGGCTCATTGAGCCGAAGGATATAATGAGCCCCAAGGGTATCGCGCCCAAAAGCGTCAGCGCGAAAATCTCCAGCGACTTCAAAAAGCCCTGAGAAAGCGATGCCAAAACGGTTGAAAACATGTCAAACCTCGTCAAAATCAATTATATTTAGGGAAAAATGAAAAGCACATATCGCGCCCAAAGCAGAGAGGGGCTCGCCCTCTCTGCTTTATTGACGCACTGCCGTGTTATTTTACACTATGCGCGATTACTTTGCAATGATGGATTCCTGCACGCCGTAGAGCTTGCCGGTTTCGACCATGCTGCCGTCGGCGTAAGCGGACTTGAAGAACTCGTTGAGCTTCGCGGCCAGATCACTGCCGGTGCGGAAGCCCACGCCGTACTCCTCGCTCGTCAGCTCCACGGTGTAAGCGAGGTCGGGGTAGCTCGTGCCTTCGCCGATCATCGCGCCGGCCATCAGCAGGTCGATGACACAGGCGTCAGCCGTGCCGGCCTTGACTTCCATGAGTGCGGCGGCCTGATTCTGAACTGCCACGGGCTCAATGCCAAGCTCCTTGACGGCGGCTTCACCGGCGGAACCGGCCTCAACGGCGAAGGCAAGACCGGAAAGGCTGTCTGCGGTCTGATACTTGTCGGCAACCTCGGCCTTGACAACGACGACCTGAGCGTTGTTGCAGTACGGCTCGGAGCAGGCCATGGAGTTGGTGACCTCCGGGGTGAGGGTCATGCCGTTCCAAACGCAGTCGATGCTCTTGTTGTTTATCTCAAGAATCTTGTTGTCCCAGTCGATTTCGACGAACTCGGCCTTCACGCCCAGAGACTCGGCAAACGCCTTTGCCATGTCCGCATCGAAGCCAATCCACTCGCCGGCGTCGTTCTTGTAGTCCATCGGCTCAAAGTCGGTGATGCCGACGATGAGAGTGCCCTTGTCCTTGACATACTCGCTGTCGCTTGCCGCGGCCTTGGACGCGCTGCCGCAGGCGCAAAGTGCGAACACCATTGCCAAAGCCAAAACCATGCACATAAGTTTTTTCATTTTCATTTCCTCCCTGAATTTTTCATTCTCCCGCCGCGCACCCGGCGCGGCTTTGTTTATTGTTTTTATTCGTTTGTTTTGCTATCTGACTAGCACGCTAATATAATACCACATTAGCGTAATAAAGCAAGAGGTAATTTGCGATTTTGCTGTGCAATATTTGCACAGCATTTTGAGCAAAACATTGCCCCGCCCTCTTTAACTCCTACTATTTTTATGGTAAATTATATACATAGGAATTAGCGCCAATTAAGAATTAAGAATTAAACAATATAAATAAGTAATAAGACACTAGGCGGAGCTTTACAAAGAAAAACGAGGTGATAGTTCAATGAATGTTACAAGCAAGGGGCGGTATGCCCTGCGCGTCATGCTCGACCTTGCCCAACACCGCGAGGACGGGTATATCTCCCTGAAAACCATTGCCGACAGGCAGCAGGTTTCGATGAAATATCTTGAAATCATCGTCAGCAGCCTGAAAAAGGCCGCGCTCGTGGACAGCACGCGCGGCAAAGAGGGCGGATACATGCTCTCAAAGCCCCCGGCGGAGTACCGCGTGGGCGACATTCTCCGCTGCATCGAGGACAATCTTGCCCCCGTGTCGTGCGTCAAAAGCGGCAGCGTCAACTGCGAGCGCGCGGGTGAGTGCATGACCGTTCCGATGTGGGTGGAGCTGGACGATATCATCAACAACTACCTTGACGCCGTCACGCTTGACGACCTTATCACGGGCGAAAGATGGCACAAAAACGGATAAACGGATAAAAAGGAGACGAAAGCAATGTTTGTATACGCCGACAATGCAGCCACCACCAGCGTCAGCAAAACCGCGCTTGACGCCATGCTGCCCTATCTCACGCAGAATTACGGCAACCCCTCCAGCCTTTATTCCTTCGCGCAGGACGTGAAAGAGGGCTTGGACGCGGCGCGCGCGACCGTCGCCGCGTGCATAAACGCAGACCCCCGCGAGATCTACTTCACCTCCGGCGGCAGCGAGGCCGACAATCAGGCCATATTCTCCGCCGCGCGCCTCGGCGCGAAAAAGGGCAAAAAGCACATCATTTCCACCGCCTTTGAGCACCACGCCGTGCTCCATTCCCTCTCCCGCCTTGAAAAAGAGGGGTATGAGGTCACGCTTTTGGACGTGCACGCAGACGGCGTCGTCCGCGTGGAGGACGTTGAGCGCGCCCTGCGCGAGGACACCTGCCTTGTCACCGTCATGTTCGCCAACAACGAAATCGGCACCGTTCAGCCCATCGCCGAGATAGGCGCGCTGTGCCGCGCGCGCGGTGTGCTGTTCCACACGGACGCGGTTCAGGCCGCCGGGCACATGCCCATTGACGTGCAGGGGATGAACATCGACATGCTCAGCATGTCCGGGCACAAGTTCCACGCGCCGAAGGGCGTGGGCGTGCTGTACGCGAAGAAATCCGTGCCGCTTTTCAACCTCATCGAGGGCGGCGCACAGGAGCGCGGCAAGCGCGCCGGCACGGAGAACGTGGCCGGTATAGTCGCGCTCGCGGCGGCGCTGAAGGAATCCTGCGACAACATGCAGGCAAACAACGCCAAGATAATTCCCATGCGCGACAAGCTCTTCGCCGAGCTTTCCAAAATCCCGCACAGCAAGATAAACGGCAGTCTCGACCACCACGTGCCCGGCACGGTGAACATGTGCTTTGAGGGCATCGAGGGCGAGAGCCTGCTGCTGATGCTGGACATGAACGGCATCTGCGCCTCGTCCGGCTCGGCGTGCACCTCCGGCTCGCTCGACCCCAGCCACGTGCTTTTGAGCCTCGGCCTTCCGCACGAGGTGGCGCACGGGTCACTGCGCCTGTCCATCGGGGAGTACAACACCATGGAGGAGATTGACCACATCATCTCCGTCGTGCCGCGCGTGGTGGATTACCTGCGCAACATGTCCCCCGTGTGGGACGAGCTTGAAAAGGGCGAGCGCCCCCATTTGATATAAACCACACTTACATATATAAAAAGGAGATTTGAATCATGGCATTATACAGCGACAAAGTAATGGATCATTTTCAAAACCCCCGCAACGTCGGCAAGCTTGAGGATGCCGACGGCATAGGCGAGGTCGGCAACGCCAAGTGCGGCGACATCATGCGCATGTACATCAAGGTCGACGACAACGGCATCATCACCGACTGCAAGTTCAACACCTTCGGCTGCGGCAGCGCAATCGCCACAAGCTCAATGGCGACCGAGCTCATCAAGGGCAAATCCGTCAAAGAGGCGCTGGAGCTTTCCAACAAGGCCGTGGTCGAGGCGCTTGACGGTCTGCCCCCGCAGAAGCTGCACTGCTCGGTGCTGGCCGAGGAGGCCGTGCGCGCCGCCGTCAAGGATTATTACGACAAAAACGGCATCGCCTACGACCCCAAGGAGCTCGAAGTCCACGACTGCGAGCACTGCCACGACTGATAAACGCGCGTCTCCGAGGCTTGACAAACGCCTCGGAGGCGCATATAATAAGGGTACAAAAAGAGTGCTGCCGATAGACGGTCAGCCTCTGTGATGGTTAATTGAAATAACCGCTCGCTTGTGAGGCGTTGGGCGGTTATTTCTTATTGGCCTGTATGCACAGCCCAATGATGCCTATGACGACAAGACAGAACTGAAAGAAGTCTGCGTATGTAATCTGCATAGCATCACCTCCCCGAGCGCGGGGAGGCAAGCCCTCCCCGCTTATTCGCCGAGAGGCCAACCGCCTACCGTTTCTGGCAGCACCATCGTGACAATATCACATATTTCCACAGCATTCAATATATTGTCCTATTTTCTCTCTGCTATGCGGAGAGAATTTTTTATTATTTTTTCATTTTCCTATTGACAAACGCGTAGGCGTGTGTTATTGTACTAATCGCTTAATACAGTGACACAAGGAGGTGTGTGGATGGAATGGCAATTTGACAACAGCATGCCGATATACACTCAGCTCGTGGACAAGATTGAACTTGCGATAGTATCGGGCGAATACGCGCTGGGGCAGCGCCTGCCGGGTGTGCGCGAGATGGCCGCCGAGGCGGGCGTCAACCCGAACACCATGCAGCGCGCCTTTGCCAAGCTTGAGCTTTTGGGGCTTGTGTATACCCAGCGCAGCAACGGCAGATTTGTGACGGAGGACACGACAGTGATTGAACGCGCCAAAGAAACACTCGCGCGCGAGCAGATCCACAGCTTTATGGATTCCATGCTCCGCATAGGCTACACCAAAGACGACATTATCCGCTTGCTTGAAAGCAGCGAAAGGGAGGACAGCAATGGCAATTCTTGAATGCAAAGACCTCACCAAGCGTTACGGCAAGGTGACGGCACTTGACAATGTGACGCTCAGCATACAGCCGGGTCGCGTCGTGGGGCTTCTCGGCCCGAACGGCAGCGGCAAAACCACGCTCATCAAGCTCGCCAACGGGCTTTTGAGCCCGACAGAGGGTGAAATCCTTATCTGCGGCAAAGCCCCCTGCCCCGAAACCAAAGCCGCGGTCAGCTACCTGCCGGACAAAATCCACCTGCCCGAATGGATGAGCACGGAAAAGCTCATGGACATGTACGCCGATTTTTACGCGGACTTTGACCGCACCCGGTGTGAAGAGATGCTCGCCAAGCTCAATCTCGACCCCAAGCAGCGCATGCAGCAGATGAGCAAGGGCACGAAAGAAAAGGTTCAGCTCATTCTGGTGATGAGCCGCAAGGCCAAGCTTTATCTTCTCGACGAGCCCATCGGCGGCGTTGACCCCGCCACGCGCGACTTCATTCTCGACACCATCATCAAAAACTACGACCCCGACGCCGCCGTCGTCATCTCCACGCATCTCATCAGCGACGTGGAAAACGTGCTCGACGAGGTCATCTTCGTCAACCGCGGCCAAATCGCGCTTCAAAAGGATGTTGACACCCTGCGCGAAGAAAACGGCAAGAGCGTCGACGCTCTTTTCAGGGAGGTATTCAAATGCTGACTAAACTCATCAAACAGGAATTTCGCGCCACGAGCCGCATCATGCTCCCGCTGGCGGCGGCGGTGCTGCTGCTCGCCGGTTTGGCCGGGTACTCGGCCATCATGCTCAACGGCGAGGTCGATTACAAGATACTCGACGTTCTCTTTCTCATCATTCTCGTCGGCTTTTTCTTCAGCCTTTTCGGCATCTGCGCCGTGTGCTTCATTCTGATGATTCAGCGCTTTTACAAAAACCTGCTCGGTCAGGAGGGCTACCTGATGTTCACCCTGCCCGTCAGCGTTGACGCGCTGGTGTGGGCAAAGCTCATTGTTTCCTGCGTGTGGTTTGTCGTGACGGGTGTTGCCATCATGCTCGCGATGATACTCATGGGCGTGGTCAGCGCGGCGTTTGCCTTTGACGCGGAGACGATATCCCGCCTGTGGGGCGGCTTTACCGACCTTGTCAAGCTCATCGGCGGCGGCCACATCGCCGGGTACGCACTTGAGCTTGTTGTGGTGTTCTTTGTCGCCTCTTGCACTACCTGCTTGCAGTTCTACCTCGCAATGGCGATCGGCCAGTGCTTTGCAAACCGCAAGGTATTCTGGAGCGTCGTTGCGTTTTTCGCAGTCAGCATACTCATGTCCATGCTCACCACACTCGGCGGCAGTTTCCTCGTCTTGTTTGACATGAACACGGTTCTGGATTCTCTTTTCTCCGGCATGCCCAACATCGCAGCGGCGAAAGCAAGCGCCCATCTCGTCTTTGTCTGCATGGCCGCGCTGTCCGCAGTCCAGGGCGCGATATACTACATCCCCACCACCCTGCTTTTGAAGAAAAAGCTCAACCTCGCGTAATTCCAACGCATAATTAAACTCATCGGGCGTGATTATCACGCCCGATTTCAGCCGGGAGGCATAAATTATGAACACAATCACATACACAAATAAATCCCTGACCGTATTCTTCGCGCTTATTATCGCGCTGTCCGCCGCGGTTGAGGCGGGGATATGTCTCGGCGGGTCGGAGTGGCTGTACCCGGTGCTGATGTGGCTGCCCGCAGTGTCGGCACTCGCGGCAGCATGCGTCGCACTTGCCGAATGTGACGCGCCGTTTTCCCTCAAATCGCTGCTCTCCTGCTTTCGCCTGTGCCATATCAAATACCTGCTTCTCGCCTGTCTACTGCCGCTTTGGTATCTCTTGCCGCCTTACGCCGCATATTGGGCAATGAATCCCTCGGGCTTTGCCTATAACGGCGTCAGCCTTTTGGTTGCCGTGCGCGAGTGCGCGCCGGTTTTGGTGCTCGGCATTTTTCTCTCGCTTGTGACGGCCTTGGGCGAGGAGATCGGCTGGCGCGGCTTCATGTTCCCCGCGCTTGAAAAGCTGCACGGCCTGGACGCGGCACTTCTCGTCTCATCGCTTGTTTGGGTGCTGTGGCATTTTCCGCTCATCCTCGGCGCGGGCTATGCCGACGGCGCGCCGCTGTGGTATTCGCTTTTGTCGTTTACTCTGTGCGTGTTCCCCATCGGCGTCATCGCGGGGCTGCTGACATACAAAAGCCGAAGCGTGTGGCCGGCGGCGTTTCTGCATGCGGCGCATAATAACTACGACCAGTCGGTCTTCTCCGTCATCACACGCGGGGATAATTCGGCGTTTTTCGTCGGCGAGACGGGCGTGCTAACCGTCATGTGCGTGTGGGTGCTTGCGATAATCATGTACTTCTCCACGAAAAAAGCTTTGAAATCTACGTGAAAACGTGTTATAATACCACCAAACAACGAGTGGCATATCTGCGTAAAACCGGTTGCAGATATGCCGCTCGTTGTTTTTGCCGCTTTACATGGGGCCGGACGGGCTGCTGTGGTCATTCCCCGCGGCGGATTTGCTCACCTTCGTCATCGCGCTGTTTTTCATCCGTCGGACGTATAAAGAGCTGTCGGCGGATACTCCCGAGGCATAAGAGAAACCCCTCATTTGAGGGGTTTTTCTTATATAAATTTAGATACACTCAATATCTGTCGTCCTCGTAGTATCTTCTGCGTCTGGCGGCGGCGCGGCGGCGGGCGGCGCGCTTTTGCTTGGCCGTGGAGGCAATCATCAGCACCAGCACCAGAACTATCGCGCCGATGCCGACATAGAGTATCCACTTGCCGTCCTCGGCGGGCTTGACATACTCGATTTCGCGCGTGGCCTCATAATCGCACACGCCGCACTCGCCCTGCTCCTCGCCGGGCTGCTTTTTGGTGGCCTCGCGCACGATCTCCCACGTCATCACATGCCCCGCGTCGGCGGATTTGTCGCCGCATTCGCACTCGTGCCAGTGGCGCTCATCGTCGTATATCCACGCGCGGCCATAGCTGTGCTCGTGGTTGGGGTCGACGCCGGGCGCGGCCGCGTCGGCCTCGCCGCCGTCGGCCTTATCCTCGCCGCCGGGGGCGGCGGAGGCTGTGGGCGTCGGGGTGGGGGCGGGCGTCGGCGAGGGCGAGGGCTTTTCATAGTCCACGTTCAGCGCGGCGCTTTTCGTGTCGGAGCTGCCGCCCGCGCCGGTGAATATGCAGTACACCTTGCTCCCGTCCAGCTCGCGCGGAATGCCGCGCAAAATGAGCTTGCCGAGGGTGTCATCGGAATAGGTCATACCGGAGAAGGTGTTCATCAGCTCTTGCATGGAATAAGTCTTGCCGTCGGCGGCGGTGAGGCGCCACTCGCACTTTTCCGCGCCCGACGCCGTCGCCACGAAGGAGCACCAGAACTATCGCGCCGATGCCGACATAGAGTATCCACTTGCCGTCCTCGGCGGGCTTGACATACTCGATTTCGCGCGTGGCCTCATAATCGCACACGCCGCACTCGCCCTGCTCCTCGCCGGGCTGCTTTTTGGTGGCCTCGCGCACGATCTCCCACGTCATCACATGCCCCGCGTCGGCGGATTTGTCGCCGCATTCGCACTCGTGCCAGTGGCGCTCATCGTCGTATATCCACGCGCGGCCATAGCTGTGCTCGTGGTTGGGGTCGACGCCGGGCGCGGCCGCGTCGGCCTCGCCGCCGTCGGCCTTATCCTCGCCGCCGGGGGCGGCGGAGGCTGTGGGCGTCGGGGTGGGGGCGGGCGTCGGCGAGGGCGAGGGCTTTTCATAGTCCACGTTCAGCGCGGCGCTTTTCGTGTCGGAGCTGCCGCCCGCGCCGGTGAATATGCAGTACACCTTGCTCCCGTCCAGCTCGCGCGGAATGCCGCGCAAAATGAGCTTGCCGAGGGTGTCATCGGAATAGGTCATACCGGAGAAGGTGTTCATCAGCTCTTGCATGGAATAAGTCTTGCCGTCGGCGGCGGTGAGGCGCCACTCGCACTTTTCCGCGCCCGACGCCGTCGCCACGAAGGAGCACCAGCTTCCCTCGTCCACGCGCTCGCTGCCGGGGTGCTTGATTATCGTCGGCGCCCACACTTCCGGGGCGTAGGTGCGCCGGAGGATGATGTACGCGCCGTTATCGTAAATGGTGTAATCCACGGCGGAATTGTTGAGATATGCCTGCAAGCCCTCGGCGAAGTAATACCCCGCCGCCGCGTCAAGGCGCAAATCGACCGTGGCGTAATCCGTGGTGAACGCGCCGTCGATGAAGTTCCCCGCGCTGTCGTACCAGCTCAGTCCGTAGTACACCGCGCCCGGTGTGCTCGTCGCGCCGGTTATCTCATACGCGTTTGACGACGCCACCGGCGTGCCGGAGGTCGTGGCCAGCACCTTGGTGATCGCCTCATAGCCGAGCTCGGCCGCGTCCGCGCTGCCGGAAAGCCCGCTCACGCACAGCGTGCCCACACACAGCACAGCCAGCGCAAGCGAAATTATGCGTTTCGTCGTTTTCAACTGTCTCGCCTCCTTAATCATTAGACTGTAAATCCCGTAAAATGTTTCTTGATTACATTATATAATTTGCCCCGCGCGCTCGTCAAGCGAAATATTGACGCGGCGGGGCACAAAGCTTATAATAACAGCAAAACTATGACTTGGAGAAATAACCGTGATCAAATACGATGCCGGAAAATGCGATATCGCCGTTATCGGCGCGGGGCACGCGGGGATAGAGGCCGCACTGGCCGCGGCGCGGCTGGGCGCGGACACGCTGTGCTTCACCGTCAACCTCGACTCCGTGGGCAACATGCCCTGCAACCCCGCCATCGGCGGCACGGGCAAGGGTCACCTCGTGCGCGAGCTGGACGCGCTCGGCGGCGAAATGGCCAAGGCCGCGGACAAGGCATGCATCCAATACCGCATGCTCAACCTCGGCAAAGGGCCGGCGGTGCACTCTCTGCGCGCGCAGGCTGACCGCCGCCGCTATCAAGAGGTGATGAAGCACACCCTGGAAATGCAGGAAAACCTGCGCGTCAAGCAGGCGGAGATTGTGGACATCGGCGTGGAAAACGGCCGTGTCGTCTCCGTGACGACGGCGACGGGCGCCGTGTGGCAGTGCAGTGCGGTCGTTCTCGCCACGGGCACATACCTCGCCGGGCGCACTATCGTGGGCGAGGTTTTGCGCGATTCCGGGCCGGACGGGCTTGCCGCCGCGACGGCGCTCGCCCCGCGCCTTGCCGAGCTTGGGCTGACCATGCGCCGCTTCAAAACCGGCACTCCCCCGCGCGTCAACGCGCGCACGGTGGATTTTGCGAAAATGGAGCTTCAGCCGGGGGACGCAGAGCCGGAGGCGTTTTCCTTCACCACGCACACCGCGCCCGTCAACTCCGCCGTGTGCTATCTCACCTATACAAACGAGCGCACACATGACATCATCCGCCGCAACCTTGACCGCAGCCCGATATACTCCGGCGTCATTGAGGGCGTCGGCCCGCGCTACTGCCCCAGCATTGAAACCAAGGTCATGACCTTTGCCGACAAGCCCCGGCATCAGCTTTTTGTCGAGCCCATGGGGCTGAACACCGAGGAGCTTTATATTCAGGGCTTCTCCTCGTCCATGCCGGAGGAGGTGCAGGTGGAAATGCTGCACACCGTGGCGGGGCTGGAGCGCGCGGAGATGACCCGCTGCGCCTACGCCATTGAATATGACTGCGTCGACCCCACCGAGCTTTACCCCACGCTGGAGACGAAAAAGATTTCCGGGCTTTACGGCGCGGGGCAGTTCAACGGCTCATCGGGGTATGAGGAGGCCGCGGTTCAGGGCTTTGTGGCGGGCGTGAACGCCGCCTTGAAAACAAAAGGCGAGCCGCCGCTCATCCTGCGGCGCACAGACGGCTATATCGGCACGCTCATCGACGACCTTGTCACCAAGGGCACGAACGAGCCTTACCGCATGATGACCTCGCGCAGTGAATACCGCCTTTTGCACCGCCAGGACAACGCCGACGAACGCCTCACGGCAATCGGGCGGCGCATCGGTCTTGTGTCCGAGGCGCGCGAGCAGGAGGTCAAGGCCAAGTATGAGCGCGTCGCGCAAGAGCTGCGCCGCCTTGAAAGGACGCACATCGCACCCTCGGATGCGCTCAACGCCCTGCTCACCGAGCGCGGCACCGCGCCCACGGCCTCCGGCGCGTCCCTTGCCGAGCTTATCCGCCGCCCGCAGATAAGCTATGCCGACCTCGCGCCCTTTGATGTCGAGCGCCCGGTGCTTGAGCGCGCCGTGACGCAGCAGGCGGAGATACGCCTGAAATATGACGGCTATATCAAGCGCCAGCTCCGCGACGTGGAGGAGCTTGAGCGCATGGAGGCGCGCGCCCTGCCCGCCGACATTGATTATGACGACGTGCCTGGGCTGAGGCTTGAGGCGCGCGAAAAGCTGAAAAAGATACGTCCCGCCAGCTTCGGCCAGGCCGGGCGCATATCGGGCGTGAGCCCGGCGGACGTGTCGGTGCTGATGATTTATATGGAGAGCAGAAAATGAGCAAGATTGTATTGGGCTTTTCCGGCGGGGTGGACTCCACCGTGTCCGCCGTGCTTTTGAAAAACGCCGGGCACGAGGTCGTGGGGCTGTATATGGACAACACGGACGAAAAATCCCGCGCCGATGCCGTCGAGGCGGCGGAGTTTGTCGGCATCGAGCTGCATGTTGCAGACGTGCACACGGCGCTCGACGAGCGCGTGTGCCGGCCGTTTGCCGAGTGCTATCTGCGCGGCGAGACGCCGAACCCCTGCATAATCTGCAACCCCACTCTCAAATTCAAGACCCTGCTCGATTGCGCCGACACGGTCGGCGCGGAGCTTGTCGCCACGGGGCACTATGCCCGCGCCGAGGGCGGCGCGATATACAAAGGCCGCCCCTCGAACGACCAAAGCTATATGCTCTGCCGCCTGACGCGCGAGCAGGCCGCGCGCGTCACGTTCCCGCTCGGCGCGCTTGAAAAGCGCGAAACCCGCGCCCTTGCCGAACAATTTGGCCTCCCCGTGGCGCACAAGCCCGACAGCATGGAAATTTGCTTCATTCCCGACAAGGATTATATCTCTTGGCTCTCCCGCCGCGCCGCGCTGCCCGGCGAGGGCGACTTCGTTTTCCACGGCGAGGTCATCGGCCGGCACGAGGGCATCTACCGCTACACCGTCGGCCAGCGCCGTCCCGGTCTCATCGACGGGCGCAAGGTGTACATTTCGCGCATCGACGCGGAAACTAACACCATCGAGCTTGCACTTTGGGAAGAGCTTTTCAAAACCGAGGTCACCGCACGCGACTTCAATTGGCTCATTGACGCGCCCGCCGCGCCCATCCGCGCCAGCGTGCGCGTGCGCCACACCAAGTGGGAAAACCCGCCCTGCACCGCGTATATTGACGGCGACAAAGTGCGCATCGAGTGCGACGAGCCCGTCCGCGCCCCGGCGGCGGGGCAGTCGGCGGTGCTGTATGACGGCGAGCGCCTTCTCGGCGGCGGCTTCATCGTGTGAAAGGAGAATCAACATGTCCGACCTGCATTATATAATCGACATTGTCACCCGCGCCGAGCGCGAGGCGGCCAAGCTCATGCTGCAAGCGCATGACATCATGGCCGAGGAAAAAACCGACCGTCGCGACGTCGTCACGGAGTATGACCGCCGCGTGCAGGAGCTTTTGATGCTCAGACTGTCCGATGCTGTGCCCGGCGCGCGCTTTTTCTGCGAGGAAAGCAGCGTTCACGACGACCTCACCGCGCCCGACGTTTTTGTCATCGACCCCATTGACGGCACGATGAATTTTGTCCGCCACATGCACCACAGCTGCATTTCCGTGGCGTATCTCAGCGGCGGCGAAGCCATGGCCGCGTGCGTTTATGACCCTTATAAGGACGAGCTTTTTTCCGCCGTGCGCGGCGAGGGCGCGCGTCTGAACGGCCGCCCCATCCACGTCGACGACGCGCCCCTTGCCGAAAACCTTGTCTGCCTCGGCACCGCGCCCTATCGCACCGACCTTGCCGACGAGACCTTCCGCCTTGCGCGCATCGCCTTTGACGCGGGGCTGGATCTGCGCCGCTTCGCCTCGGCAGAGCTGGATTTGTGCGCCGTGGCCGCCGGGCGCGCGGGGCTTTATTTTGAGCTGTCCGCGTCCTTGTGGGACTTTGCCGCGGGCGCGCTCATCGTGGCCGAGGCCGGCGGCGTCTGCACCGACATCACCGGCACACCTCTCCGCCTCGACGGGGAGAAATCCAGCGTCGCCGCCGGCGGCCGCCGGGCTTACGCCGACTTCATGGGGCTCATCAAATGAGCGCGCCGCTTCAGCGCACAGCGCCCGTTGACCGGCGCGATAGCGTCACGAGCACGAACTCCGTCATCAAGTCTCTCTCCGCCGAGCGCGAGCTTGCCGAGGGCTATGCCCTTGTGGCCTATCATCAGACGCAGGGGCGAGGCCGACTGGGGCGGAGCTTCGCGTCGCCGGAGGGCGGGGTGTATCTCTCCATGCTGCTCTACCCCGGTGAGAATCTCGCTCGCGCCGCCACGCTCACGCCCTGCGCCGCCGTGGCGGTGTGCCGCGCGCTTGAGCGCGTGTGCGGCGTCACGCCGGGCATAAAATGGCCGAATGACCTGCTGCTCAACGGCCGCAAGCTCTGCGGCATACTCACGGAAAGCTTCCCCGCCCACACGCGCCAAGCCGTCGTCGTCGGCATCGGTATAAATGTCAACACCCCCGCCTCGGCCTTTGAAGGCGATTTGCAAACCATCGCCGTCTCTCTCGCCGAGCACACAGGTGTGCCAGTTGACCGAGCCGCCGTGGCAAGCGCGGTCATTGCCGAGCTTGACAAAATGTACGCCGCGTGGCAAATCGACCCACGCTGCACGCTCGACGATTACCGCCGCCTCTGCGTCAGCACAAACCGCCCCGTCACCCTCATTCTCAACGGCCAATCCCGCCCCGCCTACGCCCTCGGCATAGATGAAAACTACGCCCTCCAAGCCCAAATAAACGGCCAAATCGAACCCATCACCATGGGCGAGGTGAGCTTGAGAGAGGCATAAATCCCCCCACTCCCCCGTTTTGGCTTTTCTATTGAAAATTTTTTAAGGTTCATGCAATTATTTTCAATAGGTGCTGTTATAATTTGCTGATCATGAACGCAAAAACACTCCCCGGCGAGAGCGTCTCGCCGGGGAGTGTCATTTTATTTCATTTCACTTTTTTCTGCCGAAGACGGAGGACGGGGTTTTCACGCCGTCGAGCTCACCGGTGCTGGCGGCGTACTGACGCAAAAGCTCCTTCTGCGCGCCGGTCAGGTTTTTCGGCACGGCGATGGTCACGGTGACGAACTGGTCGCCGCGGCCTGAGCCGCGCAGATACGGGATGCCCTTGCCGCGCAGGCGGAAGGTCGCGCCGGGCTGAGTGCCTTCGGGTATGTTCATTTTCACCTTGCCGTCGAGGGTCAAGACCTCAATCTCCGCGCCGAGCGTGGCCTGGGCAAAGCTGATGGGCTGTTCAAGGATGACGGAGTTGCCGTCGCGCTCAAAGCGGGCGTGAGGCCGCACAATCACGCTCACCAGCAGATCGCCCGCCGGGCCGCCGTTTGCGCCGGCGTTGCCCTTGCCGCGCTGGGAGATAGCCTGCCCGTCGTCGATGCCGGCGGGAATGTTCACCTTGACCTTGTGCTGGCGGCGAATCGCGCCCATGCCCTTGCAGGTTTTGCACGGCTGGTGGATAATCTTGCCCGTGCCGCGGCACTTCGTGCACGCGCCCGTGGACTGCACCATGCCGAACGGGGTGCGCTGGGTGGTGCGGACAGAGCCCGTGCCCTTGCAGTCGGGGCAGACCTCCGGCGTTGTGCCCGGCTGGCAGCCCGACCCGGAGCAATCCGAACAGCTTTCCACGCGCGCGACGGTGACTTCCTTTTCGCAGCCGAACGCCGCCTCTTCAAAGCTGACGCTCACGCTGGCGCGGACATTGTCGCCCTTGCGGGGTGCGTTGGGGTTGGCGCGCTGGCCGCCGCCGAAGCCGAAGATATCGCCGAAGCTGCCGAAAATATCGCCGAGATCGCCGAAATCGCCGAAGCCGCCGAACCCGCCCGCGCCATAGCCCGCGTTGGGGTCAAACGCCGCGTGGCCGAACTGGTCATACTTCTTGCGCTTGTCCTCGTCGGACAGCACCTCATACGCCTCGTTGACCTCTTTGAACTTCTCTTCGCATTCCTTGTCGCCGGGGTGCAGGTCGGGGTGGCTTTCCTTCGCGGCCTTTCTGTACGCCTTTTTTATCTCATCGGCGCTCGCGTCCTTGTTGACGCCCAGCACCTCATAATAATCACGTTTTTCTGCCATACATACTCCGTTCTCGCGCAAATGCGCGCCATATTGTCACGCATTTAATACGCGCCATTGAGGCGGGGAAAGCTCCTCGCCTCAATGTATGGAAACTAAATCGGTGGAATTACTGGTTGTTGTCGTCGTCAACGACGGTGTAATCGGCGTCGTAGTAGTCCTGACCGCCCTGAGCACCCTGTGCGCCGGCCTGAGTCGGGTCAAAGCCCGCGCCCTGCGCGCCGCCCGCGGCCTGATACATCTTTTCGGACACCTTGTAGAACGCCTGAGTCAGCTCTTCGGTCGCTGCCTTGATGGCGGCGGTGTCGGTGCCGGTGAGAGCGGACTTGAGGGAGGCGAGCTTGGCCTCGACCTCGCTCTTGTCGGCCGCGTCGAGCTTGTCGCCCATCTCGGCGAGGGTCTTTTCGGTCTGATACACCATCTGGTCGCCCTGATTGCGCACGTCAACCTCTTCCTTGCGCTTGGCGTCCTCGGCGGCGTACATCTCGGCCTCTTTGACGGCCTTGTCGATGTCTTCCTTGGACATGTTGGAGGAGGCGGTGATGGTGATGTGCTGCTCCTTGCCGGTGCCGAGATCCTTGGCGGAGACGTTGACGATGCCGTTGGCGTCGATGTCGAAGGTGACCTCTATCTGAGGCACACCGCGGCGCGCCGGGGCGATGCCGTCAAGGTGGAAGCGGCCGAGGCTCTTGTTGTAAGCGGCCATTTCGCGCTCACCCTGAAGGACGTTGACTTCAACGCTGGTCTGGTTGTCGGCCGCGGTGGAGAACACCTGGCTCTTTCTCGTGGGGATGGAGGTGTTGCGCTCGATGAGCTTGGTGCACACGCCGCCGAGAGTCTCAATGCCGAGGGACAGCGGGGTGACGTCAACGAGGACTATGCCCTCAACGTCGCCGCTGAGAACGCCGCCCTGAATGGCCGCGCCGATGGCGACGCATTCATCGGGGTTGATGCCCTTGAAGCCTTCCTTGCCGACGAGGGTCTTGACCATGTCCTGCACGGCGGGAATGCGGCTGGAGCCGCCGACGAGCAGAACCTTGTTGATTTCGCTCGGCTGCAAGCCGGAGTCGGACAGCGCCTGCTTGACAGGGCCGCTGGTCTTTTCGACGAGGTGGTGCGTCAGCTCATTGAACTTGGCGCGCGCGAGGGTGACATCGAGGTGCTTCGGCCCCGTGGCGTCGGCCGTGATGTAGGGGAGGTTGATGTTGGACGTGGTCACGCCGGACAGCTCAACCTTGGCCTTTTCGGCGGCCTCGCGCAGACGCTGCATGGCAACCTTGTCGCCGCTGAGGTCAACGCCGTCGCTCTTCTTGAACTCCTCGACGAGGTACTTGGTGATGCACTCGTCAAAGTCGTCGCCGCCGAGGCGGTTGTTGCCGGCGGTTGCGAGAACGTCAATGACGCCGTCGCCGATTTCGAGGATGGACACGTCGTACGTGCCGCCGCCGAGGTCGTAAACCATAATCTTCTGGTCGGCCTTTTCTTTGTCGAGGCCGTAAGCGAGGGCAGCCGCGGTCGGCTCGTTGATGATGCGCTTGACCTCAAGACCGGCTATCTTGCCCGCGTCCTTGGTGGCCTGACGCTGGGCGTCGGTGAAGTAGGCGGGGACGGTGATGACCGCCTCGGTGACGGTCTGGCCCAGGTAGGCCTCGGCGTCGGCCTTCAGCTTCTGGAGGACCATGGCGCTGATCTCCTGAGGGGTGTACTTCTTGCCGTCGATGTCCACCTTGTAGTCGGAGCCCATCTCACGCTTGATGGAGATGACGGTCCGGTCGGGGTTGGTGATGGCCTGGCGCTTGGCCACCTGGCCCACCATGCGCTCGC
>CAZXVA010000021.1:0-26045 GCA_964644305.1 uncultured Oscillospiraceae bacterium
CGAAGTGCGGGGTAAAGGCAGACCGCGCCTTGCGGCGCGGCGATCCCCTCAGTCAGCGGCTTTGCCGCTGACAGCTCCCCTTGGCACCCAAGGGGAGCCTTTGGAGCGTGGGGGGCGCTTGGTGTTCTATTGGAGATTGGTGCAGAACGAAGTGCGGTTGGGAGAATGGGTCGGCGTATGGAACACAAAAGACACCCTGCGAGCAGGGTGCCTTTCGTTTTATATTAGGGGGATAGGGAATTGGTAAATGAGTTAGAAATATATGTCAGTAGGGTTGCCGCTACTGCTGCTACTGCTGCTGCCGCTGCTACTGCTGCTGCCGCTGCTACTGCCGCTGCCGCTACTGCTGCCGCCGCTGCCGCTGCCGCCAGTGCTACTGCTGCTGCCGCTGCCGCTACTGCCGTCGGCGCCGCTGTCAGTGCCGCTGCCGCCGGTGGGTGCGAGTTCTTTGTTGGCGAGGATGACGCTTATCTTGATTTCCGACTTGTCGGCAAGGGGTTCGTCTTCAAGCTGAACCCAAACGGAAGTTTTGTCGCCGGGATTGACCAAGCCGCAATTCTCGTTTTCGCCGTTAATCTTGATTTCGATCTCTTTACCCTCTGCGTCTATAACAGAGTAGCTGCCGGTCAGGCTGGCGAACTGCATGTTCTCCGGTGCGGTGAAGACAAGGCGGTTGCCCTTTGTGGCTTTAAGCGGCGAGGTCAGCTCAGTGCCGTCGCGCTCAACCTTTACGCCCATTGTTGCAACACTGTCCGATTCATAAATGATTTCCACGGGGTGCTTGACGTCCTGATAAATCACTTCAATCTCAACGCTCTTGGAGTTTTGCTCAACATTGAACTTCCAAGACTTGTCGCTGTACATCCAATTTTGCGTCTTGTTGTTCACCTTGACCTTGACGGTGATTTCGCGGTCGCGGGTGTCAACACCTTCTTTGACGGCGGCTTTGAGAGCCAATGTTTTAGTGCTGTTCACGTCCACATAGTAGTTGCCGTCGGCATCCTTGGTGGTGTTGTCGATTCCGGTCACTTCAAGGTCTTCATCAACCGTAAGCTCAATGGGTACGTTCTTGGGGATGTCCTCGGTCACGACAGTGAGGGTAGAGGCTTCACCGTACATGGGCAGAGTGACTACACCGTTTTTGTCGGGAGTTGCAAGTCCGCCGCTGCCTTCACTAGTGTCGCTGTTTCTCTTGATTGAAGCACTCTTGATTCTCTTCTCGGTGCTGTTGATGACGACCTTGAGTTCGGTGTTTTCCTCAACCTTAATGCTATCGGTTTCAGCAATATCCTTATCGTAAGTAACATCGCCGATGATGAGCTTCACGCCGTCTGTGCCAATGCCTTTCGTGATGAGTGCATACTTGGGTGCGGGAATCTTATTAAACTCGACCTTGACGGTGACGGGGGATTCGGGCTGGACGGTGATGGACGGTTTGAAAATAGTGGCATTATTACCGAACATGATGTTTGCCTCACTATTCTCAACCTTATACTCGTACTTTTCGCCGTCAACCGTTATGGTCACCTTGGCAGGGTACTGATAGCCATCTGCGGGGTTGATATTGTTGAGAGTGACGATGCTGCCGAGGACTGCGGTCACGCTCTTGCCGGTTTCGATGCTGACACCGTTGACGGTGGCAGTGCCGCCGACGAGCTCAGGCATGATGGTGTACTTGGCTGCATCCTTGAGCTTGAACTTGACGTTGATTTCGCAGCCGTCCTTCTTGATGTTGGGCATGGTGAAGTGATAATCACCGTTGGTGTATCTGGTGGCCGCATCCTTGCCGCCGTTGTAGATGACCCAAATGTTCTCAATCTCGAAGTTGCTGTCGATATTGTCGGTGGTACGTCTGATGATGACGGTGCTGTCGGTGACGACGAGGTCGGAGTCATTGACAGTGTCGATATTGAAGCCGCCGCCGCGAGTGATGGGCAGCTTGTTCTCGCCGATGAAGAGATCAACCGTGTAGTTGAGAGACGGGTTGAGGATGACGTCGTCGTCAAATATGTACTTGACGCGCAGGCCTTCCTGCTTGACGGGGACGAAGTTGACCTTGACGGTGACGGCGCTCTTCGGGAGGAGGCCGGGATCGGCGTAGTAGAGGCCGATGTCGGTCGCCTTGACCTTGGAATCCTCAACGGCGTTGCCGCGAGCGTCGGTGTAGCTGAGGGTGACAGAGTCGAGCTGATAGCCGTCATCGGGCTTGATGTTGGCGATGAGGTTATTCTCGTTCTTGCCGACCTTGGCATTCGCGCCGACGGTATAAGTGCCGTGCAGGGACTCGGTGGCGATGATGCTGTAATAATCATCCTCGTAAACCGGGGTGATGATCACATTGTCATAGGGCATGGTGAAGTAGCAGGTGGTGTCGTTGACGACATTGACCTTGACGGTGTCACCGCTGGTGTTGTCGTACTTGACCTCGATATGGTCAAGGTAGTAGCCGGGCTGAGACTCGTGCGTGACATAGACGCAGGTTCCGGCCTTGACGTTCTTGGCCGAGCTGCCGTCCATGAGGGTGCAGACTCCGTCATAGCCGCTGAAGTTGCTATAGGTGACGTTGTCAATCGTGACATTGATTGTGCCCTTGGCGGCGTTGCTGCTGTCCTCGGAGGTGACTCTGTGATACTTGATCACGTGCAGGTTGCTGACATACGCCGCACTCAGGTCAACCACGATGGGACACATCGGCATGGTGAAGGTGTGCTCCACGGGGTCAAAGCTGACAGTCTTGGTGATGTCCGAGTTGTCCTCGGCATTGCGGATGACGACCTTGGTCCAGTCGAAGTCATAGTTGGCGTTGGCCTTGACGCGCAGCCACATGAGCGAGCCGGGCGCGGCCTCGGTGACGCTGGCAAGTGCGGTGTAAACCTCGGCACTGCCGACCTTTTCATCCTTGTCTGTATACTTGATGTCGACGGCGTAACGCGTCATCTCCTTGAAGGAGACGAACAGCTCAACCTTGTCAACATCGGGGACGACGAACTTGTAGCCGCCGTTGACGACGCTGTAATCGACATCCACGGTGGTGCTGCCGTGCTTGTACCAAATCTTGTCGACGACATAGCCGATGTTGGCCGCCGGGGAGATGGTGACACTGTTGCCGCGGCCGACGGCGATTTCAAGGGGATACTTGCCCTTGTCGTTGAGAGTGCGGCCGAGGACGGAATAGGTGTTGCCCCAGTTGGTGTACTTGCCGGTGTCATCGCCGATGGAGTGGGCGACGAGGGTGGTCTGCTTGGTGAAGTTGACATTCACGCGCACGTCGCAGTCGGGCATGACGAAGCGGTTGGTATCGGTGAGGGTATAGGTGCTGCCGTCGGAATAGGTGAGGACGATGTTGCCCTGCGCCATCTTGTCGGCAATGCCCCAGGTGTTGACCTGCAGCACGACGCCGGCCGCGCAACGGTTGACGGTTCTGCCGTCAAGAGTTGAGGTGACGCTATACGAGCCGGAGGCGGAGTTGCCGAGGACTATGTTGTGATAGAGATAGAACTTGACGCGGACATCAACGGCGTGGGCGGGCATGGTGAAGGTGTTGTCCTCGCCGAGGTTGATGCTGACGGAGCTGTCACCGACCTTGGTGACGGTGGAGAGGAAGTAATAGAAGTCTTTGTTGGAGGTGGCCTCGATCTTGACGGTCTGGCCGGCCTTGGCGGAGGTGGCTTCCTTGCCGTCGACAAGGAGCTTCACCTTGCCCTCGGAGTTTTCAATGACGTTGAGGGCGAAGACGGCGTCCGCCGTGGGCTTGACAACGGCAACGACCGTGACAGGCTCATTGGGCATGGTGAAGGACATGTTGTCAATGGGGACGGTCTTTTTGAAGTTGTCATAGTAAACTTTGATGGATTCAAGGGTGTAATTATCCTTGGGGTTGACGGTGAGCGTGACGCGCTCGCCGGACTTGGCGGCGTCAACAGTCTTTTCGCCGATCTTGGTGGTGATGGTGGCGTTGGAGACGTCGGTGTAAATCTTGTTGCCGGAGGCGGCGTTGTAATCCGGGTCGACCTTGAAGGTGGCCGTGACGGTGACGCCGAAGTTGGGCATGGTGAAAGTGTTGTTCTCCACGGCGATGGAATCGCGGTAGTCATTATATGTAACGCGGACATGGTCGAGCATGAAGCCGGCGTTCGGGGTGGTTCTGACGGTGACCTTGTTGCCGGCGTAAGCCTTGGAAACGGAAGCGTTGTCCACCATGACGGTGACAGCGCCGTTTGCGGAGGCGTCGACCTTTATATCCGACTGCTTAGCCTGCTTGAAGGTGACGGAAACCGTAACGGAGTAAGCGGGCATGACGAAGCTGCCGTTGTTGACGGTGACGGCGGTGTTGGCATCGCCGACCTTGGTGACCTTGACGGAGTCAACGGCATAACCGGTGTCGGGCGTGGTGACGACGTTGACGGTCTGGCCGGAGGTTGCGCTCTTGACGCTCTTGCCGGAGACCTGCAGGTCGAAGCTGCCGTTGGTGGGCGTCTGGGCGACGAGGTTATATGCGCCGGAGGTGCTGACAGAGCCGGTGGTGCTGCCGGAGACGGAGCCCGAGCCGGGGGTGACGGTGGTGTTGGCGGAGACGACACCGGAAACGGGGATATAAAGAATCTCGCCGACACGGAAGACGCCCATGTTGGTTCTGTTGTTGAGCGCCTGAAGCATGGTCTGGACAGAGCTGTAATTCAGGGCGTAATCATTGCAGACGATGTTATAAGCATTCTCGTTGCTTTTCATGACGTGCGCCATGACGGTGGTGACCCCGGTGCCGTTGACGGTGGGGCTGGTGGTGGGCAGGAGAATGGTTTTGCCGGCCTGAATGCTGTTGACGCTTTTGAGGTTGTTGAGCTTGCAGATCTGATTTTCATAGGTCTTGTAGCTCAAGCCCATGCCGGAGTAAATGCTGGAGAGGGTCTCGCCCTTTTGGACATTGTAGCCGACGAGGTAATAGGCCACGTAGTCGCCCGTGGGCAGAGAGCTGACCGAGCCGACCGTCAGGCCGGAGCCGGCCACACCGGCGACGGTGGTTGCACCGGCGGCAGTGGTCGTGCCGACAGTGCCGGCGAGATTGGCAGCCGCCTGATTGCTCACGGGCAGGCTGATCTTCGTGCCGACGCCGATTTTGTTGAAGGCGCTTTCACTGGTGAAGCCGTTGAGCTTCATGATAAGCTCCTTATAGGTATAGAAATCGACCCCAAGATTTTGGCAAAGCTTGAGGACAGTGTCGCCCTGGGCGACGGTCACGGTCGTGACCTGCGCGTCAGCCGATGCGGACACCGGGATGACCGAGCACAGAGACACGAGCATGACAACCATCAGAAGAAAACTGATGAGCCGTTTTTTCATGGTATTTGCTCCCCCTAACCGACCCTTTGCGGGTCGTAATTTTACGATGCGATGAGTGGTGCGTCCGCAGTCTGACTTTCGCGGCAGACCGCGGGCACGCTATCTAAGCGCGATCCCCCGCTCTTTCCAGCGCGTTGGGACCGGATCACTTACTTTCTGCACCCGCCTTGTCGGCGGTGGCGGTGGCGGCGGAGTCGATGGTGACGACGCCGCTGATGGGAATGTAGAGCGCTTCACCGACCTTGAAGGCGGCGAGGTTGTCCTTGCTGTTGAGGGTCTTGAGCATGGCCTCGTTGGCGTTGAAGTCAAGGCCATAGCCGGAGGTGATGACGTTATACACCGTTTCGCCGGAACCCATGATGTGCTTCATGACGGTGTAGCGCACATCGGTGCCGGTGGCGACGACGCTCGTGGGCAAAAGAAGCTGCTTGCCGACGCCGATTTTGTTGAAGCCCGAAAGATTGTTCAGGGCGAGGATTTGGTTGGCGTAGGTCTTATAGCCGATGCCCCAGCCTTTGTAGATGCTGTTGACAGTGTCGCCGGATTGAACCTGATAGTTGACGATGTAATAGCCGACGGAATCGGCGGACGGAATCTTGGTGGCCATGCCCGGCTCTTTGGCCGAACCCGTCACCGCCGCGGCGGTCTGGCCGCCGGTGGTGGTGATGGTGACGGAGGAGGCCGCGTTGGAAAGGGTCTTGGCCGCCGCCTCGGACACCGGAACGGCGAACTGGCCGCCGATTTGAATCTTGCCGAACTCGTCTTCATTGGCGACATTGTTGAGCGCCATGACGATGTCCTTGTAACTGTAATAATCAAAGCCGTGCGCCTTGCAGATGCTGATGACCGTGTCGCCCTTGGCGACGGTGACGATGGCGACGGTGGGCTCTGCGCTGGCCGAGACGGTGACGGCCGAGGCCATGACCACAAGCATCACGACGGTGAGCAAAAGGCTGAGCATTCTCTTTTTCATTGCTGTTTCTCCCTTAGAATCGGAACGGATAAATTACACTGTTTCGTGCCTCTTGCTATACTGACGTTTCATTTGCGCATTTGTTCCCCATGATTCGGTTACAATATTACAACAAGTTCAAACAAATTGCAAGAGGTATTTTACAAAAAGAATCGAAAAATTACAGAAAAATTTCAAAAATTTTTGTGTGGCGGTTTACATAACGCCATTATTCATAGCCCATGGGGTTTTTCGACTGCCAAGCCCACGCGTCGCGGCACATATCGTCGAGATTATACTGAGCCTTCCAGCCGAGCTTTTCGGCGCTCTTGTCGGGGCTGGCGTAGACAGTGGCGATGTCGCCGGGGCGGCGGGCGACGATTTCATAGGGCACTTTGCGCCCGGTGACGCGCTCGAACGCCTTGACCATGTCCAAAACGCTGTAGCCCGTGCCCGTGCCGAGGTTGAACACGCTCTCGCCGCGGTTTTGCTGCATGTACTCGATGGCGGCGACGTGGCCGCGTGCGAGGTCGACAACGTGGATATAATCGCGCACGCCGGTGCCGTCCGGGGTGTCATAGTCGTCGCCGAAGACGTTGAGATGGTCGCGGCGGCCGACGGCAACCTGAGAGATGAAGGGCATGAGGTTGTTGGGGATGCCCTGCGGGTCTTCGCCGATGAGGCCGCTGGAGTGCGCGCCGATGGGGTTGAAGTAGCGCAGCAGGACGACCGACCAGTCGTCAATGGCGTGGGCAGAGTCGCGGAGAATCTGCTCGTTCATATACTTTGTCCAGCCGTAGGGGTTGGTGCACATGCCGGTGCGGGAGTTTTCGCGCAGGGGCATGTCGTTGTCGGCGGAGTAGACCGTGGCGGAGGAGGAGAAGACGATGTTCTTCACGCCGTGGTCGCGCATGGCCTCGCACAGGGTGATGGTGGAAAAGAGGTTGTTGTCATAATACTCAAGCGGCATCTGCACGCTCTCGCCCACGGCTTTCAGCCCCGCGAAGTGGATGACGCAGTTGATGTTGTGCTTTTCAAAGATTTCGTCGAGCACCTTGCGGTCGCGGACGTCATCGGCGTAAAAGTCGATGTGTTTGCCGGTGATCTGCTCAACGCGCTCAACGGCCTTGGCCTTGGAGTTGACGAGATTGTCAATGCAGACGACCTCCATGCCCTTGTTCAAAAGCTCAACGCAGGTGTGGCTTCCTATGTATCCGGCGCCGCCGGTGACAAGAATTTTCATTATCCCTTTCTCCTTTTGTGTTTATATATAGTATGTAATTGCGTTCAGTCCAAAAGCGCGGCGGGGTAAACGCCCTCGGCGCGCATGCGCGCGATGGCGGCCTTGACGCCGTCCAGATCCTCGCGGTAGGTCACGCCGTACCACGTTTCGCGGCAGTTGAGCACGCGCACAGTGCCCTCCCCCGCCTTGATGAGCGAGTTTGCCACGAAGGGGAGGAAATACTCGCATTTGAGCGGGTTTTTGGGCAGGTTTTCATCCAGCCACGCGGGGAAGCGGGCTTTCAGCTCGTCCATCATGGACGCGGAAAACGCCCAGCAGTTCATGGAAACCGGCGTTTCGCCCGAAATGGGGACGAAGGTTTCGCCGTCCTCGGTGTATGCGGCGTCATCGCCGCGCTTTTCGATTTTGGTGCGCTCGACGACGTCGGTGAGCAGGCCGTTTTCAACCCGGCAGATGCCGCGCGCGACATACCCGCTCTCGGTGACGGTGTTGCGCATGAGATAGGCCACCATGGCGTGCTCGGTGTCGGGTCTGTCGGCGGAGAGGAAGTCATAAAGCGCGGTGTAGGCCGTGCGGCCGTAATAATCGTCGGCATTGATGACGGCAAACGGGCCCTTGACGGCCTCGGCGGCGCACATGACGGCGTGACCCGTGCCCCAGGGCTTTTCGCGCCCTTCTGGCACGGCGTAGCCGGCGGGCATGTTGTCAAGCTGCTGATAGACATAGCTGACATCAAAGTATTTTTCCATGCGGCGGCCGATGAAGTCTTTGAAATCGTCTTCAATTTCGTGCTTGATGATGAAGGCGACCTTGCGGAAGCCGGCGCGATAAGCATCATAGAGGGAGAAGTCGATTATGGCGTGGCCGTAATCGTCCACGGGGGTGATCTGCTTGAGCCCGCCGAAGCGGCTGCCCATTCCGGCGGCGAGGATGACCAATGTGGGTTCTTTCATTTCATGCACCTCATAGTTATATATGTTGAATTAAAATGACTTACATGTCCATGGCCTTGCGGCAATAGTAGTTGAAAAGGCGCTCACGTTCGAGCGTGGTGGCGTCCATGTGGCCGGGGTAGACCTCATAATCGCCGTCAAGGGCGCAGATGGTTTTGAGGGAATTGAGCTCCGTCATGGCGTCGCCCCCGGCAAGGTCGGTGCGGCCGCAGCTGCCTTTGAAGAGCGTGTCACCGACGAAAAGGGCGTTTTCCACCTTGATTGTGACGCCGCCGGGGGTGTGGCCGGGCGTGGCGATTATTTCAAAGCGCAGTCCGGCAAGGTCAATGACGTCGCCGCCGGAGTAATAGCGCCCGGTTTCGGGGAGGGTGAACGGGAAATGCGGGGAGGCGGCGTTTTTCGCGTCGTCGGCGGAGTTGATGAAAACCGGGGCGGCGCTCTCCTCGGCGACGGCTTCGGCCGCGCCGACGTGGTCATAGTGCCCGTGCGTAAGCATGACGGCCACGCACTTGAGGCGGTTGTCCTCAAGATAATCGAGGATGGTGTTGCTCTCGTCGCCGGGGTCGATGACGACGGATTCGAGGGTCGCCTCGTTGGTGACGATATAGCAGTTGGTTTCAAGCTGGCCGACGGGTAAGGTCTTGATAAGCATGTGTCAAAGCTCCTTTGTGTCCATGATGATGGTGATGGGGCCGTCGTTGACGGATTCAACAAGCATTTCAGCCGCGAAAACGCCCGTTTGCACGTTGAAGCCCCGCTCGCGGCAAAGCGCGATGACCTTTTCATAAAGCGGGACGGCGGTTTCGGGGCGGGCGGCCTTGGAAAAGCCGGGGCGGCGGGATTTGCAGTCGGCAAAAAGCGTGAACTGGCTGATTATCAAAAGATTTTTGCACCCGGCGGCGTCGGCGTTGAGGTTCATTTTGCCGTCGGCGTCGTCAAAAACACGCAGGCCGCATATCTTGTCGGCGATTTTCTCGGCCTCGTGCTCGGTGTCGTCGGCGTGAACGCCCAACAGCACCAAAAAGCCTTGGCCGATTTGGCCGTGGATTTTGCCCTCTATTTCGACCGAGGCCGAGCGCACTCGCGTGACTACTGCTCGCATGGTGGTTTCTCCTTTGTTTTGTATATTATAATGTGTGTGCGCGTCAGTTTTTGCCGTTTCGCGTCACCTGAGTGACGCCGGGGATGCTCGTCAAACGCGCCATGATATAGCGCAGCTCCGCCGCACTTTTGACCTCAAGGGTGATGGTGCAGGTGCCGATGCCGGCGGAATTATCCCGCGCGGAAAGGTTTCTGACCTTGGCGTTGAGGCTGTTGAGGACGGTGGCGATGTCCATGACGAGCGCCTGCCTGTCCTTGGCGACGATGATGATGGTGGTGACATAGCTGTCGGTGATTTGGTCTGCCCACGAAACGTTGACCCAGCGGCCGTCGTTTTCCGGCTGGGCGAGACGCTGGTGGTAATTCTCGCAGTCGCGGCGGTGGATGGACACGCCCTGACCGCGCGTGATGAAGCCGACAATGTCATCCCCCGGCACGGGCGTGCAGCAGCGGGAAAACTTCACCAGGCAGTTGGAAAGCCCCTCCACGAGTATGCCGTGCACGGCCTTGCCCTGCTTGCGCGCGGTCTGCTCGCGCCGCTCGGCGGCCTCGGAGAGCTTGTCCACGGCGGTTTTCTTGTCGGTTCTGGCCGTGGCGCGGGTGAGCTCGTCCTTCAGGCGGTTGGCCGCGCGCTGCGCGGTCACGCCGCCGTAGCCGATGGCGGCGTACAAATCGTCCGTCGAGGCGAAGGACAGGCGCTTTAATATCGGGGTGATTATCTCCTCGTCGAGCACCTCTTCAAGCGTGATGTCGTTGTGGCGCAGCTCGTCTTCGAGCATGGCGCGGCCGCGGATGACGTTTTCCTCGCGCCGCTCTTTCTTGAACCACTGCTTGATCTTTGTGCGCGCCGAGCCGCTTTTGGCCATGCTGAGCCAGTCGCGCCCCGGCCCGGAGGCGGATTTGGACGTGCGGATTTCGACGATGTCGCCGTTTTGCAGGGTGTGGTCATAGGTGACGATGCGGCCGTTCACCGTCGCGCCGACCATGTGGTTGCCGACGTCGGAGTGAATGGAATAGGCAAAGTCAATGGGCGTGGCACCGGCGGGGAGGTTGATGACGTCGCCCTTGGGGGAGAAGACGAAAACCTCATCGGAGAACATGTCGATTTTGAGATTGTGGAAAAAGTCGGTGGCATCGGAGTCCTGCTGGCTTTCAAGCAGGCGGCGCACCCAGGCGAACTTGTCTTCATCGCCCATGCGCACGACGTTGCTGCCGTCGCCCATTTTGTACTTCCAGTGGGCGGCGACGCCGTATTCGGCGGTGTGGTGCATGTCCCAGGTGCGAATCTGCACCTCGAACGGGATGCCCTCCGAGCCGATGACCGTGGTGTGCACGCTTTGATACATATTGGGCTTGGGCGTGGAGATATAGTCCTTGAAGCGCCCCGGCACGGGCTTGAACATGTCATGAATCACGCCGAGGACGTTGTAGCAATCGGGGATGGTGTCGACGATGACGCGGAACGCGCACAGGTCGAAAATGCCGTTCATGCTGAGGTTTTGCGCGTACATCTTGCGGTAAATGCTGTATACGTGCTTTATGCGGCAATAGATGGTGGCCTCGATGCCCTCGGCATTGAGGCGGGTGTGGATTTTGTCCTCCATGGAGGACATGAAGCTTTCCAGCACGGGCATTTTCTCTTCAAGCGAGTGCATAATCTCGGCATAGCCCGTGGGGTCGAGATATTGAAGCGACAGATCCTCCAGCTCCCACTTGGCGCGCTGCATGCCGAGGCGGTGGGCGATGGGGGCGTAAATCTCCATCGTTTCAAGGCTTTTGGTGCGCTGCTTTTCCGGGGTCTGATAGGCCATGGTGCGCATGTTGTGCAAGCGGTCGGCGATTTTGATGAGGATGACGCGGATGTCCTTGGCCATGGCCATGAGCATCTTGCGCAGGTTTTCCATCTGCTCGTCTTCCTTGCTGGTGTACTGCACGCGCGTCAGCTTCGTCACGCCCTCGACGATGTCCGCCACCGGCTCGCCGAACTGGCGGGCGATGTCGGCGTGGGTGAGGTTGGTGTCCTCAATGACGTCGTGCAAAAGCGCGGCGATGATGGAGTCCTCGTCGAGGCCGATGTCCACGGAGATGTCCGCCGCCGCCACGCAGTGCGTGACATAGGGCGAGCCGTCGCGCCGCTTTTGGCCGGAGTGCGCCATGCAGGCCGTGTCGTATGCCGCGCGGATGCGGCCGATGTCCATCTGGTGGCCGGTTTCGATTATTTTCTTTTCAAGCCGGGCGTACATCTCGTCGGGGTCGAGCATGTTGGGGGCTTTCACTTCGTTTTCTGCCATATACTTCGCCTCACATTGCCTTTTTCAGACTGCGGATGAGTGACGTGGCCTCCAAATCGGCCTTGCCGTCTATCGTGGCGGCGCGAGCGCCGAATATGCCGCCCTCGCCCTTGAGCAGTCCCGTTTCCAGCAGCACCATCAGGCACAGGCAGAATTTTTCCGCCTCCATGCCGGGCGGGCACTGCGCCATTATCGCCTCGGCGTTGTCCCCGGCGACAAAGCTTTTGCCGAGGGCGCGCCAGACGCGCACAAAGTCCTCCCGCCCCGGGCAATAGCGCGCGGCAACGGGGATGACGGCGGGGTCGGCATTGAGGATGGCCGAACACAGCCCCTTGCCGGAATGGGCGCGCGCCGCGCTTATCAAAAGCTGCACGGACACGTGGCCGCGATATTCGTTTATCTGCGGGGTGAAGGCAAGATCCACCGCGTCCCCCTCGTGTATGTTCAGCTCCTTGGCCGTGTGGGAGAAGAAAATCGCCTCAAAGCGCGCGTTTTTCAGCCGCACACGCATGCGCAGATGACGCCCGTTGCCCACGGCGGTCGCGCTTTCCAGCTCCACGCCGCTCATACACAGCACGGGCTTGGGGTTTGCGTTGCCGTAAGGCTCCAGCAGGTCGAGCGAGCGCACGGCCTCGATGGTGAGCATTTCCGGGTCGGTTATCAGCAGGTCGCACTGCACCTCCGGCACGGGGTCGGGCTTGTTTAGCTTATAATATTCGGCAAGTGCGGCGCGAAAATCGTCCAGCTTGTCGCGGCGGATGTTAAGCCCCGCGGCCAAGGCGTGCCCGCCGAAGCCCAAAAGGTGCTCGGAGCAGGCGGAAAGCGCCTCGAAGAGGTTGAAGCCGCCATAGCTGCGGCATGAGCCCTTGCCCACCTCGCCGTTGAGGCAAATCATGATTGAGGGCAGTGAATAATGCTCGGCAAGGCGCGAGGCGGCGATGCCGATGACGCCCTGATGCCACTTGTCGCTGGCCAGCACTATGGGCGCGTCGGGCGGCGCCTGGATGAGCCGGGCATTTGCGTCTTCCCATATTTTCAGTTCGATGCTCTGCCGCTCGCGGTTGAGCGCGCAAAGCTCGGCGGCGAGGACGCTCGCCTCATGCTCGTCGTTGCTGAGCAGTAACTTCGCGGCGGTCTCGGCGCAGCCGAGACGCCCCGCCGCATTCAGGCGCGGCGCGAGGGCATAGCCGACTGTGGCGGCGGTTATGTTGCGCCCGTCGATGCCCGATTCGCGCAGCATCGCGGCGATGCCGGGGCGCGGCGCGCTCTCCAGCTTTTTCAGACCCATGCGGACAAGATAGCGGTTTTCGCCCGTGAGCGGCATGACGTCTGCCACCGTGCCCACGGCGACGAGGTCGACATACCGCGCCAAAAGCGGCGCGCTGTCCCCTTCCACGGCGCACACGAGCTTGAGCGCCATGCCCACGCCCGCAAGCTCCGGATTGGGATAGGTGTCGTCACTGCGGCGGCAGTCCACCACGGCCTCGGCCTGCGGCAGCTCGCCGTCGCGGCATTCGTGATGGTCGGTGATGACCATGTCGATGCCGAGAGTGCGGGCATACTGCGCCTCCTCCACGGCGGTTATGCCGCAGTCAACCGTGATGACAAGGCTGATGTTTTCTTTTTTCAGCACGTCGAGCGCGGCGCAGTTGAGGCCGTACCCCTCCTCGTTTCTGTCGGGGATATACGCGCGGCATTCCAGCCCCTTTGAGCGCAGATAGTCCGCGACAAGGCAGGTGGAGGTGATGCCGTCGACGTCATAATCGCCGTACACCGCCACAAGCTCGCGCTCGGCGATGGCGCGGCGCACGCGCGCGGCGGCCTTGTCCATGTCGGTGATGAGCATGGGGTCGAAAACGCTGTCGTCGCCGCCGTTTATCATGTCATGGGCGGCCTTGGGCGTGGTTACGCCGCGCAGGGCGAGCACCGCCGCCAAAAGCGGAGTGTACCCCGCGTCGACAAGCGCCTTGGGGATATCGGGTTTTTGATAGGGAATCTGCCATTCTTTACTGCTCATTTTCTCAATTCATCTCTCTGCCGACTCTCGGCTCTCGCCCTTTATCGGCTACTCGTTCCATCTTATATTATTTTTCATTTTATCATAGCAAATTTGTTGACATAATTCAATAGGTTCTGCAAAATTTTGTTGACATAATTCAATTAACATTTGATTAAAATCTTGACCCTCACCCTTGTGTGTTGTATTATATGTTCTATGAATATGAGAAAAATGAGCTTAATTTGTTTGATAACGGCGTTTTGCTTGGCTTTGGGCGCATGTGGGCGCGCGGGCGCGGCGGAAAAGGCGCCGTGCGGCGTTTCGGTGACGGCGACGGTGTTCCCCGCCTATGACTTCGCGCGGCAAATCGTGGGCGATAAGGGCGAGGTGACGCTGCTCGTGCCGCCGGGGTCGGAGTCACACAGCTATGAGCCGACGCCGCAGGACATTTTGCGCCTGCAAGCTTCAACCCTCCTTGTGGCAAACGGCGGAGAGAGCGAGGCGTGGCTCGACGCGGTGACCGATTCGCTCGAAACGTTGCCCACGACGGTGTACATGCTTGACGAGGTCAACGCGCTTGCCGAGGAAACGGTGGAGGGGATGCAGTCCGGCGGGATACTCTCCCGCGCGCACAATGACCACACCGGGCACGGCCACGCGCATGACGACGACCACGACCACGACGACGAGCCGGAATATGATGAGCATGTTTGGACATCGCCGAAAAACGCGGCGCTCATCTGCGAGGCGATTGCGGATAAGCTATGTGCCCTTGACGCGGAGAACGCGGAGTATTACCGCGCAAACTGCGCGGCGTACACCGAAAAGCTTTTGACCCTCGACGCGCAGTTTCGCGCCGCGGCGGACGGGGCAGAGCACCGCACGCTGATTTTCGCCGACCGCTTCCCCGTGCGGTATTTCACGGAGGAATACGGCTTTGATTATTACGCGGCCTTTCCGGGCTGTGCGGACGACGCCGAGCCTTCGGCGCGCACGGTGGCCTTTTTGATTGACACCGTGCGGCAAGAAAACGTCCCGGCGGTATTCTATATCGAGTTTTCAAACGAGAAAATGGCGGACATAATTTCGGAGGAAACGGGCTGCAAAACGCTGCTTTTCCATTCCTGCCACAATGTCACGGCCGACGAGCTTGAAAACGGCGTGAGCTATCTTGAGATGATGGAGCAAAATTTGGAGAATTTGAAGGAGGCTGTGAAGTAATGGCCTTGCTGCAATGCCGCGACTTATCCTTTGCCTACGACGGGCGAGAGGTTTTGTCGGGCGTGAACTTCGCCGTGGAAAAGGGCGATTATCTGAGCATAGTGGGCGAAAACGGTTCGGGCAAGTCCACGCTGATGCGCGGGCTGCTTGGGCTGAAAAAGCCGAGCGCGGGCGAGATTATTCTCGCCGACGGCCTGAAGCCGACCGAAATCGGCTATCTCCCCCAGCAGAGCGACACCCAGCGCGATTTCCCCGCGAGCGTGTATGAAGTGGTGCTGTCCGGCTGCCTCAACTCGCTGGGCGCGCGTCTGCATTACGGCCGCGCCGAGCGCGAGCGCGCCGAGGCCAACATCGAGCGCATGGGCATTGAGGAGATAAAAAACGCGAGCTATCAAGAGCTGTCCGGCGGGCAGCAGCAGCGCGTTTTGCTCGCGCGCGCACTGTGCGCCACGAAGAAGCTGCTGCTGCTCGACGAGCCTGTCACCGGGCTCGACCCCATCGCCACGCAGGAGCTTTATAACCTCATAAAGCTCATCAATCTCTGCGACGGAATCTCCGTCATCATGGTGTCGCACGACATTCATGAGGCCGTGCGCTATGCCACGAAGATTTTGCATCTGGGTCACACGCAGCTCTTTTTCGGCTCGGCGGCGGAATACCGCGACAGCAGCTTGGCGCGTCGCTTTTTGGGAGGGAACAGGATATGAGCGGGCTTTTCGGCATGTTTTCCTACCAGTTTATGCTGCGGGCGCTCATCGTGGGCATTCCGGTGTCGCTGTGCGCGGCGCTTTTGGGCGTGTCGCTGGTTTTGAAACGGTATTCGATGATAGGCGACGGGCTTTCGCACGTGGGCTTCGGCGCGCTTGCCATTGCGAGCGCGCTGGGGCTGGCGCCGCTTGCGGTGGCCGTGCCGGTGGTGATGGCGGCAGCGGTGCTGCTGCTGCGTCTGCGGCGGTCAAGCCGCGTCAAGGGCGACGCGGCCATTGCACTTGTTTCAAGCAGCGCGCTTGCCATCGGCGTAATAACCGTGTCCGTCACGACGGGGATGAACACCGAGGTTTCAAGCTATATGTTCGGCAGCGTCCTTTCCTTGAGCCATGCCGACGCCGTGCTGAGCGTGATTCTCTCGCTCGCGGTGCTGGCGCTTTTCGTGCTGTTTTACCCGCGCATTTTCGCCGTAACCTTTGACGAGGATTTCACCCGCGCCACGGGCACGAACACCGAGGCATACAACACGCTCATCGCGGTTTTGACGGCGGTGACGGTGGTGCTGGGCATGCGCATGATGGGCGCGCTGCTCATCTCCAGCCTGATCATCTTCCCCGCGCTTGCGGCAATGCGCCTTTGCAAAAGCTTCAAGGCCGTGGTTTTAACGGCGGCGGGTATATCCGTGGTGTGCTTTCTCGCGGGGCTAGTGGCGTCGTTTTACCTTGAAACTCCCACGGGGGCGAGCATCGTCGCGGCGGATTTGGTCGCGTTCGGCTTGGCATATACCATAGGAAAACTCGGCAAAAAGTGCGCTTAATATACAAAACGCACAAAAATCCGCCCTGCATTTTCCCCTGTCGGAGATGGTTTTGGTGAACTAGCCGTCTTGACGCTGTCTGAACGGAATGATATAATTTTGTCAAAGCTTAAAAGCCAAATAAGGAGGTTTTTCAGATATGAGAACAATAGCACCCATAGAACTGGGCATCGCCGGCAACGGCGTGGCCTATCGCAACCTCGCCCCCGCGCAGCTGGTTGAGGCCGCCCTCCGCCGCGGCGAAGGCACTCTGTCCGACACCGGCGCACTGGTCGTGAAAACCGGCAAATACACCGGCCGCAGCCCCGACGACAAGTTCATCGTCGACACCCCCGCCGTGCATGACGAAATCGCATGGGGCAAGATAAACGTCCCCATTGAGAAGGCCAAGTTCGATTCCATCAAGGCCAAGATTCTCGCCTATTTGCAGAACAAAGAGCTTTTCGTGTTTGACGGCTTTGCCGGTGCTGACCCGAAGTACACCAAGCGCTTCCGCATCGTCAACGAGCTTGCCAGCCAGAACCTCTTCATCCACCAGCTTCTCATCCGCCCCAACGAGGACGAGCTTGATTCCTACGCCCCCGATTACACCATCTATGCCGCGCCCGGCTTCAAGTGCATCCCGGAGATAGACGGCGTGCACAGCGAGGCCGCCATCATCATCGATTATGAAGCGCACGAGGTCATCATCTGCGGCTCCGGCTACGCGGGCGAAATCAAAAAGAGCGTGTTCTCCGTGATGAACTACGTCCTGCCCAAGGAAGGCATCCTGCCCATGCACTGCTCGGCCAACATCGGCCACGGCGGCGACTCGGCGGTGTTCTTCGGCCTGTCCGGCACCGGCAAGACCACCCTTTCCGCCGACCCCAACCGCAACCTCATCGGCGACGACGAGCACGGCTGGTCCAACGACGGCGTGTTCAACATCGAGGGCGGCTGCTACGCCAAGTGCATCAACCTTGAAAAAGAGCACGAGCCGGAGATTTACGGCGCGATCAAGTTCGGCTCGCTGATGGAGAACGTCGTCGTGGACGAGACCGGCAAGCCCGACTTCTTTGACGGCTCTCTCACCGAGAACACCCGCGTGGGCTACCCCATCGACTATATCCCCAACGCCGCAATCCCCGGCGTCGGCGGCCAGCCGAAGACCGTCGTGTTCCTCACGGCGGACGCGTTCGGCGTCATCCCGCCCATCTCCAAGCTGGATAACAACAGCGCCATGTACCACTTCGTGTCCGGCTACACCTCCAAGCTCGCCGGCACCGAGCGCGGCATCACCGAGCCTGTCACCACCTTCTCCACCCTGTTCGGCGCGCCCTTCTTCCCGCTCAACGCGTCTGTTTACGCGGAGATGCTGGGCGAAAAGCTGAAAGAGACCGGCGCGAACGTGTTCCTCGTGAACACCGGCTGGTGCGGCGGCGCGGCGGGCACTGTGCCCAGAATGAAGCTCAAATACACCCGCGCGATGGTTTCCGCCGCGCTCGCGGGCGAGCTGAACGACGTTGAATATGAGCTTGACCCCATCTTCAACCTCAACATCCCCAAGACCTGCCCCAACGTCCCCTCCGAAATCCTCAACCCCCGCAACGTGTGGGAGGATGCGGACAAGTACGAGGCTTCCGCAAAGGCGCTGGCAAAGAAGTTCCAGGATAACTTCGCCAAGAAGTACCCCGACATGCCCGCCAACATCACCAACGCCGGCCCCAAGGCCGACTGAGGCAAAAAAGCAATTTAGTAATCCAAAACGGCACTTCCCAAACATCGGGAAGTGCCGTTTTCGCATGTGTCGACATACTTACAAAAGCAGGTCTGTTTCTTTTTCGGTGTACACCGCCGCGCCGAGGGCGCGGAGGCGTTCGACGGCGGTGCCGTCGCGCGGGGTGAGTGCGCCGGAAAAGGTGCCGTCATAAATTTCATCACGGCCGCAGGAGGGCGAATGCGCCTTCATCAGCGCGGCGGAGCAATCATGGCGGCGGTAGAGCGCGGCGGCGATCTCCGCGCCGCGGAAATACTCCGCGGTCACGTCGCGCCCGGAAATGCTCAGCACCCTGTCCCCCACGCGCTCACTCGGCTCGCGCGGAGTGGGCAGCCCGCCGGAAAACTCCGGGCAGACGGGGACGAGCGTATATTTTTCGCGCAGGGCGGCGAGAACGGCGTCCGGCAGGCGGTTGTTGCCGCCGTCATACTTGCAGTCATTGCCCAAAAGGCAGGCGCTTATGAGAAGCTTTTGCATTCCCCTGCCCCCCTATCGCCTCATCGCAGTGCCCAGCACCGCGCCGCATATTCCGCCGACGATGTGGGTGATCTGCGAGATATTGTCCTTGAGCGTCACGCCGTCGACTATCTCGCCGCCGATATAGAGAATCAGCACGAGGATGAGCGTGATGGGGATGCAGCCGTTTTTCATCCCGGCAAGCGAGCTCATCACAATCATCATGAACACGATGCCCGACGCGCCGAGAAGCGCGGTTTTCGGGAAAAAGAGCCACTGCACCATGCCGGAGACGAGCGCGGTGATGAATATCGCCCAGAAAAGGCAGCGGCTGCCGTAACGCTCTTCAAGCGAAGGGCCGATGACGAGAATCATCATCATGTTGCCGATATAATGGGCGTAATTGCTGTGCCCCAAGACATGCAGGACAAAGCGGGGATATGTAAAAAGGTCTGTAGGGGACGAGCGATAAACCGAGAACAGCTTCACGGTGCTCCATCCGCCCGTGAGCGCGTCAAGGCCGAGCACGGCGAGGCTGATGAGGGCAAAGCTCAACACGACGGGGGCATTATATTGCAGCTTGACAACGTGCTTTTTCATGCCGTCACACCCCGTGCGCCGCGAGGGCGGCGTCATAGGCGGCCTTGGTGCGCTCGTCAAAGCACACCATGCGCACGCACTCAAGCTCTTCATGGTCGACAAGATACGCCGATATCGTGTCCACGGCGATTTTGGCGGCGCGGTCAAGCGGGAAGTGATACACCCCCGTGCTTATGGACGGGAAGTCAACGGTTTTGCAGCCGTTTTCGCCGGCAAGGGCGAGGCAGGAGGCGTAGCACGAGGCGAGAAGCGCGTCCTCGCCGTGGCCGCCGCCGTGCCAGACGGGGCCGGGCGTGTGGATGACGTGCTTTGCCGGGAGGCGGTAACCGGCGGTTATCTTGGCCTTGCCGGTTTCGCAGCCGTTGAGCGTGCGGCACTCGGCCAAAAGCTCGGGCCCTGCGGCGCGGTGAATCGCGCCGTCAACCCCGCCGCCGCCGAGAAGCGAGCAATTGGCGGCGTTGACAATGGCGTCGACCGACTGCCGGGTGATGTCGCCTTTTATGATTTCAAGCTTGCCCATGTCAGTCCTCCCCTTTTATCTCCACTGTGACCTTGCCGTCGCGCGCGGCGAGGGCGATGGTCTTGACGCTCTCGCCCCGGCGGTCGATAATCTGCCGGGCGATGACGTCTTCAATCTCTTTTTGGATGAGGCGGCGGAGGTTACGCGCGCCGTATGAGGTGCTGTACCCCTTTTCAACGAGCCAATCGACGAGGGAGGAATCCCACGTGAGAGTCTGCGAGCGCTCGGCGAGCACGTCGCGCACTTCGCCCAGCATAAGCTCGGCGATTGCGCGGAAGTTTTCCTCTGTGAGCTGGTTGAAGCACACCACCTCGTCCACGCGGTTGATAAACTCCGGGCGGAGGAATTCGTTGAGGGCTTTCATGGTGCGCTCGCGCGTCATGTCGCCGAGAGTGCCGCCGAAGCCGACGGAGGCGGTTTTGGTGCTGCTGCCGGCGTTGGTGGTCATGACGATGACGGTGTTTTCAAAGTTGACGGTGCGCCCTTGCGCGTCGGTGATGCGGCCGTCGTCAAGGATTTGGAGGAGGATGTTCATCACGTCCGGGTGCGCCTTTTCTATCTCATCAAAGAGCACGACGCTGTACGGCTTGCGGCGGATTTTCTCCGTGAGCTGCCCGGCCTCGTCATAGCCGACATAGCCCGGGGGCGAGCCGATGATGCGGGAGACGGCGAACTTTTCCATGAATTCGGACATGTCGAGGCGGATGAGTGCTTCGGGCGAGTCGAACATGTCTGCGGCGAGGCGCTTGACAAGCTCGGTTTTGCCCACGCCCGTGCCGCCGACGAAGATGAAGCTGACGGGCTTGCGCTTGACCTTGAGCCCGACGCGCGAGCGCTTTATCGCGCTGCACACGGCGTCAACGGCCTCATCCTGACCGATGATGTGCGCTTTCAGACGCTCGTCGAGCTTGGCAAGGCGCTCATACTCGTCCTCGCGGATTGACGAGGCGGGAATCTTCGTCCAAAGCTCAATGACGCGGGCGAGGTTATCCACGGTCAATGCGGGCTTGGCGCTGTTTTTCAGCGCGTCAATCTCCTGCTGGAGTCTCAGCTCCTTGCTGCGAAGCTCGGCAATGCAGGCATAACGCTTGTCGAGCATTTCGTCGTTCATTTCCACCCCGGCGGGCGCGTCGGCACTTTGCAGTCCCTCGCGCTCAAAGCGGATGTTTTCAAGCTCGCGCTCCTTGAGCATGAGGGTGTTGATGCCGTCGTCCTTCAAATTGACGTCGGAGCAGGCCTCGTCGATGAGGTCAATGGCCTTGTCGGGCAGGAAGCGGTCGGTGATGTACCGCTCGCTGAGCAGCACCGCCTGGCGGCACATTTCGTCGGAAATGGTGACGCCGTGGTAGTCCTCATAATAATGCGCGATGCCGCGGAGGATTTTAATGCTGTCGTCAATGGAGGGCTCGTTGACCGTGACGGGCTGGAAGCGGCGTTCGAGCGCGGAATCTTTTTCGATGTGCTTGCGGTATTCGGCGAAGGTGGTGGCACCGATGACCTGAATCTCGCCGCGGGAGAGGGCGGGCTTTAATATGTTCGCGGCGTTCATGCTGCCCTCGGCGTCGCCCGCGCCGACTATGTTGTGCACCTCGTCGATGACGAGGATGATGTTGCCCTGCTTGCGAACCTCCTCGATAAGCCCTTTCATGCGGCTTTCAAACTGGCCGCGGAACTGCGTCCCGGCGACGAGGGCGGTGAGGTCAAGCAGAAACACCTGCTTGTCGCGCAGCTTGTAGGGCACATTGCCCATGGCGATGCGCTGCGCCAAGCCCTCGGCGATGGCGGTTTTGCCGACGCCCGGCTCGCCGATGAGACAGGGGTTGTTCTTTTGGCGGCGGTTGAGGATTTGAATGACACGCTCCAGCTCCTCCTCGCGGCCGATCATGGAATCGAGCTTGCCCGCGCGGGCGCGCTCGGTCAGGTCGATGCAATAATTGTCCAAAAACTTGCGCTTGCCCTTGGGGGGCGGGGCGTTATCGGGGCGGGGTCTGTCGTTCGGCGCGCCGTTGGCGGACGCGCCGGGTGCGCCGTCCGGGTTATTCTGCGCGCCGGGGCCGCCGAACAGGCGGCTCAAAAACGGGAAAGTGGCGGTTTTGCCGTCATCGTCCTCGGTGGCGTCGTCCCCGTCGATGGCGAGGAGATCCTCCACGCCGCCCATGGCGTTCATCATTTCGCCGGAGAGGTTGTCAAGGTCATCGTCGGAAATGCCCATTTTTTCAAGCACGTCGTCCACGGGCTTGATGTGCAGCTCGCGGGCGCATTTGAGGCAAAGCCCCTCGTTTTTCGTCTGTCCGTTTTCGATTTTGGTGATGAATATGACCGCCACGTTCTTGCCGCAGCGGGAGCACAGTGTAGGCTGCATATATACTCCGTTCCGCCGTGTACGTCACGGCTGAATAAACTCAATTGCGTTTTCGGCTCATCACATGAGCATGCCGGTGAGAAAATCAAAGGCGAGGAAGAAGCGGGCGAGCGTGGTTTCGGCAAGGGTGTCCTTGCCGATGGCAAGGCCGAGGAAGCTCAATAGCCAGCACAAAAGCACGCAGTAAATAAACCCCTTGATAAACCCGACCACCGCGCCGCCGATTTCGTCCAGATTCTCCATGTTCGGCAAGCGCAGGGAGAGGTTGCCGATGTTGGCAATGGCGACGAGGAAAATGAGAATCAGCAAGAAGCCCAGCGCCGCGCAGGCCACGAACGTGGCCGTGTCCCCCACAACGGAGACAACCGCCTCGGTGATGTCCATTTCGTCCCGCTCGGTCAAATCCACCGCCTTGACGGCGAGCTTTTCCGCCGTGCGCGAGTAAAACCCCACGCTGACAAGGCACTCGTAGGCATAGTCATATTTGAGCGAGCCGTCCTGCGCGAGGATATCCTCGACGGAGTAATCGCTGTCGCCGTAGCCCATGCTTTCAAGCACCGCGTCGCGGTTATTTTGCGAGTCGACGTAGCCGTCGATGAACGGCTCAAGCGCGGGGACGACCTCCTGCGAATAGGCCGAGCTTAAAAGGCTGCCGCCGAAAAGCGCGACGATGATCGCGAGTATACCGGCGATGCCGCCGACGAGACCGCGCTTATACCCGTTCCACGTGCACAGCGCGATTATTATCAGCAATATGATGTCAATTACAGCTTTCATACGTAATCTCACCTTTTGTATGTATTCGCATATATTATATACCACAAAATTGTGAACAAATATATTGTTCCGCTCTGTCAATCCGCGGCAAAAAGCTCACCCGCCGCGCCGGGATACCACACGCGGTTGAGATACAGCCCCTGCGGGGGCATGGTGGGGCCGGTGAGGCGGCGGTCGCCGAGTTCGAGCAGCGCGGGAATTTCCTCCGGATCGAGCTTGCCGTAGGACGCGTAAACCATCGTGCCCACCATGGCGCGGCACATATTGTACAAAAATCCGTCGGCGCAGATCGACACCGTGATGATGTCGCCCGATTTTTCCGCGCGGCACCAGTGCACCGTGCGCACGGTGGTCTTGGTCTCCGTGCCGAGAGAGCGCACGGCCTTGAAATCGTGCGTGCCCTCAAAGGCGCGCGCGGCGGCGCTCATGCGCGCCATGTCAAGGCTTTGCGGGTAAAAGCACACGCGTTTTTCCAAAAACGGGTCTCTGATATTACTATTTAGTATTTTGTAGATATATTCTTTTTTTATGCACGAGGATATGGCGTTGAAGCCGTCCTCGACCTCGACGGCGGCGCACACGGCGATGTCGCCGGGCAGCTGCGCGTTCACGGCCAGCGGCAGGCGGTCAACCGGGATGCGGCTGTCGGTTTTGAAGTTGGCGCAATAGCGCAGGGCGTGGACGCCCGCGTCCGTTCTGCCGCAGCCGATGGTGCGCACCTTGTGCCCGCACACGCGCGACAGCGCCTCGTCCAAAGTTTGCGCGACGGTGATGTCGTTTTTCTGCACCTGCCAGCCGTGGTAACGGCTGCCGTCGTATTTCAGGCGCAGGGCGATGTTTTTTGTCATATTCCGAACTTTTTCATGATTATCATGCCGGCGAGAAACGCCGCGCCGGAGATGAGCGCAACGAAGTCGCGCGGGGCGAATTTGAGTGTTTTCATGCGCGTTCTGCCCTCGCCGCCGTGATAACAGCGGCTTTCCATCGCCACGGCAAGCTCGTCCGCGCGGCGAAAGGCCGACACGAACAGCGGCACCATCACGGGCAAAAGCGCCTTGGCGCGGTCGATGAGGCTGCCGGTTTCAAAATCCGCGCCGCGCGCCTTCTGCGCGGACATTATTTTGTCCGTCTCCTCGATGAGCGTGGGGATGAAGCGCAGGGCCATGCTCATCATCATGGTCATCTCGTGCACCGGGACTTTCAGCTTTTTCAGCGGGTTCATCAGCTTTTCCAAGCCGTCGGTGAGGGCGATGGGGCTGGTGGTATAGGTCAAAAGAAACGTGCCGGTGATGAGCAGGACTATGCGCAGCACCATCTGCACCGCGCGGCCGATGCCCTCCCACGTGATTATCCAGCCGGGGATAACGGGCGTGCCGTCGGTATAAAAAATGTTCAAAAGCGCGGTGAGGACGATGATGAACAGCATGGGCTTGAGACCCTTGAAGATATGGCGGGGCGCAATGTGCGACAGCGCCATGCAAAGCGCCGTCACCGCCGTGACCGCGAGATATGACACCCAGCCCACCGCCTGAAACAGCGCGATGATATAAACAATGACCAAAATGAGCTTGGTGCGCGCGTCAAGCTTGTGCGCCACCGTGTTGCCGGGGAAAAACTGGCCGAGAGTGACGTCTTTCAGCATTTGCCCACCCCCTTGGCCGCGAGCACGGCCTCAACAAGGCTCTCGTGCGTGTAAACACTACGGGGAATGTCCACGCCGCGTGCGCGCAAGGCCATGGCAAGCTCGCTTGCATGGGGCACGGAAAGCCCCACGGAGATGAGCTTTTCCGGCCGGGAAAAGACCTCTGCCGGCGCCCCGTCCATGAGCACGCGGCCCCGGTCGAAAACGACGACGCGTTGGCATATCCGCGCGGCATCATCCATGCTATGGCTGATGACAATCACGGTCGAGCCGCTTTTTTCGCGGTAATTGAGTATGTTTTCGAGTATGGTGCTGCACCCCAAGGGGTCAAGCCCCGCCGTGGGCTCATCGAGAATCAGCACACCCGGCCGCATCGCGATGACGCCCGCGATGGCCACGCGCCGCTTCTGCCCGCCGGAAAGCTCCAACGGGGATTTGTCGAAAAGCGACTCCTCCACGCCGACAAAGCCCGCCGCCTCGCGCACGCGCTCGTCAATCTCGCTCTCGCTGAGCTTCATGTTCTTCGGGCCGAAGGCGATGTCTTTGTATACCGTTTCCTCAAAAAGCTGATACTCCGGGTACTGGAACACAAGCCCCACCTCGCTCTTGACCGCCTTGCGGGAGAACTTGTCTGCATTGATGTCCTTCCCGCCGACGAACACCTTGCCCTCGCTCGGTGCGAGCAGGGCGTTGAGGTGCTGCACGAAGGTGGACTTGCCCGAACCTGTGTGGCCGATGATGCCCACAAGCTGGCCGTGCGGTATTTCAAGGTCAACGCCGTCGAGCGCGACCTTTTCAAACGGAGTCCCGGCGCTGTAAACGTGGCGCAGACCCTCCACTTTGATATCTGCCATTTATTTTCCTCTTATCAAGCTAAAAGTGTCAATTCTTCACTGCGCGCGCCACGGCGTCGGCGCAATCGTCAACCGTGAGCGCGTCAAGCGCAAGGTCAAAGCCGTGTCGGTTCAGCTCGTGCAAAAGCCTTGTCGTCGCGGGGACGGTCAGCCCCTCGCGCTCCATGAGCGCCACGTCGGCAAACACCTCGCCCGGCGCGCCGTCGGCCACGATGCTGCCGTTTGACATGACGACGAGCCTGTCCGCGCCGACGCATTCATCCATGTGGTGCGTGATGAGCACGACGGTCATGCCCTTTTCGCGGCAAAGGCGCGTCACCGTGGCCACGACCTCTTGCCGCCCCTGCGGGTCGAGCATGGCGGTCGGCTCGTCGAGGACGATAATCTCCGGCTGCATGGCGAGCACGCCCGCAATGGCCACGCGCTGCTTCTGCCCGCCGGACAAAAGGCTTGGCG
>CAZXVA010000022.1:0-25288 GCA_964644305.1 uncultured Oscillospiraceae bacterium
GAATGGCATTCAAGAGGTCAGCGGTTCGATCCCGCTTATCTCCACCAAAAGCACCGAACTTTAATAGTTCGGTGCTTTTTTCTATATCTACGGCATAATTGCAGACAAATTATGTCATGGTTTCGATTTTGGCCTTGCTATTGCCCCTGTGTGCGCTTATAATGGGCATATAGTCATGTTGCAATCATTCTTTTGCCGCGGCAGAACAGCGCGCGGCGCGTGGAGGAAACGATAAATGGCCGAAAAGCAGGTCAAATCCAAGCAACGCGTGGCCGACCACGGCGAGGTGTTTACTGCCGAGCGCGAGGTCAATGCCATGCTGGACTTGGTGAAAAACGAAACCGAGCGCATTGAAAGCCGCTTTTTGGAACCGGCCTGCGGCGACGGGAACTTCCTTGCCGAGATACTGCGCCGAAAGCTGGCCGTGGTGAGCAAAAAGTACGGCGGGGCGCGAATGCACCACGATTTTGAAATGTGGTCTGTCATCGCCGTGATGAACATTTACGGCGTGGAGCTGCTGCCGGACAATGCCGAGGCATGCCGCCGGCGCCTTTTCAAGATTTGGAACGATGTTTACACCGCCAACTGCAAGGCCGACGCGAACGACGAGTGCCGCGAGGCCGTGCGCTATATCTTGAAGCACAATATCCTCTGCGGTGACGCGCTGTCCATGAAGCAGGAAAACGGCGAGCCGATTATTTTTGCCGAATGGTCGTTCGTCACAGGCACGATGGTCAAGCGCCGCGATTATCGCTTGGACGAAATGCTCGACGGTCACCAAGAGCAGCTGTCGATTTTTATGGACGGGTGGGAATACGACGAGGAGATTGACGCCTATATTCCCAAGCCCTTGAAAGAATACCCGCTGACGGATTACAGGAGGGTTCAGTGCCATGAATGACATGTACAGCGCGTTTTATAACCCCGATGTGTTGTCCTGCCTCGCAAACTTGTCCAACGACGAAGTGTTCACCCCGCCCGCCATTGTCAACGCCATGCTGGACATGCTGCCGCAAGAGCTTTTCCGGGACAAAACCATCACCTTTTTAGACCCCGTGTGCAAAAGCGGCGTTTTCCTGCGCGAAATCGCAAAGCGTCTTATAGACGGCCTTGCCGATGAAATACCCGATTTGCAGCAGAGAGTTGACCACATATTTCATAATCAGCTTTACGGCATTGCCATCACGGAGATAACCTCGCTTTTGTCCCGCAGAAGCATATATTGCTCAAAATACCCCAACAGCCGCTATTCCATCACGCCTTTTCCGAATGCCGAGGGCAACATCCGCTTCAAAAGCATTTCACACACGTGGAAAGACGGCAAGTGCGTGTTCTGCGGCGCGTCCGAAAAAGAATACAGGCGCGACGACGCACTGGAATCCCACGCCTATGAGTTCATCCACACCGTACACCCCGAAAGGATTCTTGACATGAAATTTGATGTGATTATCGGCAACCCGCCGTATCAATTGAGCGATGGCGGCGGAAACGGAGCAAGCGCAAAACCTATATATCAATTATTTGTTCAGAGTGCGAGAAAACTTAAGCCAAAATACATAACTATGATTACACCATCGCGTTGGTTTACAGGTGGCAAAGGTCTTGATGAATACCGTGACGAAATGCTTCACGACAGTCACATCAGAGTGATTCACGATTTTCCCGAAGCCTCCGATTGCTTTACTGGCGTACAGATAAAGGGCGGAGTGTCCTTTTTCCTGTGGGATAGAGATAATAAAGGTGACTGTTCCGTGTATTCACATAAAGGTGAAACGGTATCAAACCCAGTTATTCGCCCATTGCTTGAAGATGGTTGTAACACTTTCATCCGATATAATGAAGCCGTTGATATTTTGCACAAGGTCAAGCAATTGAATGAACGCTCTATGGAAGACATGGTGAGTACGAGATTGCCATTTGGGATACCGAATACATACAAGGGATATCGAGAAAGTATTTCTGATTCTGATTTGGTGATTTACGTGAGCGGAAACGATAGAGAGATTCGTGGTACAACCGCGTATGCTCCTATTAAAGATGTCTCAAAAGGGCATGAAATGATACCATGGCACAAGGTCTTTATCGCAAAAGCGGGTAGTGGAAGCGATTCATTTCCACATCCTATTTTGCCCAAACCATTTTATGGTGCGCCGCAAACAGTTTGTAACGAAAGTTATTTGGTAATAGGTCCGTTCACGGATAAAACAGAATGCGATAACGTCATATCTTATATCTCAACAAAGTTTTTCCGTTTTCTTGTTTTGCTAAAAAAGAACTCCCAAAATGCCGCACGAGGTGTGTATCAACTTGTCCCTATCCAAGACTTCTCCAAACCATGGACAGACGAGGAGCTATACGCCAAATACGGCCTAACCGATGAAGAAATTGCGTTTATCGAATCAATGATTAAGCCGATGGAGTGAGGAGGCGAAAACGATGGCCGACCAGCTTGACAGTTATGTTTCCGGGCGTTCAACGGCGCACCCGATGATTTACGCCTATTCCGACAGCAACCCCGAGTACCGTGGCTTGCTCAAAGTCGGCTTCACGGCGCACGACGTGGAAAAGCGCGTGGCGCAGCAATACCCCACCAAACGCCCCGACGGCAAAATCCCGTACAAAATCGTGTTTGCCGAGTCTGCCATGTATGCCGACGGCGGCTCGTTCACCGACCATGAGGTTCACCGCGTGCTGCGCGAGAAAAACATCCCCGCAGTGGGCGGCGAGTGGTTTCAATGCACGGTGGACGATGTGCGCGCGGCGTATCTCGCCGTGAAGTTGCGCACCCGAAACGAGGAAAACCGAACTCAAACCTTTTCCATGCGCCCGGAACAGCTTGAGGCCGTGGAAAAGACGATGGCGTATTACAAAGCGGCGCAGGCCGAGCGCGGCAGCCGGATTCCGAAGTTCCTTTGGAACGCAAAAATGCGTTTCGGAAAAACCTTTGCCACTTATCAGCTTGCCAAGCGCATGGGCTTCAAAAGGGTGCTGATTCTGACGTTCAAACCCGCCGTGCAGACTGCGTGGCGCGACGATTTGATGAACCACATGGATTTTGAGGGGTGGCAGTTCATCTCCCGCCCGCAGACTCCCGCCGAGCCGAACATTGACGAGCAATATAAGCGCGCAGACCCGGCGCGCCCCATTGTCTGCTTCGGCTCATTTCAGGACTTCTTGGGAGAAAACAGAGAGACCGGCGGCATAAAGGCGAAAAACGAATGGGTGCATGCGCTCAACTGGGATCTCGTCGTCTTCGACGAATACCACTTCGGCGCGTGGAAAGAAAGCGCCAAAAAGCTTTTCGAGCAGGACGATGACGAGAGCGTGGACGCGGTGGACATGGACAAGTATGACCGCGGCAACGCCGTGGATGAAACGTGGCTGCCCATTACCGCCGATCATTATCTCTATCTCTCCGGCACACCGTTCCGCGCGATAAACTCCGGCGAGTTCATCGAGGAGCAGATTTATAACTGGACATATTCCGACGAGCAGCGGGCAAAAGAGGCTTGGATAGGCGAGGACAACCCCTACGCCGCTCTGCCCCGCATGGTCATGCTGACGTATAAGATTCCCGAAAGCATTCGCCGAATCGCCATGCAGGGTGAGTTCAACGAATTTGACCTGAACGTGTTCTTTTCCGCCAAAGGACAGGGCGCGGAGGCCAAGTTCGTCTATGAAAGCTATGTGCAAAAATGGCTTGACCTCATACGCGGGTCTTATCTCGAAACCTCCGCCGATGAATTGAAGCTCGGCAGAGGCAGACCGGCCATGCCCTTTTCCGACACGCGGCTTTTGAATGTCCTTTCGCACACGCTGTGGTTTTTGCCCAATGTGGCGTCTTGTTATGCCATGGCGAATCTGCTTGCGCAAAAGCAGAATGCGTTTTATCATGATTATGCCGTCAATGTCTGCGCCGGAACAAGCGCGGGCATCGGCGCGGCGGCACTTGACCCTGTGCTCAAATCAATGGGTGACCCGCTCAAAACCAAAAGCATCACCCTCTCCTGCGGCAAGCTCACCACCGGCGTCACGGTCAAGCCGTGGACGGGCGTGTTCATGCTGCGCAATTTGAAAAGCCCGGAGACTTATTTCCAAACGGCATTCCGCGTGCAAAGTCCGTGGGAAATCACCGTGGACGGCGGCAAAAAGCAGATTATGAAAAAAGAGTGCTATGTCTTTGACTTTGCGCTCGACCGAGCTTTGAAGCAAATCGCGGATTATTCCTGCCGCTTGAACATCAACGAGGGCAACCCCGAACGTAAAGTCGGCGAGTTTGTCAGCTTTCTGCCCGTGATTGCCTATGACGGCAGCACCATGCGCCAAATCGACGCCGAAGAGATTTTGGACTTTGCCATGGCGGGCACGTCTGCCACGCTGCTTGCCCGCCGTTGGGAGAGCGCGCTCTTGGTCAACGTGGACAATGACACTCTCCGCCGCCTGATGGAAAACGAGGACGCAATGCGCGCTCTGATGAGCATTGAGGGCTTCCGCAGTCTCAACGACGATATTTCCATCATTATCAACAAGTCCGAGGCGGTCAAGAAAGCCAAGAAAGAAGCTCAAAAGCTCTCGCAAAAGGAGAAAAAGGAGCTTTCCGACGAGGAAAAGGAGTTCAAATCCAAGCGCAAGGAAATTCAGGAAAAACTCATCAAGTTTGCCACGCGCATTCCGATATTCATGTATCTGACCGATTATCGTGAGTTTTGCCTGAAAGATGTGATTACCCAGCTCGAACCTAAGCTGTTCAAAAAGGTGACCGGCTTGGACGTGCGCGATTTCAACTTGCTTTGCGAGCTGAACTTGTTCAACACCCCGCTGATGAATGAAGCGGTTTTCCATTTCAAGCGTTATGAGGATTCAAGCCTTGTCTATACGGGCTTGGAAAGCAAACACGCGAAGGAGAATGTCGGCCTGTTCGACACCGTGCTCTCGCCGAAGGAGTATGCGGCGCTGTACAGCTCACAGCAATCGTCAATGTCCGGCCTCGGCTACGACAACAGCGAAATGCCGAGCACTCCCGTTGCCACGGCGCCTCTCGATGAGGACGAGGACGAAGCCGCTCCCGCGCCTGTTGGCGCGGCGCAGAAAGCAATGCGTGATAGCGATCCCCTGCATGTCAGAATAAATGCCGCCCCTGCCTCTCCCGCACCGCGTCCGGCGGCGCAGCCGCTCGCGTCCGCCGCCGCCGCGCCCGCAGAGTCCGTCGCCGCGCCGCAGCCGGATTTGTCGCGCATTGTTCCCGGTGTGAAGCTGCACCACAAGGCATTCGGCACCGGCGTGATGCTCGGAATCGAAGACAAGCGCGATAATCGGTACATAAAAGTCGATTTCAACGGCATACAAAAGAAATTCCTGTTCCCCGCCGCACTTTTGCAGGGCTTTTTGAAAATCGAGTGAGAATCCGGACTTATTATTTCCCACCGAATCCCCACCTTGACAGCATATAAACACGCGTTACAATTAAGTTGTCTCATTGAAAAAAGAGGTGATTTGCGTGGATTGGAAGCTTGTTTTCAACGCTATTGGGAAGTTTATATGCGGCCTTTTGCTGGTCGCGGGGCTTGCGTTTCTCCCGGCGGGGACTTGGCAGTATTGGAACGCGTGGCTGCTCATCGGGATTCTGTTTGTGCCCATGCTTGCGCTGGGCACTGTGCTGCTTGTTGCAAATCCCCGGCTCTTGCGAAAGCGGCTGAAAAGCCGCGAGACCGAGGAGACGCAAAAGGCCGTGGTTGCGCTGACGGCGGCGCTGTTTCTCGCGGCGTTGTCGTGGGGCTGAACTTCCGCTTTTCGTGGTGCGTTTTGCCGCGCGGGGTTGTGATTGCGTCGGCGGTTGTGTTTCTGTTGGGCTATGCGCTCTACGCCGAGGTGATGCGCGAAAACGCGTTTTTATCCCGCACGGTCGAGGTTCAGGCGGGGCAAAAGGTGATCGACACCGGGCTTTACGGCGTCATCCGCCACCCGATGTACACCGCGACGCTGCTGATGTTTCTCTCGCTGCCGCTGGTGCTTGGCTCGCCGCTCTCGTTTGTCATAATGCTGGGCTATGTCCCGGTTCTGCTGAGCCGGATAAAAAACGAGGAGACCGTGCTGGAATCCGGCCTCCCCGGCTACATCGAGTACAAAACCCGCGTCAAATACCGCCTCATTCCGCATATTTGGTAACAAAAGAGCTATTGCCGCGCGCGGCAATAGCTCTTTTAATGCAGTCGGCAAAACGCCTGTCGCTTTCGCATTGTCCTTTATATCGGGCACAAAGTGTGGTATTATAATATCATGAAACAACAATAGAGCGAGGTGCATGAATATGAAAGGCTTTGATTTTCTGTTTCGGCGCAAGGCGGAAAGTGTCTCGGAAATAACGGCGGAGATACCGCCGGAAGCTCAAGCGGGGAATCAGAATACAAGCCCGGTGGAAAAGCCGCAGCAGGAATGGCGTTACGGCGTGGCCGGAAACATCGCGAAAACGCACTATGATGACCAAGGCGTTTTGCGCTACGGCACAAGCGCGTTTTGCGGCGGCGCGAAGGTGTTCCTTTGCGGGAAGTATTGGGAGAAAGGCCGTGATACGATTGGTGTAATCGGCCTTGACCGGTGCAAAAGATTCACCTTCAGCGATGTCCCGCCGGAGCTGATTGAAAACGTCCGCTGCACCAAGGTGTATATGCCCTCTGTCCTGAAGCTCATGGATCATTATGAGTTCACGGAATGTTGGTGGGACAACACCCCGGCGGCGAAGAAAGAAATACAGCGTTTTTTGCAAATGTGGAACGGGGAATAATGCTCACGCGCCTCCGTACAGCTCGATTATCGCCTTGGCGTGGGCGCACATTTCCTGCTTTATCTCGGCGGGGGAGATAATCTCCACTCCTGTGCCGAACCCGAACAGCCACGCATAAAACTGCGGGCTGACTGCCACATCGACGCTCGCCGTGAAATGCTCGTCCCCATCCGGGATGAGCATTATTTCTTTCCCGAAGCGATCCACAACCGCGCCGACAAGGGCGTTGTCAAAGCGCAGCTTCACGCTCTGCTCGCTGCCGGTGAACATGCCGAACACCTGCTTGGAATAGGCCGACATGTCCAGCTCGGCAAAAAGCTCGCTGCCCTGACGCGCCGTCTCCGCCGGCGCTATCTGCACCATTTTGTCCACGCGGTAGTGCTTCATTTTCCCCGCCGCCGCGTCATAGCCGAGCATGTAATAATTCTCATCGTCCCACATGAGCGCAAACGGGCTGATCTCGTACAGCTTGCCGCCGTGGCGGTAGCGGCGCTGCTTGTTGACGTCCAGCTCGAAGTATTTGAAGCGAATCATGCGGTCGCGCGTTATCGCGTTGGATATCTCGTCCACGTTGTAATAAACGCTCTCGTTCATGCTTTTCACGCGGTTGCGGACATACACCTGGCGCTGCAAAAGCTGCGCGCCGTACACGCTCGACAGGCTTTCGATTTTCTTTATCAGGGCGAGCGTCTTTTTGTGTGTGATGAACTTGGATGACTGCACGCTGTCCACCAGCAGCTTCAGCTCCGGCAGCTCGAAGTCGCGGCTCGCGACGTAGTACCCGGTTGATTTTCCCTTGCTCTGCACCACGTCCAGCCCGAATTGGCGCAGCGCCTCAAGGTCGGCGTATATGCTCTTGCGCTCGGCGGAGATGTCGCGCATTGAAAGCTCGTCAATCATCTCCTGCACGGTCAGATGATGCTCCTCGTCGGTTTTTTGCAGCAGCAATTGCATGAGATAAAGCAGCTTCAGCTTTTGATTCGCAGATTTGGGCATGATGGCACCTCCGGCGTTGTATTTAACACATTATAGCACAATCACTGTACAATAAAAAGGACTGAAAAATAATTTAATTGTCCTGCTTATGGGACAGCTCAAATGATAGGATAAGCACGAAAAAAAGAGCAGGCATTGCAGGGAGGATTCGCTCATGGTTTTGTCCACGTTATTTGTTTTTGTCATGGGAAGCTTTATGATATGTGCAGGTGTCCACGTGATGATTCTCATCATTTGTTACGCTTTCAACCCACATTCCGAAGCAGCGGATATCGGCGGGCCGATGGGATACGCCATATTTGAAACAGAGGAGCGCGAAGAAGAGCGGCAATTGCGCAAATACGCCGATTGCTACGGCTATTATCGCCGAGACGCAAACAACTGAATATTCAGCCCCGGAGTGTGTGCCTTTGCGTTTTGCCTCTTTTTTAGTACCTTCTTTTTTGTGACAGGCATTTACCCACACAACACCCACTCTGTTTTAACCCCCTTTACCCACACCCACACAGCGGCGCAAAGCACACTCCGGGGCTTGAATAGTATTGCCCGCAAAGCGGGCAATTTAGCAAAAAGGACGCTTGCGCGTCCTTTTTTGACGGCAAAGCAGAACCCATTGTTTGCCGGATACCACAAGGAACAGAGGGGGGCTTGCCCATATAATCCGCCACCCCGAAAGAGCTTTGTCCTTTCGGGGTGGTTTGCATTACTTATTCAATTATCCCCCGTCAAGCATTGTCCTCTTTTTCCTCCGCGGAGGGGGCGACTTTGACGAGGACGCGCTCGACGCGGCGGCCGTCCATGGTGAGGACGGTGACGGTCAGGGCGTGATAGGTGAAGCTGTCACCCGGCTGGGGGAATTCGCCGAACATTTCAAGCGTCCAGCCGCCGACTGTGCGGCTTTCGGCGTCAAAGTCGTTTTCCTTGATGCCGACCAGCTCCAAAAAGTCGGAGATGAGCATCGCGCCGTCCAGCTCGTACTCGCACTCGTCGTGCTGCACGACCTCTTGCTCAACGGTGTCCTTCTCGTCCCAAATGTCGCCGACGATGGTCTCCAGCACGTCTTCCATGCTTACCACGCCCAGCGTCCCGCCGTATTCGTCGCTGACGACGGCGAGGTGCTGCTTGGCCTTGCGAAGCTGGGCAAGCACTGCGGGCAGCTTCATGGTTTTGTACACATAGCACGGCGGCATGAGCAGCGCGCGAATGTCAACGCGGTCATTGTCGGTGAGCGCTTTGAGGAAGTGGTTGAGATAAAGAATGCCGATGACGTTGTCAATGCTGCCCTCATAAACGGGCAGGCGGGTGAAGGGCGCGTTTTCGATGAGGGAGAGAATGTCCTCCCAATCGTCGTCAATGTCGATGGCCTGAACGTCCACGCGCGCGGTCATCACGTCGTAGGCGGAGGTTTCGGAAAAGTCAATGGCGGCCTGAACGAGCTCGGACTGATCCTCGTCGAGCACGTCTTCGTCCTCGGCGGTTTCGATGATGGATTGCAGCTCCTCCACGGCCTCGTCCGGCGTGTCGCTGCGCTCGCCCTTCATGCCGAGGGTGATGAGGTTGATGAGCCACACCACTATGCGCACCAGCGGATAAAAGATTATCATCATCACGCGCACGGGGTAGGAATATTTCAGCGCGAAGCGGTTGGCGTTTTGCTTTGCGGTGATTTTCGGCATCGTTTCGCCGAAAATGATGACCAATATCGTCACGCACAGCGTCGCCACCCACGCGTATCCGTCGCCCAGCAGCAGTATCACGGCCACAGAGCCGAGGGATGACGCGCCGATGTTGGCGAGGTTGTTCATGATGAGGATGGCGGAGAGCGCATCGTCAAAGCGCTCGGTGATGCGCACGGCGGCCTTGGCGCGTTTGTCCCCGCCGTCGCGGGCGTTTTCAAGGCGCAGGGTGTTGCACGAGGAAAAGGCCATTTCGGACGCCGAGCACATATTTGAAAAGAAAATGCACACCAAAATGCCGAGTAAAACTATGTATATGCTCATGCCTCGTCACCTCCCTCGTTCTCCTCGGTGAGGCGGACATTCAGCTTGAGAATGCGGTTGTGCTGCATTTCGGACACGGTGACGGTCAGAGCGCGGTAATTGAAGCTGTCCCCGGTGTTGGGGATCGCGGTGAACTGCTCGTAGGCCCATTCGCCCATGAGCGTGTTGATAAGCTCGTCTTCGTCCTCGCCCGGGTCGACGCCCAAAAGCTCCAGCACATCGCTGACGCTCTCGTCCGCGTCGACGAGATAGCTCCCGTCCGGCTGGAGAACCACCGGCTCTTCCACCACGTCCTCCTCGTCCCAAATCTCGCCCACAAGTTCTTCGAGCATATCCTCCATCGTCACGATGCCGAGGGTGCCGCCGTAATTGTCCGTGACGACGGCCATGCTGAGCTTGCGGTGGGACATGATGGGCAAAAGCTCATCAATGTTGGTGCTGTGATGGACGAAGTACGCCTCGTCCAAAAGCGGACGGATGTCAAGGTCGTTGCCCCGGCGCAGATAGGCCTTGATGAATTTGCGGATTTGCAGGATGCCGATGATGTTGTCAATGCTGCCCTCATAAACGGGCAGACGGCTGTGCGGCTGATCCTTGATATAAGCGAGGATTTCCTCATGGCTGCTGGAAATGTCAACGGCGGCCACATCCACCCTCGGCGTGAGCACACTTTCGGCGGTCACGTCGCCGAATTGCAGTGCGGAGGATATGAGTTCCCCCTGCTCCTCGTCGAGCGTGCCTTCCTCGGTCATGTCCTCGATGATGTCGTATATCTCGTCCTCGGTCACGGAGGCCTCGGCCTCATTGTCGCCCTGCGTCAGGCGCGCCGCGGCCTGCCCGATCGCGGTGAGCAGCTTTGAAAACGGGCCGAAGAGCTTCATGAAGAAGATAAGCCCGCCCGCGCAGAGCTTCGCAAACCGCTCGGGGTACTTTTTCGCCACGCTTTTCGGCAGCATTTCCCCCGCGAAGAACACGAAGATCGTCGTCACCACCGTGCTCAGCGTCACCCAGCTCAAGCCCCACAGCTTCGTCACCTGCACGGTGACAATCGTGGCGATCGAGATATGCACGATATTTGTTCCTATAAGAATGGTGCTGATTGCTCTGTCGAAATTATCCATCACGTAGAGCACTTTTTTTGCTTTGGCATCGCCGCGCTCCGCTGCGGCTTTGATTTTGTTTCTCGAAGCGGAGGCCATAGAGGTTTCCGTCACGGCAAAGTACATCGCGCACACCAAAAGCGCGATGACCACAAGCCACGGTGTCATCTGCGGCAATCGACTGCCATCATCCATTGTTGGATATCCAACTCCTTTTTTGTAAAATTAGCATATATTATAGCACGCACACCCCGCACTGTCAACGGCGCGGGGGCGCGGTCTATCGCGGTTTTGCGCGGAATCGAAAGGCGTCAGGCGAAAAGCGAGTCATAATCAAATGCGGTGTAAAACTCGTACACCCGGTCAAAATATTCCTTGCAGTTATCATAGGTCAGCTTATGCTCGCCCTTGGCCATGCATTCCAAAATCCACGAATTGACGGCGCTGTCGTGGTGCACGGTGTCCTTGTAGCGGTCATAATCCCGCACAAGGTCAAAGGCGTCGGTGAAGGAGAACACGTGGATATTCTCGCATGTGAGCATCATTTCAATGGCCTCGCGCTCGGCCTCAAGCTGAACCTTCACCTCGCCCGCGCGGAAAAAGCGATCCCACGCGTACATGCTGAAGGGCGCAATGTAAATATAAAACTCAATCTGCGGGTTTGCCCGCGCGGTTTCGAGCACGTTTTGCTCGACATTCGCGCGCACCAGCTCCCGCTGATAATCGCTCAGCTCCGGCTGCTCGTCGGCAAGCTCGCCGCGCTGATAAATCGCGAGTATGGCCTCGCGCCCGTAAACGGTGTCGGGCGTGTCCCACCAGGCGTAAGCGTCAAAAGAGGTGGTGGTGTGCCCGGCGCGGGTGAAGCTTATCATGTCCAGCGCGGTTTTGAAAACGCTCTTGTTGAAAAGATACTTCACGTCGTTCAAGGGGTTTTTGTCATAAAGAAACGTGGGGTAGTCGCCCTCGTCGTAGGCAAGGGCGTCCTTGTCCAAGATGAGGTCGCTGTAGCTGAGCGCTTCGACGACGAGGCGCAGCTCGCCGTTATGCTCAATTGCCGTGCGGTTTATCGTGTCCAGCTCTTTCAGCGTCGCGCCGGAGAAGGGCACTTTGACGGCGTTTGTGCCGAAAAGTGCGTCCAACTCCGAGGTTTTGAAGTTTTCCGTGACGCTGTTGCCGGTGATGAGCGCGTCATAATCGAAATGCTTGACAATGCCGTCGTTTTGATAGCGCTCATAAAAGATGCGGTATTGCAGGCCGTCAAGCGGCGCGTGGTAGTGGAAAAAGGGGTCTATCACCGCCACAACCGAGCCGAGAAGCACGAGCGCGGCCAACAGCACTGCGAAAAAGGAGAAAACCCATTTTTTGAAATTCATTGCCCGGCCCCTCCTTTAGAAATTGAAGTACAAAAACGCGCTCACACTGCCAAACGAGAAAATGCACCACACCAGCAGCCCTGCGGACAACAGCATCGGCCACACGCTCGGCTTGAGCGACTGCATTTTTTCGTAGGCGTTTTTCGGCACGAGCACAAGGAACATCAGAAACGCCAGCGCCAGCACCATCATGCCCGCCGGCTGATGCACGATGTAGCCGATGCCGGGGAGCTTGGAAAGCGGCAGGGCGACCTCGGTGAGCTGGAACGAGGAGGAGATGAGGGGGTTGACGGGGGCAAAGTCGAAGTCAAACAGGCGCGAGATGAACGCGAACGCCTCTTTCACGCTTGTCGCGCGGAAAATCACCATCAGCAGGTTCTGGCAGAAGAACATAATCGCCCAGTTGACGGCCTTGGGGATGCGGTCGAGCGCGGGCTTTATCATGCGCGTGAGCGCGGTGAAAAGCCCCATCAGCAGACCCCACAGCAGGTAATTCCACCCCGCGCCGTGCCACATGCCGCTGAAAAGATACACAATCAGAATGTTCAGATACGTGCGCGCCGCGCCCCGGCGGCTTCCGCCGAGGGGGAAGTAAATATATTTGGTCAAAAAGCGCGTGAGCGTGATGTGCCAGCGCTTCCAATAGTCGAGAATGTTGACGGCCTTGTAAGGGGAGTTGAAGTTTTGCGGAATGTCGATGTTGAAAAGCTTGCCCAGGCCGATGGCCATGTCGCTGTACCCGCTGAAGTCAAAGTACATTTGCAGCGTGTACGACAGCATCACCACAAGGCAGTCAAGGCTTGAAAGCATGTCCCAGCTGTTTGCGCCCAGCACGTACCCGGCGATGACCGCCGTGTTGAGATTGTCCGCAATGATGACCTTTTTGGCAAGGCCGATTGAAAAAATGTACACCCCGCGCGCGAAATTTTCCGCCGAGAAGCTTTTCTTGCTCATGTCCTGCAGCTGCGGCACAAGCTCATCATGCGTGACGATAGGCCCGGCGATGAGCTGCGGGAAGAACGTGACAAAGCAAGCATAGTCCAAAAGCGAGCAGTCGCGCACCTCGCCGTTGAACGAGTCAATCACGAAAGAAAGCTGCTGAAACGTGAAAAAGCTGATGCCCAGCGGCAGCATGACATGGCGCAGAGTCCAGCTCGCGCCGAAAACGGTGTTGACGGTGTCGGCAAAGAAATCATAGTATTTATAATAAAACAAAATGCCGAGATTCATGATAACCGCGAGCGTTTTGGCAATCTTTCGCGCCGTTTGCCCGTGCATGACGCAGGAGAGGCGGTAAAACCCGAAGTTGACCAAAATGCTCGTCGTGATGAGCACGAGATACTTCGGCGTGTTCGCCCCGTAAAACCACAGCGACATGCCCAGCAGAAAAACAAGCGCCAGACGATAACGCCCCAGTTTATTCAAAAGAAAATACCCCGCCAGGCACAGCGGCAAAAAGCCCAGCACGAATAGGTAAGAGTTAAAAAGCATGTTCTAATCCTTTCGGGAATCAATTCTCCCTATTGTACTACATTTCCCGCGCATTCTCAACATAATTTTCTGTAAAGAACAAGGACGACGCAGTGCGGGGGTAAAGGCAGACCGCGCCGCCGAAAGGCGGCACGGGCGATCCCTTCAGTCAGCCTTCGGCTGACAGCCCCCCCTTGATGCCCACGGGGAGCCAAGACGCAGACGGTATTCTGCACTTCTGATTGGGGAATGTGCGCATTTCAGAGCATAATAGCAGCAAAGCAGAACTTATATCCAAAATCCATTCGCAGGGGAGGCAACCCGCCTCCCGCCGGTATGCACCACGAATACAAGCAGTGCAAAACAAAACACCAAGCGAAAACCCACGCTTCAACGGCTGCCCTTGGTTGCCAAGGGTAGCTGTCGGCGACTTGCCGCTGACTGAGGGGATAGCCGCGCTTGCTTGCGCAAACGCGCCGCGCCGAAAGGCGCGGAAACTGCCTGACCGAACTTCTCTCCCGCCTCAACAAAACGCCAATACAAAAGGGACTGCTGCATTTCGTTTTGCAACAGTCCCTTGTATATCAGAATTTCCCGCCGTGTGAGCCGAAGGAGCGGCCGGAGGAGCTTCCGGAGAAGCTTGTGCCGCCGCCACCGCCGCCGTGGCTGTTGTTGTTTTCCTTGGGGCGGGCGACCTTGGTGACGTAGCGGCGGACAAAGCGGTCGCTGCTGCGCACGAGGCGGAAGCTGTCGCGGCGGACATAGTTTGCCGCGTTATACTTTTTGTTGACGGTTTTGAGCTTGCTCTTCATAATGCCGACGGGGATGAGCGAGAGGACAAAGCCGATGACGAGGTCAACGAGGATAAGCAGGGGGTTAAAAGGCTCTTCGGGCATATTGTCGGTGTCTATAGGCGCGCCGTTACGGGCAGCGGAAAGAAGCTCATCCGCAACCGAGATGAACGCATCGGCCGCACCCGCCCAGTCACTGTCCTTGAGGTAGGAGATATACTTTTCCTCGGCATACTCCTGCCCCGCGTCCGTGAACGCATAAGCGCCGAAAGAGTGGCTTATGCACTGAAATTCACGGCCGACAACGTCCACCACGAGCATCACGCCGTCATCGTTCGCGCCGTAGCCGTAGCCGTTATAGTCGAAAAAGTCAAAGGCGAAATTCTTGGTGTCCTTCCCCTCGGTGTCGGAAACGAGCACCACGGAAACATCGCACTGATATTTATCGCTCACCTCATCGGCGCGCGCGTTGAGCGCGGCAAGCTCTTCGTCCGCGAGCACACCGGCGTTATCCACCACGCGCGCGAGCTGACGCTCACCGGGGATATAATCCCCGCTCGGCGTTTGTATCATGCCCTCGGGCACATTCTCCGCCATTGTGTAGGCGAGAATCTCGCTTGCGGCGGCCAGATAACCCTCTATGCCCTCAAGATATGTAGTGCCGGACATTTCGTAGGCAGTGCAAAGTGCGGTGGCTATTTCATCGTTGATAATCGAGGCCATGCTGTCGGTAATATAAAGATAATAATCACCGGCTTCCCAGATATCAACGAGGAGAATGCCGTTCGGCAGGCCGATTTCGGTTTCGTAAATGCTTTGAGCCGCTTCCGGGAGGGTCATGCCGTTGAGGTAATCCTGCGCTTTGAAGCACACGGCAACGCCGTATTCATCGTAAAGCTCCTGCGCGAGCGTATCCGCGTTTTCAATATCGGGGTCTCCGATGTCAAAACCGAGAATGTATGTCACGTCATACGCCCAAGCAGGAACGGCGCACAGGGAAAACACCAGCATGAGCGCGAACAAAAGGGCAAAAAATCTTTTCTTCATCCTTCTGCCCTCCTCACATCAGGTGCATCACCAGCTCCACCGCGAACAGCGCCGCGGCGAAAATGCCGGTGTAAAGAAGCTGATACTTGCGCTTGAGCTTGTCATCGCACGGGAGATTGCCCACGAACTTGCCGGTTTGGCCGTTCATGGCGAAAATGTGCTTTTCGCCGCGCCAGGTGGTGTTGAGTATCCACACGGGCAAAAGCGCATAGCGCGCCGCGCCCTTTTCCACGTGGATATAGCTCGCCTTGGGCGCAACGTCGCTGTAGCCCGCCGTGGTGGAGACAAAGATGTCTTTCACACTTTGCTGCATGCGCTCGTTTGCGCGCGAAACGCAGTCGGACGCCGGGACGTCGTATTTGTCGGCAAAATACCCGGCGAGGTACGCGGTTTTGAAGTCCACCGCCTCGGAGAGGTCAAACGGCTCGATGGACTCCATCAGCTCGTTTGCCATCTTTTCCGACCCGTCCACGGGCACATTGTCAAACGACAGCTCGCCCCCGCGCACAAGGTCATAAATGCGGTGCTCGGTGTAGGTGAAGTTCGGGTCTGACCATGTTCTGCGCTGGGTGCCGGTGTATGTGATGTCGGCGTTGGCGGTCGCGTCGAAAAGCCAGAAGGGGACATATATGCCCTTTATCTCGTCGAGGTGGCTTTCTTCATAGAAAAGCTTGGGCAAAAGCTTTTTGCCCTTGAGATGCGAGCGGAACGCGTCCTTGGCCTGCTCGCGGTTGAGCTTGAAGGGGACAATGCAGTCGGGCTTCAGGCTGCCGGACAGGGTGGAGGGGATGACGGTGGGGTTGTCGCAATAAGGGCAGCTCGTCGCGGCGGTGGAATCGTCGCAGATAAGCTCTGCGCCGCAGCTTGGGCAGTTGAACACCTTCAGCCCCTCGCCGTCGTTGCCCCAGCGGCTGCCGGCGTTGCCCAGCTCCCAGCCGTCAACGCCTTCGCCCTCGTCCACGGGCGCGGCGGCGTTTGCCTCCTCCGCCGCCTTTGCGGCGGCGACGGCGGCATCGTTTTTGCCGGAGTATAACTGCTCTATTTCAGCCACGGTGAAGCTGCTGCCGCAATAATCGCAGTGCATTTTGCCGCTTGCGGCGTCAAAGTGCATGGGGCCTGTGCATGCCGGGCATTTCAGGTTTGTTACCTGGTCGGCCATACTTTATTTCACTCCTTTTCGGTGTCTTGCTCTGTCGCGTCGGCGGCGGGGGCGGGCTCAATCGCGTCCGGGCGCGACGGGAAGCCCTCGCCCGCCTCAATCGCGGGGAGATACCGGTCTTTATAATAATAGGGCAGCATATCGGGCGCGGCAAGCTCCACCGCGCCCCAATCCGCGCCCCACGGGCGCAGAATGAGCGCAAAGTCGAAGCTGCCCTCCTCGGCGGCATAATGCGCAGACGCGGTGTATATCGAGCCGGAGGCGGCCTCATCCGGGGCGGGCAGTTCAATGCCGCCGCCCTCGGCGGCATCGCCGTCCGGGTTCATCGCCGCACCGTCGGGGATATAGTCAAGCTCAATGCCGCCCGGCTCGATGACGGAAAGCCACAGCTTCCCGCCCGTGACGCGGATAGTGCGCGCCTCGTTTTCATCGCCGAGAGTCACGGCGATGTCCAACACGCCCATCGGCTCATCCTCGCTGAGCTTTTCATCCCACAGTGTCATCGTGCCCTCGCCGTTTTCGCCGACGCTTATGCGCGCAAAAAGGTCATAGCTTTGCCTGTCGAGCGCGCGCCAGTCGCCCTCGGCATTGGATATTGTCCACATGCCGTACCAGCCGCCGTTCCACGCGCTTTGAAGCGGCGTTGCCGACGCGCCGGACAGTGCGGGGTCGTGCGCATCGGGCGCGGACGCGCCCGCGCGCACGAAGACATACTCCGTGCCGTCGTTTGAAAGAGGCAGCACGCACACGCCGTTTTCAATCGCGCCGTGAAATGCGCCGGAGGCGAAGTCGAGCGTCAGTGTCAGCTCGCCGCCGCTCTCGCTCCAGTGGGCGGAATACTCGCCGGAGTTGAGGCGCAGGGCGGCCTTGCCGCCGGTGTCAAGCTCCAGCGACGCGCCCTCGGCGAACACGCCCTCGGCCGAAAAGCTTTCGCCCTCGGAGACAAGGTATGCGCACTCATAAAGCCCGATGTGCTCGCTTTTTGGCGCACACGCCGTCAGCAGCAGGGCGGCGAGCACAAGCATTGAGATGACAGTCAATGCGCGGATAAATCGTTTCATTTGCTTCCCTTTGAGTTGCGCCGCGGCAGGGGTCGCCGCGGCGCATGTTACTCTTTGATAAAATCGAACAATCAGACGAGATCGCCGGTGTCAAACGGGTCGCCGCATTCCGGACAGAAGCGCGGGGGATGCGCCGGGTCGTCGGGCGTCCAGCCGCACTTGTCGCACTTATACTGCGGCACACCGGCGGGCTTTTTCGCGCCGCACTCGGAGCAGAACTTGCCCTGATTCACTGCGCCGCAAGAGCACGTCCAGCCGTTGGCCTCCGGCTTCTTTGCGCCGCATTCGGGGCAGAACTTGCCCTTCGCGCTTGCCCCGCAGCTCGGACACGTCCACCCACCTGCCGCCGGTGCGGCGGGAGCGGGGGCAGGGGCGGCCTGCTGCTGTGCGCCCATCTGATAAAGGCTTTGCGCGTTCACGCCGCCGGCGTTCGCGGCCATGTTCATGCCCATGAACGCCATTGCCGAGCCTGCGCCCTCGTTCGCCGCCGCGCTCTGCATGGCGGCGGCCTGCGCGCCGACGAGATGCGCCGCGGCCATGGTCGGGTCGCGGAAGGCCGCATTGCGCTGCAGCTCCTTTATCATCTTTTCGTCTTCCTCGCCGGCCTTCACGCTGGAAACGCCGAACGCGACGATTTCAATGCCGCGCAGCTCGCGCCACTTGGAGGAAAGCACCTCGTTGAGCGCCTGCGCCATTTCCATGGTGTGCCCCGGCAGGGCGGAGTAGCGGATGCCCATGTCGGAAATCTTGGCAAAGGCCGGCTGAAGCGCGGTCAAAAGCTCGGTTTTGAGCTGGCTGTCGAGATTGTCGCGGGTGTAAGCGGAGGTGACGTTGCCGCAGATGTTGGTGTAAAACAGCAGCGGGTTTGAGATGCGATAGCTGTATTCGCCAAAGCAGCGGATGGAGATGTCAACATCCAGCCCGATGTTTCTGTCCACCACGCGGAACGGCACGGGGGAGGGAGTGCCGTACTTGTTGCCGATGAGCTCTTTGGTGTTGAAGTAGTAAACACGCTGATCCTTCGGCGCGACGCCGCCGAAGGTGAAGCGCTTGCCGATATTCTTGAACGTGGCGGAAATGCTTTCGCCGAGGTTGCCGGAGAAGATGGTCGGCTCGGTGGAGCCGTCGAACACGAATTCGCCCGGTTCGGCGCAAACTTCGACTATCTTGCCCTGCTCGACGATGAGCATGCACTGCCCGTCTGCCACTGCGATGACAGAGCCGGAGGAAATGATGTTGTCCTCGCCGCTTCTGTTCGACGAGCGACCCGTAACCTTCTTTTTGCCCTTGACGGCGAGCACGTCATCTGCAAGTGCGTCGCAGTAGAAATACTCTTTCCACTGATCGCCCAGCACTCCGCCGGCCGCGCCCAAGGCTGCTTTAATAAGTCCCATGGTTTTTCTCCTTCCGTTATTATAAAAGCTGTGTGCTTCTATTCACAGTATTATTCGCTGCCCTTGCGCTTCATGAGGTAGTAAGCGCCGCTGCCGCAGCCGACCAGAACCAGCGCCGACACGGGGATCAGCCACCAGCCGGAGCTGTCGGCGTTTTTGTTGACGGTGCCGGTGTTGCCGGCGTTGGTGTTGACCATGCCGGCCACTTCATTGCCGCCGCCGACAGTGCCCGCCGGGGTGGGGGTGGCGCTCGCCACGGTCAGCCCGGCCTGCTGGCCGGAGGTATCGGTTCCGGCGGCGATGATTTCGCTCTTGTTGGCCTTGCAGACGGTGCAGGTGTAAAGGCGGGAGCCGTTGGAGGTCTCGGTGGGCTGCTTGGTAATCACGCCCTCATCCCAGGTGTGGTCGGTCTTGGGGATGGCCTCGGTCTGAGAGTCACCGCAGACGGTGCAGCTGTGCGAGCGCAGGCCGGTGGTGACGCAGTTGGCCTCTTTGGTGACGACCCAGTCGTCATATTCGTGCACGTGCTCGCCGTCGGCGTCGGTTTTGCCGGTGGCGGCGTCGGCGTCAGTGCCGTTTTTGTCAGTGCCCTTGGCGGCGGCGACGGTGATGTTGAACGACGCGGTGGACACGCCGTAGCCCAGCTCAACCACGGCTTGACCCGCGACCTCGGCCTTGGCCGGGTACAGGCTCAGCCCGTTGCCGTTGCGGGAATCCCAGCAACTGCCGTCAGGCTCATAAACGCGCACGGTCAGCCCCTTGAGGCTGATGCTCTCGCCGACGGTGTAGGCGGTTTTGGAGGGGAGGGAGACAAGCTCGATGCCGCTGTAGCTCACGGCGGCGACGGCGGACATGACCTCGTCACTGCGCAGCGTGCCGGCGACGGAGTAAACGCCCACGCAATAGTATGTAGTGCCGGGGGTCTGCGCGGGGGTGTAAACGGCGTCGGTTGCGCCGGGGATGGCCGTGTATGCGCCCAGACCCGCCACGTCAACGGCGTACCACTGGTATCTCAGCGCCGAAGTTGCCGCGCCCGAAACGCCCACGCTCAGCACGCCGGGCAGGCCGCCGAGTGCGCCGGAATAGTCCGTGGGCTGGGCGGAGATGGACGGGGTGGGGACGGAGGAAGAGAACGTGTAGTCCTCTTTCATGCTGCCGTCGTTGTCGCTCCAGCCGACGGAGGAGTCATAGTAACCGTCCGGCTGGGGCAGACCATAGCCGAAAGAGTCGGGCTGGGGCAGAGCGCCCACGGCAAACGCGCTCGTCGGCAGCAGACACACCGCCAGCGCCAGCGCAAATATTGTTGCAGTGATTTTCTTCATATCTTTTCCCTCCGGATGATATCTTTGATTGCATTATACAACTTTATTTCGTCCCTTGCATCAACTATTTTGACCGCGCGGGACAAAAAATGTTCCGTTTTATTTTTTGCCGGGTGAATTTTTTTCAATGCGGCGCTTCGTGGCCTCGGCAAAGGCCTCTTTGCCGCCGTCCTCGCCGTTGACGAGCATCAACAGCGCTGCAAGCTGCTCATCGTCCAGCCGCCCGGACATGCGCCCAAGCGCGCGATAGGGCATGTTTGCGATAAAGCCGACGTTGCCCGCGGCCTGCCACATTCCCACGGCGCGCAGGGCGTCCTGCGCCGCCGTCATCGTGCGGTAAAGCGGGCGGCCAAGCCCTTTTTTGAGATATTCGCCCTGGCTGATATTGTCGTTCATGCCCAGCTTGTATTCCCGCCGCCACTTCGCCCTCGGCAGCTTAGCGCCGACAAGCGCGGCGAAGTGCTCTTTGTGGATTCTGAACACGTCGCAGGAATAATAAGGCTCAAGCGCCTCGCGGTCGTAGGGGTTTTCAAGCGCTTCGCCGGTTTTCTCAATCTCGGCGGAAAGGCGAATGTCCGTGCACGATGCGCCGATGAGCACCTCATACCTGCCCGGCTCGACCGCCCAGCGGTTTGCCGCCGTGTTCCACGCGGCAAAGGCGCGCTCATTGAGCTTCAGCTCCACCTCGCGCTCCTCGCCGGGGGCGAGGGGGACGCGCGCAAAGGCGCGCAGCTCTTTCGCCGGGCGGAACATGCCGTTCGTGTGCGGGGCGATGTACAGCTGGGCAACCTCCGCGCCCGCCATGCGCCCCGTGTTTTTTATCTTGAAGCGAACGCGATCGCCGTCAATGCGAAGGTCGGAGTATTCATAGCTTGTATAGCTCAGCCCGAAGCCGAACGGGTACATCGCCGCGACGTGCGCCGTCTCGTAATAGCGATAGCCCACGTATATCCCCTCGCGGTGCTCGGCCGTGGCCTCGCGGCCGGGGAAGCAGGGCGATGACGGCACGGTGGCATAGCTCAGCGGCACGGTCTCCGCGAGCTTGCCGGTGAAGTTTGCCTTACCCGTCAACAGCCGCGCCATTGCCATTGCGCCGCCCTGCCCGCCGAGATAGCCGTGAACCACGGCCTTGGCGTATTTATGCCACTGCATTTCCACCGCGCACCCGCAGGATAGCACCACGATGACGTTTTCGTTCGCCTCGGCGACGGCGCGCAGAAGCTCCAGCTGGTTTTCGGGCAGGAGCATGTTCGCCCTGTCCTCGCCCTCGGCCTCGTTGACATCGGGCAAGCCGAGAAACAGCAGCGCCGCGTCCGCGCCCTTTGCAAGCGCCACGGCCTCGGCGACAAGCGCGTCGTTTGCCCGCCCGCTTTTTTCAAAGCCGGGGGCGAAGCCGGTGATGTTCATGCCGCAAAGCGGCAGAGTGTTCGTTGCGCAGTCTTCAAACACGGTTGCCACGCGCGAGCTGCCCGCGCCCTGACAGCGCACATCGTCGGCGAACGCGCCGATGAGCGCCACGCGCGTGCCCTGCCGCGTGATGGGCAGTATGCCGCCCTCGTTTTTCAGCAGCACCGCAGTTTCTTCCGCGGCGGCGCGGGCAAAGGCGTGATGCGCCATGCGGTCATAGCTCACGCTCTTTTGGCGCAGACGGTCGGCGGAGAAGGCGAAGGACAACAGCCTGTCCACCTGCTCGTCCAACGCGGCCTCGTCCAGACGACCCTCGCGCACGGCGGCGACGATGTGCTCATCCGTGATGCCGCCGCATGACGGCATTTCGAGCGTCAGCCCCGCCTTTATTGCGGCCACGCGGTCGTTGTTTGCGTTCCAGTCGCTCACAACAAGCCCCTCATAGCCCCATTCGTTGTAAAGAATGTCGCGCAAAAGGTGCTCGTTTTCGCTTGCATACACGCCGTTGACGCGGTTATAGCTGGTCATCAGACCCTTTGCGCCGCCCTCCTTGACCGCGATTTCAAACGCGGGGAGATAGATTTCGCGCAGTGTCCGCTCGTCGACGACGGAGTCGACCGTCATGCGCCTGAGCTCCTGCGAGTTCACGGCGAAGTGCTTGACGCACGCGTAAACTCCCTTGGACTGAATCCCGCGGATGAGCGCGGCGGCGAGCTTGCCGGCAAGGAGCGGGTCTTCGGAGAAGTATTCAAAGTTCCGCCCGCCGAGCGGGTTGCGCTTGATGTTGACGCCCGGCCCGAGCAGCATGCCCACGCCCTCGCTCGCCGCCTCTGTGCCCAGATGCTCGCCCACGCGGTATAAAAGCTCTTCATCCCATGAGTTTGCAAGGCTTGCGGCGGTGGGGTAGCAGGTTGCGGGCGTGGTCTTGCCCAGGCCGATGTCCGCGCCACTGCCGGTCATTTTGCGCAGACCGTGCGGCCCGTCGCTCATCATCGCAGACGGAATGCCCACGCGCTCAACGCTCTTCGTGTGCCAGAAATCCGCCCCCGACATCAGCGACGCCTTTTCCTCCAAGGTCATGTGGCTGATAAGGAAAGCGTTTTTAAGTCTTTTTCCCACGAGCTTCCCTCCCGTAATATATTATATACTCGTTTGATTAAACTCGGATTAATACATGCAAAATCAGTTGAATATGTGCCCGCTTTCGGGCTTGACGGGCTTGAAGTGCAGCTTGCCCGCGCGCTTTTTCGGCAAAACGGAGGCGAAAAACACCTTTTTCCTGAACACCCCGAACGCTTTCAGCCGCGCGCGGCGTTCGTCCTCATCCAGCGCGGCAAGCCCCGCGCGCCACTCGTCGCGCCGCGCCGCCTCTGCCAGCTTGAACGCGCGCTTTTCCTGCGCCGTTTTGTACCCGCGCTTGACCTCGGCGTATTCGATGGCCGCCTTTTCGGCCGCTTGCTTGTAGAGAGTGTCTTTTGCGTTCATTTCGCCCCTCCGATAAGCTGATTTATAATGCCGCCCGGCGCGCACCGCGCCCGGCCGTGAATGCAATAGTTGCAATAATACACCTATATCATATCACAGCCGAGGGAGCTTGAAAAGAGAAAAATTGAGATTTTCGCGGAGTGGGGCGCAAAATTTCTATTGAATTTTCGTTTCAAACATGCTATACTGGCGTAGCCGACAAGGCGGGGTGCCCGGTGCGGCGCGAATTGAATATGCAGGGTTGGTATATCGGTATTACTCCAGCTTCCCAAGCTGGCTAGGCGGGTTCGACTCCCGTACCCTGCTCCATTTTCGGATGAATCCCGCAGCCATTGTGACTGCGGGATTTTCTTGTAATATCAGCGGTCTCAGGTTTTTTGCGTGTTTGCTCAGCGTCTCAATTGTGAACAAAATCAAGATATTGCGGCGCACGTTAACCCTCATTTTTACTAACGGATTTACTAACGGTTTTTCCGCTGTCGTAGCCGTAGAATTCCCGCATCTTGTTGACCTGCTTGTTTACGTCCTTGCCGACAGCCTCACAGAAGTTGAAGTATCACTCCAAGAATTGAGACAAGAGCTGCTACGGCGGCAATCGCTGTCTGAATCCAAAACCGCCGCGTTTCTAGCCGGAATTTCTTTTGCTCTGCTTCTTTCCTCTGCTCTGCGGCAATCGCGTTAGCTTCTATTTGCCGCGCCCTCTCCGCACTGCTTCCGAGGCGGACGGCTCTAATGCTGTCTCTCTCCATGCCCCTCACCGTTCGCCCTGCTCCTGCGCAATGGCAATCGCAAGCTCTATCAGTTCCTCGCGGCTCATAGACTTCACGGCTCTCTTTATATCCTCAAAGCTCATCGCTTCGGCGGTGGGCTTTTCTTTTATGTCGGTGTTGCCTTTCAGCCATTCAACCGATACGTTGTATTGTTCGGAAATCTCGTGCAACTTCCTTTTATAAGATTCGCTCGAACCGCTTATCCACATGGTAACGATTTCGCCGCCGTCATAGCCAATGCTTTTTGCAAATTGCTTCTTCGCACCGTGTTTGAAGTTCCCATCATCTTTCCGAGGTATTAAACTAAGTATTCTTTCAAGAGTAATATCCATATTATATTTCCAAATCAATCTGCAACTAAATAATTATGCATAAACCAACGCCACCCTGCATAGCGCGTTGACATTATTTCACTATCTGCGCTGAATGTTTCGGGTAAACCGGCCTTGTCCATTTTGTAATACAGTTTATAGAGCGTTTCATAATCTTCATTCACTAAGCAATCATATAAAGCTTCACGCTCTTCTTGCGTCAATATAGCTAATTCTTTTTGGTATCTTTCTGAATTAAACTGTTTTGACACATACTCCTTTAACTTCTCATCAAAGAATTCAACATTTTCAGTATTACCTATATATGCACCATAATACGCTTCTATCAATTCTCTGCTTTTAGCAACCGCGTACCACTTAGGATAAGATTCATCGTCTTCGTACTGACGTTCTAAATCTTCGCGCGTGTTCTGAAGATAGTTCATAGTTTCATTGTATGCATACGCCTTGCCAAGAGCAACACCATTTGAGAAAACTTCAACTTTTGCGTTTTCAACTTGCGAGGTGACTTCTGTTTCTATGTAGGCTTCAATGTTGCTTTTTGCATATGTAATGGCTTTAGAACCCACAAGAAAAGCAATCGAAATTATGAGCGCAATCGCAGTCCATTTCCACATCTTGAGTTGGATATCTTTTTCTTCCATTCCGTTTTCCCCTATAGTCATTTTGCACAGTTTCGGCTGTGCAATTTTGTTTAGTTCTCTGAAAACTAAATTTATTTAGTTTTCTAATTGCAATCCTAAATTTCATGAGATATAATAGAGCCGTCCCCGATAAGAAGAGAGACAAGCGGAGGTGTA
>CAZXVA010000023.1:0-25244 GCA_964644305.1 uncultured Oscillospiraceae bacterium
GTGTAGACTTATACACTGGTACTGCCATGCAGAGCAATACGCCGGGCTTTTCAACGCTCTGACGGATTATTCGGCGGGTGGTTACTGTTTGCCGGGTGCGTTGCTGGGTACTTTCCTTGCCGCAATGATAGTAGGCAAGTTGGGCTTTACGAACAATGTGCCGCGCATGCTCGACTCCATCGCGCCGGGTGCGGCTCTCGCCGTGGCGTTTATACGCCTCTCCGCCATATTCAACAACTCCTGCCGTGCAAAAATTGCGGTCAAAGCCGAGGCTTTACAGCACTTGCCGCTCGCCTCGCCAATATACATAAACGGCGCGGCGGATTACCGCTTTGCCACGTTTTTCGTTGAGTTTATGGCAATGCTTATCATCGCGTTCGTGCTGATGCGGTTCTATTTTAACCGCCGAAGTCTTCCGATGCGCGGGGGCGAGACAAGCGACGGACACACGGCAAGAATGTTCTTGTTGCTGTTCTCGGCAGTGGAGTTTATACTCGACAGTACACGCTATGATTCAAGCTTTATGCACTTTAACGGCTTTGTGAGCATAGTGCAGATAGTGTCGGCAATATGTCTTCTTCTGTTGCTTATCCATTACAGCCGTGTCTCCATTCGCGTCAATGGGCGGCGCGGACTGCACTGGGGGCTTTGGATAGGCTTTTTCCTGTCCGTTGTCGGTGCAGGAATGAGCGAATATTATGTGCAAAGGCACGGTGACTGGTACATCGGGTGCTATCTGTGCATGGCGGTATCGCTGACGGCTCTTTGCATGTGCATATACGCAATGTATCTGAGCTGTTGCAAAAAGACACATTGGCGGACAATTGATGAGTAATAGTTATTAAAGACAGAAAGGGACACAAATGAAAAACTTTAAAAAAACAAGCAAAATCATAATCGCGCTGGTGATTCTTGCCGTGCTGATAGTGGGAGCATTCGCGCTTTACAACGCGTACATGCCCGAGGGCGTACAGGGTGATAAGCACATCGCCGTTGAGATTATCCACGGCGACGGCACGACGAAGGACATCGCCATCATAACAGACAGCGAGAATCTGCGCGGTGCGCTTGAGCAGGAAGAGGGTCTTGTTGACGGCAACGACAGCGAGTTCGGTCTTTTCGTGACCACCGTTGACGGCGAGACCGCAGACTCGGCGGCTCAGGAGTGGTGGTGCTTCACCAAGGGCGGCGAAATGCTCAGCACCGGCGTGGACGACACCATGATTCAAGACGGCGAGCACTATGAAATCACCCTCACCGTCGGCTGGTAAGCTCTCCGCGCGCGAGCTGTGTCTGCTCGCGCTGATGGGCGCGCTGATGTTCGTGATGCAGGTGGCCATGGCCGGGATACGCAACGTGCACATGACAGACGTGCTGATTATCCTCACGGCGATTTTCTTCGGGTGGAAGTGCATGTACTCGGTGTTCGTGTTCGTGGTGCTGGAGGGGCTGATGTGGGGCTTCGGGCTGTGGGTGCTGTCGTACATGTACCTGTGGCCGATACTCGCGGCGGTGGCGGTGCTGATGCGCAGGAACGATTCCGCCATCGTTTGGGCGATTGTGGCGGCGCTGCACGGGCTTTTCTTCGGCGCGGGCTGCTCCGTTCCGTATCTTTTCATCGGCGGGTGGAGCATGGCGTTTTCATATTTCATCACGGGCATTCCCTTTGACATTCGCCACTGCGTGGGCAACTTTGTGCTCACGCTGGTGCTCTATCGCCCCCTCCGCCGCGCCATGGACGCCGGCGCAAGGCAAATAAGGCTCTACGACGAACAACGGGGGAAAAAGGTGTAATATAATAATCAATCGGGGCTTGCTGCAAAATGCAGCAAGCCCCGGTTTTGCGTCGATGGACGATAATAATGATGTGCGACGGAGTACGGCGCAAAGGCAGACCGCGCCTTGCGGCGCGGGCGATCCCTTCAGTCGCCGCAGAGCGGCGACAGCTTCCCTTGATGCCCAAGGGAAGCCTTGAGGCAGGGCAAAGTATGCACTTCTTGTGGGCGTAAATGTGCATTTCAGCTTATGGGAGCATTGTAATCAGAACTTTTAGGTTGAATGCAGCCGTAGGGGCGGCAACCTGCCGCCCGCCTTGGCACACCCATGACAACATCCGTTTTTCATTAGAACACCGAGCAAAAACCACATGAAGAAATGATGTTCTATTGAAAGTTTGGTTGTAAAGTTGAGTGCATACCGGCGGGAGGCAGGTTGCCTCCCCTACGAGTGGATTTTAGATAGAAATTCTGTTTTTGCTGCTATTATACTCTGAAATGCACAGATTCTCCAATCAGAAGTGCGATATTTCGTCTGCATCTTGACTCCACTTGCGAACCAAGGGGAGCCGGCTCGGCGCAGCCGAGACTGAGGGGATAGCCGCCGAAAGGCGGTGCGGTGGGTTATTCATAGCTTTGTGTGAAGGTCGCGGTGCCGGTTTCGGCGTAGGTGTAGCGGGAGATGAAGGGGGTGGTGGGGCGGGCGCTGTTGAAGCTCTCTACGCGGGTGAGGCGGTTTTGCGCGTCGTAATAATACACGTGCTTTTCCCACACGCTATCGGCGACGTCGCTAATCTCGGCGAGGAGGCCGTTTTCGCCGTAGGTATACGTGATATCTCGCGTCGTGCTGCCGTCGGGGTCGTGCCAGGTTTCGCGGATCATATTGCCGTCGGGGTCGTATTCATAGCGGGCTTCGCGCGTTTCGCCCAGCTCGTCCGTGACGCGGCGGGCGATGGGGTTGCCGTTTTTGATGTAATCATACTCCACCACAGCGTTCACCGCACCGGTCGGGTTTTCAATGCGGGTGGTGACAATGCCGTCGCGCTCGGAGTAGCCCTTGGGCGCGAGCGGCACACCGAACAGCTCGAAAATGCTCACGCCCATCATGCAGCTTTGCCGCGTGCCGTAGATATAAAGCAGATTCTCCCCGCTGTCGAGGGTGTAGGCAAGGGTGGACGTGCCGTCGGCATGGTCGAGGATGATGGGATCCCACACGCCGCACTGCGCCTTGCCGCCGGGGATATGGCTGAAGCGCAGGGTTTGGCCGAGCAGTTCAAGCGCGGCGGGGTCGGAGAGGGTGTACCACTCCCCTGTCGCGTGCACATAGAGCGACGCGCCGGTCAGGTCCGCAAGCGGCGCGCCGTCGCGGCGGAGCATTCTTTCGCCGGGGTCGAGGTTTTCCTGAAGCGCGACCGGGCGCATGTCAAACCCCGCGCCGACGCTCCACTCGCCGCCCGTTTCACCCCCGGTCAGCTCAACGCCGCGGCAATAAACCCGCTCGCCGTCAATCTCCTCATACGCCCAGTCAAGAGGCTGTTTCGCCACACCGGCGAACTGCACCCAGCCGATGACGGTGTTACTGCCGGGGATGAGATAATAATCCACGAGGCGAAAGCCCGCGATATGCGGCTCAATCTCCTGCGCATAATTGAGCTTCAGATAATACACGGCGTTGTCGTCACCCTCGGCGGCGGAGAAATCCGCCGCCTTGTCCTTGACGGCGATGAGCGCGTCGGTGTCCACGGCTGCATACTCTCGCGCCGGGGCAAAGTCCGTGTCCATGCCGCGCGCGGGGTCTGTAAACGCCGCCCAGTCGAAGCACTCGGCGAGCGTTTCAAGCTCGGCGTCGGGTATGTCAAAGGTGACGAACTCATCCCCCACCCCGTCAATCACGCCGTCGCCGAGATAATCTGCGGCGGATTCGTGCAGAAAGCTGACGGAGATGAACGCGTCATCGGTTTCATAAAAGATGAAGGACTGCTTGCGCGGCGCGTCGGGCGCGGTGTTGGCAAGGTGCAAGCGCGCGCCGTCGGCGGTGTCATAATCCCACTCGGTGAAGGCGTTGACGTCGGCGACGGAGATGGTGACGTAATCCAAAACGCCCTTCACACTGCGTGTGAGCTGATATGGAATGTCATAGGCATGCGCGGCGGAATAGATGCCGCCCTCGGCATGGAACGTGCCGGAGGAATAGATATACGCGCTTTTATATTCGTTGACATAGCCGCCCTCGGAGGAGGTGAGGCGGCCGACGCCGGCGGCTTCGCAAAAGGCGCGCTCGTTTTCCGGCGTGGTGCTCGTGCCGAGTGGGGCGAGGGAATACTTTTCGCAAAGCTCGTTGAGCTTGTCCAAATCCGCTTGAGCGGCGATGCCGTAAGTGCCGTATTTTTCGGCGCAGGCGGCGGCGAAGGGCTCGTCAATTTCGCGCATCTTGCCGGTTTGGTTGGCGAGATAGTCAAGCCATTCCGCCGCGCCCTTTGCCTCCGGCGTGTCGGCAAGCCCCTGAAGCGAGATGCGCGAAAGCCCCGCCGTGCCCGCCGCGCCCAGCTTCAGCCCCGCGAGGCCGAACCACCCGGCGGCATAAGCCGTGGCGGCCAAGAGCGCGGCGACGGCGGCGGCGATGAGCGCCGTGCGCAAGGCGCGGCGCACGTTGGCGCGGCGTTTTCCGTTCCCCTCCCCCGCCGCGGCGAGGCCGAGGGCGGCGCGCGCGTCGTCAATATACGCGCCGTTTATATACCCAAAAGCGGTCAAAAGCTGCTTGGAAGTCATACGTAACCCTCCTTTTCAAGTGCAAGGCGCAGTGCCTTTCGCGTGCGCGAGAGCATACTGGCGGTTTTCGAGCGCGTGAAGCCGAAGCGTTGGGCAAGCTCGTCCACGGGTGTGAGGAAGAAATAGCGCGCGACGAAGATGCGCCGCTCGGTGTCGCCGAGGGTGGCGAGAAAGGCGTTTATCGCGCCGACAAGCTCGCGCATTTCAAGGGCGCGCTCGGTGTCGTCGCGCGAGGCGACGCTTTGCAGCTCATCAAGCGCGAGCGGCACTTCGCCGCCGCCGCGCTTGAGGCGCGACTCGGCAAGGGCGCGGTCGAGCGCGGCGTTGCGCGCGATGCGCCCCAGATAAGGCGCAAGCCGCGCCGGGCGCTTATCCGGCATTGAGTTCCACGCGCCGACGTAGGTGTCATTGACGCACTCCTCGGCGTCCTCGCGGTTGGCGAGGATGTTCATGGCGATTTTGGCAAGATACGCGCCGAACTTTTCGGCCGTCTCGTCGATGGCGCGCTCTGAGCGCCGCCAATACAGCTCAACTATTTTCACATCGTCCATACTGTGTCTCCTATATGGCATGGATTTGAGGTACCTTCACTTATAATAACGCCGTTTTGGCGAAAATGTCGCATGAGGGGGAAAATAAATGCTGCATTCTCATGCCATGCGCTCGTTGCACTGCGGGTGAAAATGTGCTAGAATAGCCAAGAAACAACACAGAAAGCAAGGCGATAAAATGGATGCGAGGGATTCAAGTGAAAACAAGTCGAAATACGCGCGCATGACAACAGAGCCGGTTGAGCGGCTGGTCTGCAAAATGGCCGTGCCGACGATAATATCCATGCTGGTGACGGGGCTTTATAACATTGCGGACACCTATTTCGTGGGGCAAATCGGCAACGAGGCCACGGCGGGCGTGGGGCTTGTGCTGCCGGTGATGGCGATTATTCAGGCGGTGGGGTTTTTCTTCGGCCAAGGGTCGGGGAACTATATCTCCCGCTCACTCGGCGCAAACGACATGCGCCGCGCCGAGACCATGGCCGCCACGGGCGCGGTGTCTGCGATTTTGTGCGGGCTTTTGATATGCTTGGGCGGGTTCACGTTTGAAAAGAGCGTGCTCACGCTGCTGGGCGCGCGGGAAGATCTTTTGGACGCGTTGACAATACGCTACGCCGGGGAATATCTGCGGATTATTCTGCTGGGCGCGCCGTTTATGTGCGTGTCGTGCGTTTTGAACAATCAGCTTCGCTTTCAGGGCAATGCCGTTTTCTCAATGGTGGGGCTTGTGTCGGGCGCGGTGCTCAACTGTGTGCTCGACCCCATATTCATCACCACGCTCGGCATGCAGGTGCGCGGCGCGGCCTACGCCACGGTTATCAGCCAAGTGGTGAGCTGCGGTCTGCTTTATATAGGCACACTGCGCTCCGACGGGCTGAAAATCCACATCAAAAACTTCCGCCCGACGCCGTATTACCTCAAAAATATTTGCGTGAGCGGCTTGCCGTCGCTTTTCCGTCAGGGGCTGACGAGCGTTTCGAGCATGTGCCTGAACGCGGCGGCGGCCACGGCGGTTTCCGCCGCGCTCGCCACGCAGACGGTGGCGGCGATAACCGTGGTGAACAAAATCACCATGCTCGCCTTTTCCGCGCTCATCGGCTTTGGGCAGGGCTTTCAGCCGATTTGCGGCTTTAACTTCGGCGCGCGGCGCTATGACCGCGTGATGCGGGCATATAAATTCTGCCTGCGGGTGGCGTTTTTGTTTCTGGGCGTGATGGCCGTGGCGGGCTGGGCTTTGGCCGAGCCTGCGGTCGCGCTTTTCCGCGACGATGTTGAGGTAATCGCCATCGGCAAAACGGTTATGCGCTGTCAGTGCGCGACGTTTTGGATTTTGGGGCTTGTCGTGGTGACAAACATGCTTTATCAAAACATCGGGCGCGTCGTCGGCGGGACTGTGCTGGCAATGGCGCGAAACGGGCTTTATTTCATCCCCGCCGTGCTGATTCTGCCGCATTTGGTCACGCCCGCCGTTTGGGGCGTTTACATTGCCCAGCCCGTGGCGGATATATGCGCATTTTTGACCGCGCTGCCGCTGGCGATAAAAATGTACAAAGAGCTTAAGCAACTGCACAACAAGGAGAGTTTGAACAATGAGGGTACTTGAAAAGCTTGAGCCGAAGAGCGTTTTCGGCTTTTTTGAAGAGCTGTGCGCCATTCCGCACGGCAGCCGCAACACGCGCGCGATAAGCGATTATCTTGTCCGCTTTGCCGAAGAGCGCGGCCTGGAGCATTATCAGGACGAATTGAACAACGTCATCATCATCGCCCCCGCCACACCCGGCTATGAAAACGCAGAGCCGGTGATAATTCAAGGGCACATGGACATGGTGTGCGAAAAGGCGCCGGACTGCGAAAAGGACATGTCGCGCGAGGGGCTTGACCTCGCGATTGACGGCGACTGCATTTTCGCGCGCGGCACGACGCTCGGCGGCGATGACGGCATCGCCGTGGCAATGGCCTTGGCCGTGCTCGATTCCGACACGCTGCCCCACCCGCGCGTGGAGGCCGTGATAACCGTGGATGAAGAGATCGGCATGGAGGGCGCGGCGGGCATCGACCTGTCCCCGCTCAAGGCGCGGCGGCTTATCAACGTCGACTCCGAGGAGGAGGGCATATTCACCGTCGGCTGTGCGGGCGGGGCTTGCACCGAGTGCACGCTGCCCGTTGCGCGCGCACCCTTTGACGGCGCGGCGCTCGATGTCGCGATAACCGGGCTTCTCGGCGGGCACTCCGGCGCGGAGATTGACAAGGGCCGCGCCAACGCCGACATGCTGATGGGGCGCGTGCTGTACGCGCTTTCAAAGGCGACCGACCTGCGCCTTGTGTCGGTGCGCGGCGGGCTGAAGGACAACGCCATCCCCACGGCGGCGTTTGCAAGCGTGCTTGTCGCCAATGCGGACGCGGCCGAGCGCGTCTGCCGCGAGCTTGAGGCGGATTTCAAGAATGAGTACCGCGTCAATGACGGCGGTATCACCGTCTCCGTGACGGCGGGCACGGCGGCAGCCCCCATGGACAAGGCGTCGAGCGAGAGGTGCATCGCGCTGCTCACCTGCGTGCCGAACGGCATTCAGGCCATGAGCGCGGACATTCCGGGCCTTGTGCAGACCTCGCTCAACCTCGGCATACTCACCACCGATGACACTAAGCTCACCGCCGCATTCAGCGTGAGAAGCAGCATCGCGAGCCAAAAGCGCATGCTGATTGACCGCCTCACCGCACTGACCGAGCAGCTCGGCGGAGCTGTGAGCGTGAGCGGGGATTACCCCGGCTGGGAGTTTGACCCGGATTCCAAGCTGCGCGCGCTGATGGCGGAGGTGTTCACCGAGCAGTACGGCCATGCGCCGATTGTGGGCGCGATTCACGCGGGGCTTGAATGCGGGCTGCTCATCGAAAAGCTGCCGGGGCTGGACTGCGTGTCCATCGGCCCGGACATCGACGAGATCCACACCTTCCGCGAAAAGCTGCACATAGCCTCCACCCAACGCACCTGGGCACTGCTGACCGAGACGCTGAAAAGAATGAAGTGATAAAGAAATGCACAGAGTGCGGCCTTTGGCCGCCTCTGTGCTGTTTTTATTTGATGAAAATGCGGGCAAAGCCCTTCAAGCGCTCGCGTCGGCGGCTGCCCTTGGGGAAAAGGCGATTGAGCCGATTGATGAGTTTGACATAAAGACCGTCATTATATACCGGCTCTTTGACACCCATAACCGTGATATTCCCGGCAGGGCTTGCACCCCCGGACGCTTGCTGCGCACCCCCGACCCCCGCGCAAGCGACAAGAGGCTCATAAAAGCTCGTCATGCGGGCATACTGCCAAAAGTACTCGGCAAAGTCGCAGTTGGCGCATTTCCACGGCTTTTGAATCCCGGCATAGTGGACAATCTTGGGCGCGTTTCTTGAGCGCATATAATCAAGATACAGCCAGTGCGGTGCGTGCATTATCGCATCCATTCTGCTCATGGTGCCGATTTTCCAGTCCATCATGACATTCCACGCCATATCGAGGAATGTGACGCGCCCCTCGCAGAGCATGTTGAGCACATCTTGGTCAAGAAAATGCCACTTTTTCGACGCGGCAAATTTTACAACTTCATCGACCTCAAAACATTTTCGCATTTCGGAAATGCTGATGATCAAAACTCCCGCATTGAAGTAATCAAACGGCTTTTCAAGCTTCATTTCATTGAGCTGATACAGCCTGTAATCTGTACAATCACCATTGAAAGCTCCCGCACTATCGGCATCTCTGACTGCGGCCAAAAGGTTATTGCCCATGGGCGTGTCATAAAGCTCGGCCACATCGGCAAGCACTGTCAAATCTGAATCAAGATAAACCACTTTGTCATAGTCTGGCATGATGTCTTGAATGAAAAAGCGGAAATAAGTCTCTACAGAGAGCTGGTCAAAAACACGCAAGTCATAATCCTTGTACTTATTATATATCGGCGCAACGTTTTTGAAGCGCAGTGATATGTTTTCCGCCTGCACCAGCTCACGCGTCAGGCGGGCTTGGTTTTGCTCGGTGATGTCGGCGTGGAGGACGATGATATCATAATTTTTCTCGCGGCTCGTGTTCTCAATAAGGGATTTGAGCGCAACGGCAAGATACGGGACATAGCTGTCATTCGCCGCAAAGACGACAGGGACGTTATTCTCGGCAAAGGCGGGCTTGACAGGGGTATTCTCCTCGGTGCTTTCAAAAAAGCACACGGGGACTTCAAGAACGCAGATATTTTTATTCTCTTTCAGCCAAGTGAGATATACTCCCCACAGCCTTTCGGCGAGAAAGCCGGAGACTCTGCGCTGATACTCGCTGTAATCGCGAAAATCGCCGCGTTTTTCGTGCTCGGCGAGAATGTCAAAAAGCCACTCGCAGTAGTCGAAAAAGAGTTCCTTTTTCATGATGAACATATTGCCGCAGTAAAGCCTGTATCCGGCAAGATACTTATCGGCAGCCGTTTTGAACTCAGGGTATTTCTCGGAAATAATATCAAGCGCCAAATCCAAATCTTCAATTCTGTGATTTGAATCATACTGCTTGTATACGGTGCAGGAATCCGATTTCCCCATCACTTCGGGTTTGGCGCTTATCACATCATATTGCCCGACGAGCGCTTCAAGCTCACTGTCGGAAAGATGCAGCTTCTCCGTCGCCGTTGAGTCGGGGTATGGCAGCTCGACAAAATCCATGTGATTGCGCTTCAACGCTCCGTTGTCGAAAGAGAAATAGCGGCGATAGTGCATGAAGCCGTAATAATCCGCGTCGAGGTTTTTCCACGCCCAGTATTGCGCCGTCAGCTCGCAGTACATTCTGTTCTTTTCGGAGATGTTGTCGCCGGTGTCATCGTGCAGGTGTTGGGGATAAATGCACCCGTTTATCGCCGTGCCCACCTGAATGGGCTTTATAATGTCCGTGGTGATGAGCTCGCACTTTTTGTGATATGATGTGAGAATTTTGATATTCATCGTTTACGCCTTCATTTTTTATGCCCGCTCACAGCGCCGCGAGGGCGTCGAGGGCGGCGCGGACGACTTTGTCCATGTCGTAATACTTATACTGGCCGAGGCGGCCGCCGAAGGTGACGGCTTTCTCGCCGTCGGCGAGGGCTTTATACTCACTGTACAGCGCGCTGTTTTTGTCGTCATTGACGGGGTAATACGGCTCAAGGCCCGGCTTCCACTCGGCGGAATACTCGCGCGAGATGACCGTGGTGGGCTGCTTGCCGAACTCGAAATGCTTGTGCTCGATGACGCGGGTGTAGGGCACGGCGCGGTCGGTGTAGTTGACGACGGCGTTGCCCTGATAGTTCTCCTCGTCAAGCTCCTCGGTTTCAAAGCGCACACTGCGGTATTGCAGCGCGCCGAGCTTATAGCCGTAAAACTCATCTATGCACCCGGTGTACACGGTTTTTTCGGCGATGTCCGGCTCGGATTTGATAAGCTCGAAATAATCCGTGTTGAGCCTCACCTCAACGCCGTCGAGCATTTTTTCGACCATGCGGGTGTACCCGCCGATGGGGATGCCCTGATAGCGGTCGTTGAAATAATTGTTGTCATAGGTGAAGCGGCAAGGGAGACGCTTGATGATGAAGGCGGGCAAGTCCGTGCAGTCGCGCCCCCACTGCTTTTCGGTGTAGCCCTTGACGAGCTTGGTGTAAACATCAGTGCCGACAAGGCTGAGCGCCTGCTCCTCCAGATTCTTCGGCTCGGTGATGTTGAGCGTGGCCACCTGCTCGGCGATTTTGGCCTGCGCCTCTTTGGGCGTGCGTATGCCCCAAAGCTTGGAGAAGGTGTTCATGTTGAAGGGGAGATTATAAAGCTCGTCCTTGTAAACCGCGACGGGGCTGTTGATGTAATTATTAAACTCGGCAAACCTATTGACATAGTCCCACACTTCGCGGTCGCTCGTGTGGAAAATATGCGCGCCGTATTTGTGCACGTTTATGCCGCTGATCTCCTCGGTGTAGACATTGCCGGCGATATGGCCGCGCCGGTCAATCACAAGGCAGCGCTTGCCGCGCTTTTTCAGCTCATGCGCCGTCACGGCGCCGTAAAGCCCCGCGCCGACTATCAAATAATCATATTTCATGCGCTCACATCCGTTTCGTTTGTTATTCTATCCCGATTTTACCACGCGCGGCGGGATTAGTCCACTGATTTATTGCAGATTTTATTATATTTCTCCGACTTCCCTATTGACAAACGCGCGGGCGGGGCATATAATGCATTTGAACGATTGAATGATTGTTCAATTGTCGAATCAATCTCAGTTGAAAATGATAATATAAAGGAGAACAGGAAAAATGAAAAAGACTTACATGATCGACGTGGACTGCGCCAACTGCGCCAACAAGATGGAGCACGCGGCCAAGGAGACCGAGGGCGTGAAGGACGCGAGCGTGAACTTCATGGCGCTGAAGATGACCGTGGAATTTGAAGACGGCGCGGACGCGAAAGCCGTGATGAAAAAGGTTTTGGAAAACTGCCGCCGCGTCGAGGAGGACTGCGAAATTTTCTTCTGATTTCATGTTGAAGTGAGGGCAAAAGGATGACGAAAAAGCAAAAAAAGTTGATGTGGCGCATCATCGCGGCAAGCGCGATGACCGTTGCGCTGTCGTTTGCCCCGGTCGAGGGCCGGGGGAAGCTGGCGCTGTTTCTCGTGCCGTATCTGACAATCGGGTGGGAAACGCTGAAAAAGGCCTTCCGCGGGATAATGCGCGGGCAGCCCTTTGATGAAAACTTCCTCATGGCCGTGGCGACGGTGGGCGCGGTCGCGCTGGGCGACTATCGCGAGGGCGTGGCCGTCATGATATTTTATCAGATAGGCGAGCTTTTTGAGGGCATCGCCGTGGGCAAAAGCCGCCGCAGTATCGGCGCGCTGATGGACATTCGCCCGGACTATGCCAACATCCCCGACGCAGACGGCGCGCTGACGCGCGTTGACCCGGACGAGGTCACCATCGGCACAATAATCGCCGTGCAGCCGGGCGAAAAGATTCCCATTGACGGGGTGATAGTCGAGGGGGAGAGCGTGCTGGACACGGCAGCTCTGACGGGCGAGAGCCTGCCGCGCAGTGTCGCCGTCGGCGACGAGGTGATAAGCGGGTGCATCAACGAATCCGGCATGCTGAAAATCCGCACGACGAAGGAATTCGGCGAATCCACCGCGTCAAAGATTTTGGAGCTGGTGGAAAACGCAAGCTCGCGCAAGTCGAAAAGCGAGGCGTTCATCTCGAAATTCGCGCGCGTGTATACGCCCGCGGTGTGCTACAGCGCGCTGGCGCTGGCGATTCTGCCGCCGGTTTTCAACCTCATCATCGGCGCAAGCGCCGATTTTTCCACCTGGGTTTACCGCGCGCTGACCTTCCTTGTCATCAGCTGCCCGTGCGCGCTGGTGATAAGCATTCCGCTGAGCTTTTTCGCCGGTATCGGCGGGGCGAGCAGCGCGGGCGTGCTGGTGAAGGGCTCGAACTATATGGAGACGCTCTCCAAGGTCAAACACGTGGTTTTCGACAAGACCGGGACGATGACGCGGGGCGTTTTCGCCGTGGCCGGAGTGCATCACAGCCCCATGGAAGACGAAAAGCTGCTTGAATACGCGGCGCTGGCGGAGAGTTATTCCACCCACCCGATAAGCCGCAGTCTGCGCGAGGCGTGCCCCCACCCGCTCGACAAGAGCCGCGTGCGCGACGTGCACGAGCTGAGCGGGCGCGGCGTCACCGCCGTGATCGACGGGCACAGTGTCGCCGCGGGCAACAAGCGGCTGATGGCCGAGCTGAATGTCGAGTGCGTTGAGTGCAGCCACATCGGCACGGTGGTGCACGTGGCCATTGACGGGGAGTATTGCGGGCACATTTTGATATGCGACGTGATAAAGCCCGACGCGAAAGAGGCCATTGACGCGCTGCACAGCGTGGGCGTGAAGTCGACCGTGATGCTCACGGGCGACGATGAGCGCGTGGCAAAAAGCGTGGCCGACGAGCTTGGCATCGACAAGGTGTACAGCCGCCTCTTGCCGGAGGACAAGGTCACGCGCGTGGAGGAGCTGCTCGAAGCGAAGGGCAAGGGCGAAATGCTCGCCTTTGTGGGCGACGGGATAAACGACGCGCCTGTGCTCTCTCGCGCGGACATCGGCATCGCGATGGGCGCGCTCGGCTCCGACGCGGCGATTGAGGCGTCGGACATCGTGCTGATGGACGACAGCCCCCTGAAAATCGCAAAGGCCATACGCATTTCGCGCAAGTGCCTGAGAATAGTTTACGAGAACATTTACTTTGCCATCGGGGTGAAGTTTGTCTGCCTTGCGCTGGGCGCGGTGGGCATTGCGAACATGTGGGTCGCGATTTTCGCCGACGTGGGCGTGATGATAATCGCGGTGCTCAACGCCGTGCGGGCACTGCGTGTGAAAAACCTTTGAGGAGGGCACGACATGGAATTTGACAAAGAGCTGGAGATATGCGAGGCCGAGGAGGTGCACGAGGAGCTTTTGCGCACCGTGCGCGAAAAGCTGCCCCCGGAGGAGCAGCTTTATGACCTGGCCGAGCTTTTCAAGGTGTTCGGTGACTCGACGCGCATGCGGATTCTGTTCGTGCTGTTCGAGGCGGAGGTGTGCGTGTGCGACATGGCCGCCGCGCTCAACATGACCGACTCCGCCGTGTCGCATCAGTTGAAAATACTAAAGCAAAACAAGCTCATCAAAAGCCGCCGCGCGGGGCGCAGCGTGTTCTACTCCCTCGCCGACGACCACGTCCGCACCATAGTCAGCCAAGGCATAGAGCACGTGACGGAGTGAATATATCGGCGCACTGCCGCAAAGCAGTGCGCCGATTTTGTTTACACTTTTTTCATGTCCAGTTAAGGCCGGGTTCAGTATTTGCGGGTATGCTATGTCGGTGCTTTGATATTAAGCTGAAAGGAATTGACATATTATGCTCGGAATGAAACGCTTGATTTGCGCGCTGCTGGTGGTTTGCTTTATGGCGGCGTGCGCCGCCTGCGGCGCGGACGCCACGGGCGCGAATGGCGGCGCGGGCGCGCCGCCGGAAATGCCCGCCGGGGAAAAGCCCACAGGTGAGAGACCCGACATGCCGGATGGGGACATGCCCTCGGGTGAAAGACCCGACATGCCCGGCGGCGAACCGCCTGAAAAGCCGGACGGCATGCCCGACATGCCCGGCGGAAAGCCCGGCGGCTTCGGCGGCGGAGCGGACTTCACGCAGGGCACAAGCGCAAACACGCTCGACCGCGACGGCGAGCACAGCGGCGAAAAATACACCTCCGTCGGCGACGAGGAGAACGCGCTGCGCATAGACGGCGCGCAGGTGACGCTGAGAAGCGTGAGCGTGGACAAGGCCGGCGGCAGCAGCCGCAACACCGAGGCGGGTGATTTTTACGGCGTGAACGCCGCCCTGCTCGTCACAAACGGCGCACAGGCGACGATATCCGGCGCGAACATCAGCTCCTCGGCGAAAAACGGCAACGGCGTTTTCTGCTACGGCGAGGGGACAAGCGTGAGCATTTCAAGCTCGGTCATCAAAACCACCGGCGACAACTCCGGCGGCATTCAGACCACCGGCGGCGGCACGACGGTGGCGGACAGCCTCACCGTCACGACAGAGGGCAGCTCCTCGGCGGCAATACGCACGGACCGTGGCGGCGGCAAGGTGAGCGTGACCGAGGGCAGCTATCGCACGGCGGGGCTTAACTCCCCCGCAATATACTCAACGGCGGACATCGCGGTCAAAACCGCGACGCTGGCGGCCGAAAACTCCGAGGCGTTGGTGATCGAGGGCAAAAACTCCATCGAGCTGACAAACTGCGCCGTGACCGGCTGCATGAGCAAAACCGAGGGTTCAAGCTCGGAGGAAAATGTGCACAATGTGATGCTGTATCAGTCCATGTCGGGCGATGCGGACGTGGGCACGGCGCGCCTTTCCGTCACCGGCGGCACTCTCACGGGCGAGAGCGGCGACATGTTTTACATCACGAACACCCACGCGGTTATAAGTTTAAGCGGAGTGAGCATAAAGAATAACGATGGAGACGCCTATCTTATGCGTGTGAGCGGCAACTCCGGCGAGCGCGGCTGGGGCAAGGCCGGGCAAAACGGCGCTCAGGCCGAGCTGACGGCGGACGGGCAAACGCTGGAGGGCAATATCCTCGTTGACAGCATATCCACGCTTGACCTCACGCTGAAAAACGGCAGCAGCTTCACCGGCAGCATAAGCATTTTGAAGAATACCGACGGCACGGCCGTCGAGGACAATGTCACCGTACACGTCGGCAAGGGCTGCACCTGGACGCTGACGGGCAATTGCAGCATATCCAAGCTCGATAACGCCGGGCTGATAAACTTCAACGGCCACAGCATAACCCTCCCCGACGGCAGCGTGCTGAAATAGTCGGGAAGTCGAATTGAACACGCCTTTATTCCCCGCTCCGTCGTTTTGTGGTTGAAATGGCGGGGCGGGGCCGTTGTTGGGGTGAAATATCGGCCAAAATGGAGCGCGAGTGGGGAATCGCGGTCGGGGCACTTGAAATTGTTGTCGGGGCGTGGTATAATATGCTGAATTTTTGCGAGGCTGCTCGATAGTTTTTCAAAATGACACAGCTATATTCTGCCCAAGTGGAGAGAAAGGCGGGTGAAACGACACTTGAGAAAAAAGACTCTTTGGATTATCACAATGGCATTTTTGTGCCTTGTTTTATACACCATCGTCATCTCGCGCATGAATCGCCAGACGAACGTCATCTTCGGCGGCGTGGACGGCGCGTATGTCAGCTCCGACAGCGTCACCTTTGTCGACCCGAACGCCGTTGAGGAAACCCCCGAACCGACCGAGGACATTTGGCCGGACATCGACATAAACCAAGACATTTTCTCCGTCGTCAATGAGGACAACCTCCTCTCCTCGGCCTTTGAGCCGGACGTGACGAGGATTGAAATCACGAAATACATGTACTTCCGCACAGACCACATCGACGAGCTCAACTCCATGCTCGACGCGATGATTGACGCGGGCTTCTCCCCGTTCATTTGGGGCGCGTACAGAACCTATTCCTATCAAAGCCAGCTTTTCAACACCAAGGCCAGCCAAATCGCCTACGAAATGGCCGGCGGCAAGGACGTCAACTTTGACGACCCCTCCGGCATCTACCAAGAGGCCGTCGAGGAGGCCAAGAAAATCACCATGCTGCCCGGCGCGAGCGAGCATCAGCTGGGTCTGGCGGTGGATATTCTCGACAAGTCCCGCACGAAGGTCATTTATGACGACATGGACCCGGACTTTTTCGCCTGGCTCGACGAGCATTGCGCCGAGTACGGCTTCATCAAGCGCTACCCCACGCGCAAGCTCCTGCTGACCGGCTGGGACGAGCCGTGGCACTACCGCTACGTCGGGAAAGAGGCCGCGAAGTTCATCATGGAGCAGGGTATCTGCCTTGAGGAATTCGTCGCGCACTACAATCCCAGCTTCACCTATTGAATCGGCGGGGCGTCACGCCCTATACCAAGCGGACGGGGACAACTCCCGTCCGCTTGATTAAATGGGAAAAAATATTTGGTTTTTCGCAAAAAGTACTTGCAAATACTCCCGTGTGGTGGTATTATTCCATTGTAAGGATTAGTTTTTTATGAGAGTGGGTTGCGACCCACTCTTTTTTGCGAGACTTTTGCCGCGCGCACGGTGGGCTGTGCCCGGTGCGCATTATTGAACGAAAGGGCGTAATATATGAGCAAAATCACCGACAAGGTTGCGGAATTGGCAAAGCCCATTGTGGCCGAGTGCGGCTGCACACTGTGGGACGTTGAATATGTGCGCGAGGCCGGGAGCTGGTATCTGCGCATTTTCATCGACAAGCCCGGCGGCGTGGGCATTGACGACTGCGAAAAGATAAGCCGCGCGCTTGACCCCGTGCTGGATGAGGAAGACCCCATCCCCGACAGCTATGTGTTCGAGGTCGGCTCGGCGGGCGCCGAGCGCGAGCTGAAGCGGCCGGGCGACTTTGAGCAGTTCATGGGCAGCGAGGTGGAAATCCGCCTCTATCAGCCGATTAACGGCGCGAAAAGCTATGTCGGCACGCTGAAAGCGCGCAGCGACGACGGCGCCGTGACCATCGAGTGCGGCAAGAAGGAGCTGACCTTCACCCCCGCGCAGACCGCGCAGGTCAAATTGCACGTTTCTATTTAATATAATTATTCGGAATGGAGAAAATGTGATGAACGCAGAATTTTTTGAAGCCATCGAGGATATCGAAAAAGAAAAGGGTATCCCCCGCGGATATATGTACGACAAGATCAAGCAGGCCATGCTGGCCGCCTTCCGCCGCGACAACCCCGAATGCGAGGACAATGTCGAGGTCATACTGGACGAAGACAACAAGCGCGTGGAAATGAACGTGATCAAGGCCGTCGTCAACGAGGTGGAAGACCCCTCGCACGAGATAAACCTCGAAGCGGCCAAGAAGGTCAGCCGCCGCGCCAAGCTCGGCGACATGCTGCCCATCCCGGTGGAGACCAAGAAATTCGGCCGCATCGCCGCCCAGTCGGCAAAGCAGGTCATCATTCAGGGCATACGCGAGGCCGAGCGCGGCATAATCTACGAGGAGTTCACCTCCAAAGAGCACGAAATTCTCACCGGCATCGTGTCCCACATCGAGCCGAGAAACGGCGCGGTGTCCATCCGCATCGCATCCAACAGCGAGTACACCGAGGCCATGCTCTCCGCCAACGAGCGGATAAAGAACGAAGAGCTGACCGAGGGCGACCGCATCAAGGTCTACGTCGTGGAAGTTCGCAACTCCACGCGCGGGCCGCAGGTGCTCATCAGCCGCACTCACCCTGGCCTTGTCAAGCGCCTTTTTGAGCTGGAAGTGCCGGAGATTTACGACGGCACGGTGGAGATCAAATCCATCGCGCGCGAGGCCGGAAGCCGCACCAAGATGGCCGTGTGGTCGGATGACCCCGAAATCGACCCCATCGGCTCTTGCGTCGGCCCGAAGGGCGGGCGCGTGGCCGGCATCGTCAACGAGCTCAACGGCGAGAAAATCGACATCGTCAAGTACAGCGAAAGCCCGGAGGAGTACATCGCCGCGGCGCTGTCCCCGTCAGAGGTCGTGAGCGTGACGATGCTGGAGGACGGCAAGAGCTGCCGCGTCATCGTGCCCGACGCTCAGCTTTCCCTCGCCATCGGCAAAGAGGGGCAGAACGCCCGCCTCGCGGCCAAGCTGACCGGCTATAAAATCGACATCAAGCCCGAATCCGAGGCGTAAACGCCCGGCTTGGGAAAGGAGGCGGCAGCAGTGCAAAAGAAAATACCCTTGCGGCAATGCCTCGGCTGCCGCGAAATGAAGCCCAAGCGCGAGCTTATCCGCGTGGTGCGTTCGCCGGAGGGCGAGATAAGCCTTGATTTCAAGGGCAAGGCGGCGGGGCGGGGCGCTTATGTATGCCGCGACGCGCAGTGCCTGAAAAAGGCGATAAAGGCGCACGCACTGGAAAAGGCGTTTTCGGCGCAGATACCCGGTGAGGTATACGAAAGGCTCAACGAGCAGATGGAGGCCGGCGAATGAGTGAAAAGCTTTTGAACATGCTCGGCCTTATGCGCCGGGCGAACGCCGTCGCCATAGGCGAGACGAACGCGGGGGCGGCCTGCCGCGCGGGCAAGGCGAAAATCCTTGTGCTGGCGCAGGATGCGTCCGACAACGCGCTCGGCCGCGCCAAGGGCTTTGTGCACGGGCGCAACGTGGTGATGACGCGCCTGCCGTTTTCAAAGGAGGAGATATCCTCCCACGTCGGCGTGAACGGCTGCTCAATGGCCGCAATCACCGACATCGGCTTTGCAAACGCCTTTGCAAAGTCCCTCGCGCAGGAATACGGCGAGGAGTACAGCCCCGTCGCCGAGGAGCTTGCCGGGCGCTTTGAAAAGGCCGAGCGCCGCAAAAGCGAAGCCGCGGCGCACGAAAGGAATAAGAGGAACGGAAAAAGGAGGACTGACGTATGAGCATGATAAAATACAGGGTGCATGAGGTGGCAAAGGATTTCAACGTGGCGACCAAGGTCATCACGCAGATTCTCACCGACTATGCCACGACGCCGAAAAACCACATGCAGGTTCTTGAAAACAACGAGCTTGACGTCATCTTTGCATATATGACGCAGAATAACCAGGCGGCAAGCTTGGAGGAGATATTCACCGTCAAGCCCGAAGAGGCCGCCAAGGCCGCGGCAAAGCCGACCGAGGCCAAGCCCGCCGAGGGCGAAAAACCGGCGGCAAAGCCCGCCGCCCCGGCACAGCCGAACGCCGCGAAGAGCGCGCCGAGCGCCCCCGCGCAGCCCCAGCCGCAGGCGCAGAAATCCGCCAAGCCCGACAAGCCGCACACCCCGCGCCAGGTCGCGGAAAAGCGCGTTGTCGACACTCGCGGCGGCGCGGCGGTCAACATCGAAAAGTACAACGAAAAGTTTGAGGATATGGCCGGCATGAAGGCCAAGGACAGCGCTCTTCGCCGCGGCAACAAGGAGAAGATTCAAAGCAAGTCCAAGCAGCGGCAAAACCCGCAGCTCGCCTCGGCCAAGCGCCGCCAGGAAGAGCGCGACAAGATGAACAAGCTCCAGCTCGAAATCGCCAAGAAGCAGCAGCTGAAGGTTCAGATTCCGGACGAGATCAGCGTGGGCGACCTCGCCTCGCGCATGAAGAAGACCGCCTCCGAGGTCATAAAGCAGCTGTTCAAGCTCGGCGTGTTCGCGTCCGTTTCCGAGATAATCGACTATGACACCGCCGCGCTCGTGGCCATGGAGCTCGGCTGCAAGGTCGAAAAAGAAGTCATCGTCACGGTGGAAGAGCGCCTCATCGACGATCACGAGGATAAGCCGGAGGATCTCATCCCCCGCGCCCCCGTCGTCGTTGTCATGGGTCACGTTGACCACGGCAAGACCTCCACTCTTGACTATATCCGCCATGCCAACGTCGTCTCCGGCGAGGCCGGTGGCATCACCCAGCACATCGGCGCATACACCGTCGAAATCAACGGCAGCCCCATCACCTTCCTCGACACGCCGGGTCACGAGGCGTTCACGTCCATGCGCGCCCGCGGCGCGATGGTGACGGATATTGCCATCCTCGTCGTGGCGGCGGATGACGGCATCATGCCGCAGACCATTGAAAGCATCAACCACGCCAAGGCCGCGAACATCCCCGTGGTCGTCGCGATTAACAAGATGGACACCGTGGGCGCAAACCCCGAACGCATCAAGCAGCAGCTCACCGAATATGACCTCGTCAGCGAGGAGTGGGGCGGCGACACGATCATTTGCCCCATCTCCGCCAAGACCGGCATGGGCATCGACAACCTGCTTGAAAACCTCGTCGTTCTCGCCGAGGTTCAGGAGCTGAAGGCCAACCCCAACCGCGCCGCGCGCGGCACGGTCATCGAGGCGCGCCTGGACAAGGGACGCGGCCCCATCATGACCGTTTTGGTGCAAAACGGCACTCTCCACCTCGGCGACATCATCATCGCCGGGACGAGCGTGGGCCGTGTGCGCACGATGATAAACGACAAGGGTCAGCGCGTCACCGAGGCAGGCCCGTCCACCCCGGTTGAGATTTCCGGCCTTTCCGAAGTGCCGAGCGCGGGCGACGTGTTCAACGCCGTTGCCGATGAGCGCATGGCCAGAGAGCTGGCCGAGGAGCGCCGCGTCCAGCAGATGAACAACGCCTTCGGCGGGGCGAAGAAGGTCAGCCTCGAAGACCTGTTCAGCCAGATTCAGGCCGGCGAGATGAAAACGCTCAACATCATCGTCAAGGCCGACGTGCAGGGCTCTGCCGAGGCGGTCAAGGCGTCGCTTGAAAAGATATCCAACGAAGAAGTGCGCGTGAAGGTCATCCACAGCGCAGTGGGCGCGATAAACGAGTCCGACGTCATGCTCGCGGCAACCTCCGGCGCGATAATCGTGGGCTTCAACGTCCGCCCGGACAACGCCGCGCGCGATTCGGCCGTGAGAAGCCACGTCGACATGCGCATGTACCGCGTCATCTATGACTGCATCAACGAGATTGAGGCCGCCATGAAGGGCATGCTCGCTCCGAAGTTCAAAGAGGCCATCATCGGCCACGCCGAGGTTCGCGAGACCTACAAGGTGTCCAAGGTCGGCACTGTGTGCGGCTGCTACTGCACCGACGGCAAGATTCAGCGCGGCTGCCAGGTGCGCGTGCTGCGCGACAACATCGTCATTCACGAGGGCGACCTCGCGTCTCTGCGCCGCTTCAAGGACGACGTCAAGGAAGTCGCCTCCGGCTATGAATGCGGCATGCAGGTGGAAAAATTCAACGACATCAAGGTCGGCGACGTTATCGAGTGCTTCGTGATGGAGCAGATAAATCAGTAAAAGAAATGGAGCAACGAGGGGTCGCGCCGCGTGAGGCTTTCACGCGGCACAGCCCCCTTTTTGCCGCGAGGGAAAAATTATGGCATCAAACAAGCTTGCAAGAACTAACGACGACATTCAGTTTGCCCTGTCGAAGCTCCTGCGCGAGGTGAAAGACCCGCGCGTGCAGCAGGGCATGATAAGCGTGACGCGCGTGGAGACCACGGGCGATCTGCGCTATTCAAAGATTTGGCTTTCGGTGATGGGCATGCAGGACGAAAAGGAGTTCAAGCGCGGCGTCAAGTCCGCCGCCGGGTGGCTCCGCCGCGAGCTGGGCAACGCGCTCAATCTCCGCTACACGCCGGAGCTGGTTTTTGAAATTGACCACAGCATCGAATACGGCGCGCACATAAACGAGGTGATAAGCGCGCTCGACATCACCGCCGACGGCGAAAGCCGCGACGAATAAGGGTGAAAAAATGACAGCTAAAGATTGCGCGGAGCTTTTGAAAAAGCACGACAAATACCTCATTCTCACGCACAAAAACCCAGACGGGGACACCGTGGGCAGCGCCTCGGCGCTGTGCTCGGCACTGCGCCGGGCGGGCAAAACGGCCTATCTCATGCCCAATGCCGACCTCACCTCCCTCCTCGCCCCCTACGCCGAGGGCTATCTCGCGCCGGAGGGGTACACCCCGGCGTTCGTCATCGCCGTGGACATTGCCACCGAGGGGCTTTTCACGCCGGGCTTTGACGGCGCGGTGCAGCTTTGCATCGACCATCACCCCTCGAACTCCCGCTATGCCGAGGCGCTTTTGCTGTGCGACGAGCGCTCGTCCTGCGGCGAGATAGTGCTGGAGCTTATCAAGGCACTGCGCGGCAACGTCACCAAGGATGAGGCCACGCTTTTATACATGGCACTTTCCACCGACAACGGCTGCTTCAAATACGCCAACACCAACGCCCCGGCCTTTCGCGCGGCGGCGGAGCTTCTGCGTTTCGGCGCGGACAATGCGGGGATCAACATGCGCTTTTTCCGCAAGGCGTCCCCCGCGCGGCTGAAGCTGGAGGGGCTGATATACAGCTCGCTCGCCTATTATCGCGGCGGGCAAATCGCCGTGGCGGAGATTACGCTGGACATGCTCGCCCAAAGCGGCGCGGGCGAGGCGGACATGGACGACATCGCCTCCCTCGCCGGGCGCGCCGAGGGCTGCGAGCTGAGCATAACCATACGCGAGCAGAAAGACGGCACCTGCCGCCTCTCCCTGCGTTCGACCGAGAAGGTCAACTCCGGCGAGATTTGCGCCGTTTTCGGCGGCGGCGGTCATGCTCTCGCCGCCGGATGCACCATCACCGGCACACCGCAAAGCGTGTGCCAAATGCTGCTGGACGTGATTGACGAGGTTTGGAAATGAACGGCATTCTCCTCATCGACAAACCCGCCGACTGGACAAGCAACGACGTCGTGGTCAAGCTCAAGGGTGTGCTGCACGAGCGGCGCATCGGCCACGCCGGGACGCTCGACCCCATGGCAACGGGGCTGCTGACGGTGTTCGTCGGGCGCGCAACGCGCGCGGTGCAGTTTGCCGAGGGGCATGACAAGCGCTATACGGCGCATTTGCGTCTCGGCCTTGTCACCGACACGCAGGACACCACCGGCGCAGTCATCTCCCAAAACGATGCGTCCGCCGTCACAGAGGACGCCCTGCGCGCCGTGCTCGCCGACTTTGTCGGCGAGCAGGAGCAGCTCCCGCCGATGTATTCGGCCATCAAGGTCAAGGGCAAGCGGCTTTATGACATTGCCCGCGCCGGCGGCACCGTCGAGCGCAAGCCGCGCCGGATTTGCATCCATGCGCTCACGCTCATCGGGCGCGAGCGCGAGGATTGGGTGCTGGATGTCACCTGCTCCAAGGGCACGTATATCCGCGCACTTTGCCACGATATCGGCGCGGCGCTGGGTGTCGGCGGGTGCATGAGCGCGCTTCGGCGCACGCGCGCCGGGGATTACTCCGTTGACAGCGCCCACACGCTTGACGAGGTCATCTCCGCCGCCGCCGAGGGCGGCGCGGAGCGGCTTTTGCTGCCGGTGGACTCGCTTTTTGCCGCCCTGCCCGAATGGCGCGCCGCGCCGGGCGACGAGCGGCGCATTAGATGCGGCACCGCCGTCAACGCGCCGAATACGCCGGACGGGGAATACCGGGTCTACGCCGAGAGTGGCGAGCTTTTGATGCTCGGCCGGGTCGATGACGGCGTCATGACCACCGTAAAAAGCTTTTTCGAGGTAAAATAACATGCCACATACTAAACGTGCCATCGCGCTCGGCTTCTTTGACGGCGTCCATGTCGGCCATGGCGAGCTTTTGAAAATGACGCGCCGCCGCGCCGACGAGATAGGCGCAACGGCGAGCGTATTGAGCTTCGACGTGCACCCGGACACATTGGTGTTCCACAAGGATGTGCCGCTCATCAACAGTGCCATCTCCCGCGAGGAGCTTATCCGCCGCTGCTACGGCATTGACAACGTCGTCTTTCTCCATTTCAGCGAGCACATGATGCACATGCCGTGGGAGGAGTTCATCGCCTCGCTGATTGATGAGCTTTCCATCGCGTGGATTGTCGTCGGGCACGATTTTTGCTTTGGCTATAAGGGCGCGGGCACGGCGGCGCGCTTGAAGGAATATTGCGAGGGGCGCGGCATCGGCTGTGACATCATCCCCGCCAAAACCATCGACGGGCGCATCGTCAGCTCCACATATATCCGCGAGCTTATCACGAGCGGCGACATGGAAACGGCCAACCGCTTCCTCGGCCACCCGCACACGCTTTCCGACACCGTCCATTCCGGCTATCACCTCGGCACAAACCTCGGCGCGCCGACGATAAACATGTATTTCCCCGACGGCGTGCTTGTCCCCAAACACGGGGTTTACGCCGCGAAGGTATATTTGGAGGACGGCGACAGCCACATCGCCGTCACGAACGTCGGCGTCCGCCCGACGGTGACGGATTCCGACCGCGTCAGCGTCGAGAGCCACCTTTTGGACTATTCCGGCAACCTTTACGGCCGTCAGGCGCGCGTGGAGTTTTATTCATTTTTGCGCGGCGAGAAAAAATTCGCTTCCTACGCCGCCCTCTCCGCCCAAATCCAGCTCGACGCCGACGCCGCAAGGGAGTATTTTGCGCAGCTCGACAGATGAAGCTTGTCCCTCTCCCCTGTTCACAAATTGTGCTTTTATTTTCCTTTGCGCTGTGATAGAATGAATGTATAACGAAAAAGGAGTGAGCCGGTCGTGCCGAAGCAGCAGGGCATAAAGCAGATTACCGCCAACCGCAAGGCTTTTCATGAATACTTTGTGCTTGAACGCTTTGAAGCCGGGATTGAGCTTGCCGGCACGGAGGTCAAGTCCATCCGCGCAGGCAATGTCAACCTCAAGGACTCTTTCTGCACCGTCAAAAACGGTGAGCTTTTCGTGCGTGGGATGCACATCTCCCCTTACGAGCAGGGCAACATCTTCAACCGCGACCCGATGCGCCCTCGGCGGCTGCTGATGCACAAGCGCGAGATTATGAAGCTCAACGCCCGCATTATGCAAGACGGCGTTGCACTCATCCCCCTCTCGCTTTATTTCAAGGACAGCCGAGTCAAGCTTGAGCTGGGGCTGTGCAAGGGCAAAAAGCTGCACGACAAGCGCGACAGCGAGGCCGACCGCCAGTCCAAGCGCGATATAGACAGAATTATGAAAGAAAGGAACTACCAATGAGCAATCCTATTGTCACCTTTGAAATGGAAAA
>CAZXVA010000024.1:0-24708 GCA_964644305.1 uncultured Oscillospiraceae bacterium
GAAGCCTTTGACGTTTCAAACCTCGGTGACACGGGCATAGTCGCGGCGATGACGGTGCACGTCAACGCAAAGCCGCTCAAACGCGCGTATAAGAAATTCCGCATAAAGGACATGCCCATTCGCGACGACTACGCCAGCATGCGTCAGGCGGTTTATCGCCGCTTTAAGCACTATGTCGACGGCGATGAAAGCTTTTCGCCCCTGCCTGAGCTGCTGCTCATCGACGGCGGCGAAAACCACGCCAAAATGGCCGTGGACGCGCTCAACGAGCTGGGGCTGAGCGTCCCCACCTTCGGCATGGTCAAGGATGACCGTCACCGCACACGCGCGCTCATATCTCCCGACGGGCACGAAATCGGCATCAGCGGCAACCCCGCGGTGTTTGCGCTTGTCGGCGGTATACAGGAGGAGACGCACCGCTTCGCCATTGAGTATCAGCGCGCATTGCGAAATGAGGGCTATGTCTCCGCACTGGACAAAATCCCCGGAGTGGGGCCGAAGCGCCGGGCAGAGCTGATGAAGTATTTCAAATCCGTCAAGGCCGTGAAAGAGGCAAGCGTGGACACCTTGCGCCTCGTCGTGCCCACGAACGCGGCAAACGCCATATATGATTATTTCCACAACGACAGGGGAGAGAAAAAATGAGAGTTATAACCGGCACTGCGCGCGGCAGACGCTTGACCACCCCGGAAAATTACGATATTCGCCCCACGACGGACAATGTCAAAGAAGCGCTTTTCAACATCATCCAGTTTGACATCGAGGGGCGGCGTGTGCTTGACCTTTTTGCGGGCACGGGGCAGCTCGGCATAGAATGCCTCAGCCGCGGCGCGGCGGAGTGCGTGTTCGTCGACGAAAGCAGCGCGGCGGTGAAAATTATCAAGTCAAATCTCAAAACCTGCGGCCTGAACGGCACGGTCATGCAGACAGACGCGGTCAGCTTTCTCCGCTCTGCGGGGAAATTCGACCTTGTTCTCATTGACCCGCCGTATGCATCTCCCTTGTATGAGGAAGTGCTGAAAATCATCAATTCGGTTGACATATTGTCGGATAGTGGTATAATAATATGCGAAGCCGCCCGCGAAAGGGAGCTTCCGGAGATGACCGCCCCTTATGCGAAAATCCGCGAATACCGCTATGGCAAGGTCAAACTCTGCAAATACGTGAAATCGCCCCAATCGGCAGGAGACAACACATGAGCACAGCAATTTGTCCGGGCAGCTTTGACCCGATCACCCTCGGCCACCTCAACATCATTCGCCGCACGTCCAAGATTTTCGACGAGGTGGTGGTATGCGTGATGAAAAACGCCTCTAAAACCTCGCCGATGTTCTCCGTGGAAGAGCGCGCGGACATGGTTCGCCGCGCTGTGGAGAAATACCCGAACGTCCGCGTGGACACGCCCGACGGGCTTTTGGCAGAGTATGCAAAGCAATATGACGGCGTGACCATCGTGAAGGGGCTTCGTGCCGCGTCTGACTTCGATTATGAATTTCAGATGGATCTTTTGAACAAAAAAATTAACCCCGACATGGAAACCATGTTTTTGACGGCCAGCTCCAAATACACATTTCTCAGCTCATCCATCGTGCGCGAAATGGCGAAATACGGCGCGGATCTGACGGGTTTTGTGCCGAATGAAATAATAGACGATATTCAAAACAAAGCTTTGCAATGGAGGAATGATTGATGGATAACAGCACCGACATTATAGAACTCCTTGATATTCTTTACGGTATGGTCACCGAGGCTTGGGGCGTCCCCCTCGGCAATGACAAATGCATAATCGAGCGCGAAAAGGCCGTTGACATCATCAACGAGATCAAGGCCAATCTGCCCAGCGCCTTGGCCGAGGCCAAGCGCCTTGTTTCGGCGCGCGATGAATTCATCGGCAATGCCAAGCGCGAGGCCGAGGCCATGCGCAAGAGCGCCGAGGAAAAGTCAAAGGCCATGATCGAGGAGCAGGAGGTCGTGCGTATTGCTCGCGCGAGAAGCGCCGAGATGATAAACTCCGCCGAGGCCAAGTCCAAAGAGCTTCGCCGCGTCGCCGCCGAATATGTCGATGACATTATGAAGCAGTCCGAAGAATGTGTGAGCGAAGCACTGAAAAAGCTCCAAAGCGCACACAGCGCCTTCAACTCCATGGGCGGCGCCGCGGCCGCCGCTGCACCGGCTGAGGCTCAGCCCGCTCCCGCCAAGGCCAAACCCGCGCCCGCACAGCCCCAGCAAGCCCCCGCGCAGGCGCAGGAGGTTCGCCGCGCCCAACCCGCTCCCGCCGCAAAGCGCCAGGGCGGCGCGCCCATAACCAAGATTCAAAGAGAGCCTTGACAGCATAAATAACTACATATAGTTGTTCCGACGCCCTGACAGCAGTATATATTGCTGTCAGGGCGTTCTTAGCATTATTTTGGTTAAAAAGCTACAAATTGATTCAAAAAAAGTCAAAAAATATTACTTGCATTTTATGTGAACCACATCTATAATATAATCACACGGTGGGTAATTGTGGTGCAAAATGGCGCAAACGAACAGGCGAAAGGGGTAAATTCCATGACGGGCGAGTATCAACATTCTCTGGATAGCAAAGGGCGGCTTTTCATTCCGGCCAAGCTGCGCGATGAGCTGGGGGATGTTTTTTATGTGACGCTGTCGATGGACAAGTGCCTTTGCGTATATAGCGGCGATAACTGGAAGGCTCTTTCCGACAAGGTCAGCGCTATGCCGTATATCAAGCAGCGCAAAATGCGCCCGCTTTTTGCCCATGCCGCGCGCTGTGAGCTTGACAGCCAAGGCCGCGCGCTCATCCCGCAAAATCTGCGTGATTTTGCCGGGCTTAAGCAAAAGGTGACGGTGATCGGCTGCAACAACCACGCAGAGCTGTGGGACAGCGAGGCATGGAGCAGCGTTTTCGCCGAGGAGACCAAGCCCGAAAATATCGCCGCCGTGATGGAGGAGCTGGAATTTTGATGGATACGCCCAAGCATGTTTCCGTATTGCTCAACGAATGCATTGAAAACCTTAACATAAAACCCGATGGGATATATGTCGACGGCACACTCGGTCTTGGCGGGCACTCGTATGAAATCGCAAAGCGCCTGACGACGGGGCGGCTCATCGGCATTGACAGGGACGAGACCGCCATTGAACGCGCAGGGAAACGCCTTGAAGAGTTTTCCGAGCGCGTCACGCTCGTGCACGGCAATTTTTCCGATACTTGTGCCATACTCGATAATTTGGGGCTATCCGGCGTTGACGGAATGCTTTTCGACCTCGGCGTTTCCTCGCCCCAGCTCGATGAGGCCGAGCGCGGCTTTTCTTATATGAACGACGCGCCCCTTGACATGCGCATGGATCGCTCCGGCGGCCTCACCGCTTATGATATTGTCAATAACTACGCCACCGACAGGCTAGACAGAATCTTTTGGGACTACGGCGAAGAGCGGTACGCCCGGCGCATCAGCGCCGCCATCGCCGTCGCACGCGAAAAAAAGCCCGTCGAGACCACCCTTGAACTGGTGGACATCATAAAATCTGCGCTTCCCGCCGCCGCACTGCGTGAAAAGCAGCACCCGGCAAAGCGCTGTTTTCAGGCGATTCGCATCGCCGTCAATGATGAGCTGGGCGCTGTCGCCACGCTCATGGACACTGCCCCCGACAAGCTCAATCTCGGCGGCAGATTATGTGTGATCAGTTTCCACTCTCTTGAGGACAGAATTGTCAAAGTGGGTATCGCGGCCAAAGAAAACGGCTGCACCTGCCCGAGAGAGGCGCCAATATGTACTTGCGGCTTCAAAAAGACCCTCAAAAGTGTCTGCCGCAAGCCCATATTGCCGACCGAGGACGAAATTAACGCAAACCCGCGCGCAAGAAGCGCAAAGCTCCGCGTGGCGGAGAGGGTATAAGGGCGAATGAAGCGCGTTTCAAACGTCCTTTTTGCGGCGGTGCTGTTCTCGTTTTCCGCTGTACTGGCGGTGCTGTCGCTTTTCGCGTCCATCAAGCTTGCCGCCGTGAATGATGCTGCGTCGCGACTCACCAAGGCGACCGAGGAGCTATATGAGCAAAATGACATTCTCCTCGCCACGATTGAAAAAAGCATCAGCATGGACGAGCTTGAGCGCTATGCCATAGAAGAGCTTGGCATGTGCCGTTGCACCGTCGAGCAGATAGAAATTATACATATAAGCAACGTGGGCTGAGTCCTGACATAAGCGGATAAGCCGTGCAATATACTGTTTTCAGCAACAACGCACGGGAGTATGCCATGTCAGATGCAAATTTCAAACCGACCCGCCGCTATGAACCGAGCAGGCAAATGCTCCGCCGCACTCTGTTTTTGATGGCAGTGTGCGGCATAGCTGCATTCGCGCTGCTTTTGGCGCGGCTGTATAAACTTCAAATCATCGACCACAGCCATTATGAAACCCTCGCCATCAACCAGCAGCTCCGCGAAGCGCCGACCAGCGCGGCGCGCGGCGTGATTTATGACACCAATATGACGCCACTTGCCGTCAGCGCCTCGGTGGATAATGTTTATCTCAGCCCGGCGGAGATTGAAATGTACGGCGAGGACAAAGAGCTTATCGCCGATAAGCTCAGCGAAATACTGGGGCTTGACCGATATGATATACTGGATAAGGCCAACCAAACCGGCTCATGGTATGTGACCGTTGCCCGCAAGCTTGAAAGCGACAAGGCAGACGCCGTGCGCCGTTTCAAAAGCGAATACGGCCTGCGCGGCGTCCGCTTGGAGACAGACACCAAGCGCTATTATCCCAATTCGTCCCTTGCATGTCATCTCATCGGCTTTGTCGGCACGGATAATTACGGGCTTGAGGGCATTGAGGCGCAGTATAACACCGCCCTTGCCGGGACTTCGGGCAAAACCGTCCGCGCCACGAATGCATACGGCACTGAGCTTTTGTTCTCTCGCTTTGAGCAATACATCCCCGGCGAGGATGGGTATGACATCATCACCACACTTGATTCCACCATTCAGTATTACGTGGAAAAGCATCTCAAACAAGCAGTGGAGGATTACGACATACAAAACGGCGCCGGGGCAATTGCAATGGATGTCAACACCGGCGCGATACTTGCCATGGCCTCATTGGACGGCTATGATTTGAACAACTTCCTCGACGTGAGTGCCGAGGCGCGCCTTGCCATTGACAGCGCCGAAAGCGAGGACGAGGCAGACGCCCTACTGCGCGAGGCACAGCAGCGCCAGTGGCGCAATAAAGCCCTCTCCGACACTTATGAGCCCGGCTCGACCTTCAAAATTATCACCCTTGCCATGGCCTTGGAGGAGGGGAAGGTCGGCCTGTCCGACGGCTTTTATTGCCCCGGAACGGTCAACGTCATCGGCAGAACCAACCCCATCCGCTGTTGGAAATACGGCGGGCACGGCTCGCAAACGCTCACTCAGGCGGTTCAGCATTCCTGCAATGTCGCCTTTGTCAACATCGGCCAGCGCGTCGGCGCGGAAAGCTTTTATAAATATTGCGACAGCTTTGGTTTTCTGAACCTCAGCGAGGATAAGGACGCCAATTTGACCGCCACCACCGGCATCGATCTGGCAGGGGAGAGCGGCAGTATATGGTGGAGCGAGAACACCTTTTGCTCCGAGAAAAACCTTTCCCAGCTTGCCGCCGCCTCATTCGGCCAGACCTTTACGATAACACCGCTTCAGCTCATCACCGCCGTGAGCGCCTGCGTCAACGGCGGAAACCTGATGCAGCCATACGTTGTGCGCGGCATGCTCTCTGCCGACGGCAGCACCGCTTATGAGCACAGCCCCAAGCTTGTCCGCCGCGTCATAAGCGAGAAAACAAGCGCACAGCTCAGAGAGATTCTTGAAAAGGTCGTCGGCGACCAAACCGACGGCACGGGGCGCAACGCCGCCGTCAGCGGGTACAGAATCGGCGGCAAAACCGGCACGAGTGAGAAGGTCAACCTTGAGGCCAAAACCGGGCAAAAGGAGTATATCGTCTCATTCATCGGCTTTGCCCCGGCGGATGACCCCCAAATCGCCCTTCTGGTGTTCTTGGACACCCCGTCGAATGAATCCGGCGTGTATATCAGCGGCGGGCAGATGGCCGCGCCCGTCGTCGGGCGCATGATGGCGGATATTTTGCCCTACATGGGCGTTGAGCCCGAGAAGAGCGAAAAAACGGCGGACGCCGTGATGCCCCTTGTGCTGGATATGTCGCTTGACAAGGCCGTTGCCGCGCTGTCCGACGCGGGGCTGAATTACCGCACAATCGGACAGGGGAGCACCGTCACCGATCAGCTCCCGTTCTCCGGCACGTCACTTGCCGCCGGAAGTCAGGTGATACTCTATCTTGACGCCGAACCCTCAAACGAGCTTGAAACCGTGCCGGAACTGAGCGGCATGAGCTATGCCGAGGCGCGGGATACACTTTCTTATTATGGAATATACATCCGCACTTCAAGCCCCGTCACAGACCCAGACAGCCAGCTTGTCAGCGCGCAGAGCGTGCCCTGCGGCGCGCTTGCCGCACACGGCACGGCCATTGAGGTCAGCCTCGTGCGCAATGATGAGGCCATGCTTGGAAAATACTGATTTCGATTAAGATATAAACGGAGGAAACGTATGAAGCTGAAAGAACTTATCCGCGAGCTTGATGTCATTGAATGCACCGCCTCGTCGGAGCTGGATATCACCGGCGTGAGCTATGACTCGCGCGTCACTCAGCCTGGGGATTTGTTTGTGGCCATAAAAGGCTTTGAAAGCGACGGCCACCGCTTCATCCCCAAGGCCGTGGAACGCGGCGCGGCCGCCGTGCTGTGCGAAGTCGCCCCCACGGATGGTACGCCCTATATCCTCGTTTCAGACTGCCGCAAGGGGCTTGCGTTTGTCAGCCGTGAGTTTTTCGGCAACCCGGCGTCCAAAATGACCCTCATCGGCATCACCGGCACAAGCGGCAAAACCACGTCCTCTTATCTCATCAAGCACATGCTCGAAGAAAAGCTCGGCGCGAAGGTCGGCCTCATCGGCACAAACGGCAACATGATCGGCGATGAGCACATCCATTCCGAGCACACCACGCCCGAAAGCTATGAGCTCAACAAGCTTTTCCTCTCAATGCTCGAAGCGGGTTGCACGCACGTTGTGATGGAGGTTTCGTCCCACGCGCTGGCGCTTGACCGCGTGGCGGGGCTTCACTTCGATGTGGCGGAGTACACCAACCTTTCGCAGGATCACCTTGACCTGCACGGGACGATGGAGGAATACGCCGCGGCGAAAAGCCTGCTATTCAGCCGCTGCACCGTCGGCTGCTTCAATGCCGACGATGAGCATGCCCCGTATATGATGGCGCGCGCCACCTGCAAAGCAATCACCTTTTCCGCCGAGACGAACGACGCTGACCTCACGGCGAAGGACGTGCGCATGAGCGCATCCGGCGTCCGCTTTGCGGCTGTTTATAATAACGAGCTTGCTCTCGCGCGCCTTGCCATTCCCGGCATATTCTCCGTGCACAATGCCCTCGGCGCGATATCCGTCGGCCTTGCGCTGGGCATCAGTCTTCAAGACTGCTGTGACGCCATGGGCACGGCCAAGGGCGTCAAGGGCAGGGTGGAGCTTGTCCCAACGGACGGGGATTATAACATCATCATTGACTATTCCCACAAGCCCGGCGCGCTGGAAACGGTGTTGAAAACCCTGCGCCCGGTCACGCGCGGGCGGCTGGTGTGTCTTTTCGGCTGCGGCGGCGACCGCGATCGTCTCAAACGCCCCATCATGGGCGCAATTGCGGCGGACAATTCCGATTTCGTCATCGTCACGAGCGATAACCCCCGCACGGAAGAGCCCATGGCCATCATCAATGAGATTACCGAAGGCATGAAAACCAAGCACACACCCAAAAAGGTCATTTGCGACCGCATTGAGGCCATACATTGGGCTATTGACAACGCATGCCCCGGTGATGTAATATTATTAGCCGGCAAAGGCCACGAGGATTACCAAATCGTGGGGCACGAAAAGCACCACATGGACGAAAGAGAGATTGTGGCCGAGTGGCTTGAACGGAGAAAATCGCGCTGAGAGACCCTTTGCGCGCGCTTTGACCGTAATAACGACTGTTTGGAGAAAATCATGACGATAAAGCTTATAACTGCCTTTGTGCTCGCATTTTTATTTGCCACGGTGTTCGGCAACTTCTATATTCCGTGGCTTCGCAGACAAAAGGCGGGTCAGGAGATCAAATCCAACGGCCCTACCTGGCACATGTCCAAAACAGGGACGCCCACCATGGGCGGCATGATGTTCATTGCGGCGGTGGCATTTGTGTGTCTCACTGTCGGTTTTGACGGAATGCTGCACGGTGACTATGTGCACATATTCGTGCTTCTCTTCGCGCTTGTTTTCGGCGCGATCGGCTTCTTGGACGATTGGGAAAAGCTCAAGAAAAAGCAAAATCTCGGCCTGACGGCCAAGATGAAGTTCCTGCTTCAGCTTGCCGCCGCGCTGGTTTTTGTGCTGCTTATGCGCGAGCTTGGCTTTGTCACCTCGGATCTTTACATTCCGTTTTTCAACAAGACAGTTTATATGCCGGAGTGGCTTTACTTTGTGTTTGCCTCGTTCGTCATCGTCGGCACGGTCAATGCAGTCAACATCACCGACGGCATTGACGGCCTTGCCGCCGGAACGAGCATCCCGGTGTTTTTGTTCTTTGTCGCCATCACCACGCTTTGGGGTGAGGCGTATTTGGAGCTTGGCATATTCGCCTCGGCGCTTGTCGGCGGCCTGCTCGGCTTTCTCATTTATAATTTCAACCCGGCCAAGGTTTTCATGGGGGACACGGGGTCGTTGTTCCTCGGTGGCGCTGTGGCGGCTATGGCCTTTGCCTATGACATGCCGCTTATCCTCGTCACCCTCGGCATCATTTACATCTTGGAGACTCTTTCCGATATCATTCAGGTTACTTACTTCAAGCTGACTCACGGCAAACGCGTGTTTCGCATGGCACCGCTCCATCACCACCTCGAAATGGGGGGATGGACGGGCAAGAAGTGGAAAGAGCGCGAACTTTTTGTTCTTTTTACCGGCATATCTCTGACCTTTGCCGTCATATCATTTATTGGGGTGTTTCAGCGTTATCCCCTCTGATATGAGATTTTGACGTTAAGTCGGGGAGGTGGGAAAATGCGTTATGAAAGCGCCCGCCTCGCCGACTTTTCCGCTGTCAAGACGGCGCAGCGCCGCCGTGGGTTTGACACGGGCTTTTTCGTGCTGGTGCTCGTGCTGTTGACGGTGGGCGTGGTGATGGTTCTCTCGTCCAGCTATGCGCGCGCATACTATGACCCCGGCAACATCACCAGCGGCAACGCCGCTTATTATTTCATCCGCCAGCTTTTGTTCGCCGTAATCGGCGTGGGTGCGATGCTTTTGGCCTCGCGTGTGCCGATGGCGCTTTATCGCCGCGCATCGTTTCCCTTTTTGGGCGGGGTGCTGGTTTTGCTGGTGCTTGTTCCGTTTGTCGGCGTCAAGGCAAACGGCGCGCGCCGCTGGCTCGGCGTCGGCGGGCTGACGGTTCAGCCCTCTGAGCTTGCAAAGCTCGCTGTCATTTTGTCCTTTTCAGCGCTCATTTGCCGCTTGCGCGGCAAAATGCGCACTTTTCGCTATGGCATCTTGCCTTTTGGCGGGATATTGGTTATAATTGTGGCTCTGCTCGTGCTTGAACCGCATTTTTCCGCGTCTATAATCATCATCGCCGTCGGCGGGGCAATGCTGTTTTTGGGCGGCGTGCGCCTTGGTTGGTTCGCGGCGGCTTTCGGCGCGGTGGGCGCGGCGCTCGGCGTGCTGCTTATGTTTTTCCCTTACGCCTCCGGCCGCATAAACACGTGGCGTGACCCTTTTTCAAGCTCGTCCGATGAGGGATATCAAATCGTCCAGTCGCTCTACTCAATCGGTTCGGGCGGCTTGAGCGGCCTCGGTCTCGGCGGGAGTCGGCAAAAATTTTTGTATCTGCCGGAAGAGCACAACGATTTCATTTTCTCCGTTGTCTGCGAGGAGCTTGGCTTCATCGGCGCATCGCTCATCTTGGTGCTTTTCTCCGTGCTGATTTTGCGCGGATATTGGATCGCTCTGCACTCGCCCGATCGCTTCGGCTTTCTCGTCTGCGCGGGGATCACCACGCTCCTTGCCATTCAGGTTTTCCTCAATGTCGCCGTGGTCACGAATCTCATCCCGTGCACGGGCATCTCTTTGCCGTTTTTCAGTTATGGCGGGACGGCGCTGCTCATCGAGCTTTTTGAAATGGGTATTATCCTCAGCGCATCGCGAGATGTGCTCATCGAATAGAAAGGAAAGATATATATGAAGTTCATCCTCACCTGCGGCGGCACAGCCGGTCACATCAACCCCGCCCTTGCCATTGCCGGGCGTCTGCGCGAGCTTATGCCCGACAGCGAGTTTCTTTTCATCGGCGCGGAGGGAAAGATGGAGATGGAGCTTGTCCCGCGCGAGGGTTATGAAATAAAGGGGCTGAAAATCACCAACATCAGCCGTGGCAAAAACTTAAAGGCCATAAAGCACAATCTCGACACTCTGCGCAATGTCGCCCGCTCCACACATGAGGCCAAAAACATAATCCGCGAGTTCCAGCCCGACGCCGTTGTCGGCACGGGCGGATATGTCTGTTTCCCGGTGCTCACGGCGGCGCATAAGCTGGGCATCCCGACGGCAGTGCACGAAAGCAACGCCGTGCCCGGCCTTACAACAAAGCTTTTGGCTGAGCGCGTTGACCGCGTCATGGTCGGCTTTGCCGACAGCAAGTCGGCCTATAAGCACCCCGACCGCGTCATCGTCACCGGGACGCCCGTGCGCGGCGAATTTGACGCGCTGACGAAAGAACAGGCCAAGGCCGAGCTCGGCATCGACCAGGATACGCCGCTTGTGGTGTCTGTGTGGGGCTCACTCGGCGCGGCACACATGAACAAGATTATGGGCGAGCTTATCACGCTGCTTGATGAAAAGCCCTCTTTCCGTCTCATTCACTCCGTCGGCTCGATGTATTATGAGCGCTTCATGGAAAAGCTCAACACCGAGGCGCCGAACTACGAAAGCCGCGGCGCTGACGTGAGAAAGTATATTTATGACATGCCGCGCGTGATGGCGGCGGCGGACATTATTCTTTGCCGCGCGGGCGCGTCCACGCTCTCCGAGCTTGCGTACATGGGCAAGCCCGTCATCATCGTGCCCTCGCCGAACGTCACCAACAACCATCAGGAGAAAAACGCCCGCGTCCTCGAAAAGGCCGGCGGGGCAAAGGTCTTGCTGGAGGGCGAATTCGATGCGGCGTCGCTTTTGTCCGATGTTAAGGCTCTTCTTGCGGATAAGCAGCAGCTCGACGAAATGGCCTCGGCCATGCGCTCGCTCGCCATTCCCGACGCCACCGACAGAATCGCGGACATAATCCTCGACCTCTGCAAATAAACAGTATATAGGCAGACGGGAGTTTAACCTCTCTAGCCTCACAAAAACCTCTCTGTGAGCATACTATAAGCGTGATTGACGCATAATCGGATTCGATAGGCACGGGGAGGTTCGTTATGGATATATGGCATATACGCGGCGGAAACGAGCTTGACGGGGCGTGCTTCGTGCAAGGGTCAAAAAACGCGACACTGCCCATCATTGCGGCGTCCATAATAAGCCCGGCGCGCTCAGAGCTTTTGAACGTGCCGCAGCTTCGCGACGTTGACGCCGCGCTGAGAATACTGCGCCACCTCGGCTGCACCGCCGAACAGCGGCGCAATGAGGTTTTCATCGATTCTACATATCTTTCCTGCTCCGCCATTCCCCATGAGCTGATGGAGGAAATGCGCTCGTCCGTGATATTCATGGGCGCGCTCATCGCCCGCTGCGGCGAGGCGCGGCTATCTCTCCCCGGCGGCTGTCAGCTCGGCAAACGCCCGATTGATTTGCATCTGAGCGCCCTGCGCGCCATGGGCGCGGAAATCGACGAAGAGGGGAGCGAGATTTATTGCCGCGCGGCGAAGCTGCACGGGGCAGAGCTCTCTCTCCCGTTTCCGAGTGTGGGTGCGACGGAGAACATCATGCTCGCGGCCTGCGCCGCGAAGAGCAAAACCGTCATCCACGGCGCGGCGCGTGAGCCGGAAATCATCGCGCTTGGAGATTATCTGCGCGCCATGGGCGCGCAAATCACGGGCGCCGGCACGGATAAGGTGGAGATAACGGGCTTTCACGCCTCGCCCCGCGCGGTATATCGCATTATTCCGGACAGAATTGTGGCCTCGACCATCGCCTGCGCCGTGGCCGCCGCCGGTGGGGACGTGGAAATGCGCGGTGTTGCGCCTGAGCATTTTTCTACCGTTCTCTACTTCCTAAATCAAGCGGGCTGTGATATAATAAGCTCCAAGCGCTCGGTTCGCATTCGCTCAAACGCATGCTTGAAAGCACCGGGCGAGATATCCACCGAGCCTTACCCCGGCTTCCCGACTGATGCGCAGCCCGTTTTGATGGCGGCGCTGTTGAAGGCCGAGGGGCGCACCGTCATCACGGAGAATATATTTGAAAACCGCTTCCGCCAAGTGCCGGAGCTTCGCCGCCTCGGCGCGGACATCGTCACCGAGGAGCGGCGCGCCGAGATTTGGGGCGTCGACTGCCTGACGGGCACGGCGCTCAACGCCACCGACCTGCGTGGCGGCGCGGCAATGATAGTGGCGGGCTTATCCGCCGCAGGGGAGACCGTGATTTTCGACGACGGGCACATCACACGCGGCTATGAGCGCTTTGACGCGCGCCTGCGCGCCTTGGGCGCGGATATTTATCTTGAATACTGATCGATCAAGTCAACAAGGGCGCGCCTGCCGCGCGGCATGCACGCCCCGAAAGGAAAGCTGAACCATGGCTTACACTCATTCAAATCAACCGCCTGCCGACAAGCATTCCGAATACATGAAGCCTCGCCGCCACAGCAGCTTCAGCGCGCCGCTGATGTTCGTGATTGTGGAGGTCGCGCTCATATTCGTGATGAGCGTTTTCTTCCGCGTGTCGGATATCGAGGTCAACGGCAACACGCACTATTCCGACAGCGAGATAATCCGCGCCATCGACATCGAAGAGGGCGACAACCTTTTCTTCTTTGACCGTTTCGCCGCGCTCAGCCGCGTTTTTGCCAAGCTGCCGTATATCGAAGAGGTCACTGTTGAAAGAAAGTTGCCCAACAAGGTCATCATCGACGTCACGGAAAGCACCGCCCTCGCTTATCTCTCTCTCGGCGGCGAAAACTGGACGATTGACCACAACTGCAAGGTGCTCGGCAAGGCCGCCGAGGAAGAGCTTGCAAACCTCATCGCCGTGCGCGGCATTAAGCCCGGCACTCTCCTCATCGGCGAGCCGATGCAGACCGAAAGCGGCGAAACGGATACGGTTGAATACTTGGCCGAGGTTTTGTATCAAATCGAACAGCGCGGCTTTTCAAGCCAAGTTTCTCAGATTGATTTTGAAGACCTTTCCGCCGTTACATTCCGCTACGCAAACCGCCTGACCGTGAAAATCGGCGCAAACTCCAACACAGAGTATAAATTTGGAATGTTTGCCGCTGTTTTGGACAAGCTTAGTTTTGAGGACGTGGGTTATCTCGATTTGTCCGACGGCGCCACGGCGCACTTTATGTCGGAATAATGCGTGAAATTACAATTCGATAACAAAAAATTTCTGAAAAACAAAAAAATCTATTGACCTAAAGCGAAAAATGTAATATTATATAGAGCACGGTATTAAAAATTATCATTTTTTTGATGAGATAAAAACACAGGAGGCAGAAGTATGGATTTCAAAGCCGAAACAGGGCCTGAAAATGTTGTGACTATAAAGGTAGTCGGCGTCGGCGGTGCAGGCAACAATGTTGTGAACAGAATGGTCAAGGCCGGGACGCAGGGCGTTGAATTCATCGCCATAAATACTGACAAACAGGCTCTCGCCGTCTCCAACGCCAATCAGAAAATTCAGATCGGCGAAAAGATGACGCGCGGACAGGGCGCAGGTTCCGACCCCGAAGTCGGCAAGCGCTCGGCCGAAGAGAGCCGCAATAATATAGCAAAGGCAATTGAAGACGCGGACATGGTGTTCATCACCGCCGGTATGGGCGGCGGCACGGGCACGGGCGCAGCCCCCGTGGTTGCGGAAATCGCGCGCGAGGCCGGCATTCTCACCGTCGGCGTCGTGACCAAGCCCTTCAAGTTTGAGGGCAAGCGCCGCATGGATCAGGCCAACATGGGCATCAAAGAGCTGCTCGGCCGCGTTGATTCCTTGCTCATCATCCCCAATGACCGCCTCAAATACGCCACCGACCAGAAGGTCACTCTCGCAAACGCATTTGAGATCGCCGATGACGTTTTGCATCAGGCAGTCACCAGCATATCCGACCTCATCAAGAACACCGGCTTTATAAACCTTGACTTCGCCGATGTTTCCTGCATCATGCGCGATGCCGGTTTCGCCCACATGGGCGTCGGCCACGCCGCCGGCAAGGGCAAGGCCGAGGATGCCGCCAAGCTCGCCGTGGCAAGCCCGCTCATGGAGACCTCCATCAACGGCGCTCGCGGTGTGCTCATCAACATCACCGGCTCAGAGGACATGGATCTTGAAGACGTCGAAACGGCGGCAAACCTCGTCCAAGAGGCCGCGCACCCCGACGCCAACATCATCTTCGGCGCAACCTTCGACCCGTCGCTTCAGGATGAAATCCGCGTCACGGTCATCGCCACGGGCTTTGAAGAGGCTCCCGCCTCTGCCACCGTGAGCGAGAACACCGCGTCTGCCGCGCCCGGCATGCCCGTGCGCCCCGTTTCCATCAAAGAGAGATCTCAGGGGCTGTTCACCGGCGCTGCCGAAAAGGCCGCCGCAAGCGCGCCCGTCGTCGCCGCGTCTCCCGTCGTCCCCGCACCTATGAGCGAGGAGCGCCCCGCCGCCCCTGCCGAGGCCGCCGGCGAAGACCCGTTCGACAGCATTTTCAAGATTTTCAACGCGAAATAAGTTGAAAGATAATACAGAGCGCGTTGCATTTCGCAGCGCGCTCTGTTTATGGATATCTATTATTCAGAAGGGGAGGTGTCGCACGTCATGCTCGACAAGATTACCCGCTTTGTCAAAAACTTTATCCGCATTTATTCCGAAAACCAGCTTGCGAGCGCTTCTGCGGCGCTTTCTTATTATTTCACCATGACCTTTTTCCCGCTCATAATCTGCCTTTACACTATGCTCGGCAACAGCTATGAGCGCGCCCTGCGCATTTTGCAGTTTCTGCGCAACTTCGTTTCCGACGAAACCATGGAGCTGTTCACAAGCTTTCTCAACTACGTCGCGGCGAACAACAGCCCCGCGATGATGGTGGCGGGGCTTGTCGTGGTCATCACTTTCGCCTCGGCGGCGTCGCGCTCGGTTCAAACGACCATCGGGCGCATGCAGGGCGGGGTTAAATTCAAGGCCGTGATGTATTTTGTGTTCAGCATTGTGTTCTCGCTGGTTTTCCTCGCGGCGATTTATTTTGCCGCGCTCGTGATGCTCACGGGGCGCGAGTTCATCCGCTTTGTCAACGAGCTTTTGCCCTTTGTGGACATCAGCGGCTCGTGGAACTACATGCGCTTTCTTGTCATGGGCGGGATATTCTTTGTGCTGATTTGGAGCGTTTATGAGTTTGCCAAGCGCAGCACGGACACTTACAGCACCTTCGTCGGCACATTGATGACGACCGTGGTTTTGGTTGTGTTCACGCTCATTTTCTCCGCGTTTATCGCGCGTTCCGCCAAGTATCCGCTGGTTTACGGCTCGCTCGCATCGGTCATCTTTCTGATGATGTGGCTTTATTCCTGTTGCCTCGTCATTTACTGCGGCGCGGCGGTGAACATCGCCCTGCGCGACACGGCAGATGAGCTAAAGAGATTAAACCCGGAGAGGGATTGAAAATCAAACCGCATATTCCGCCGCCCAAGCGGCCACGGCTTTGGCCGCGTCTATGTCGCCCGCATGTCGAATTTCGACTATGCGGGTGTCTTTATCCTGCAAAAGCGCGTTTTTCAGTGCGCGGCGATAGGCGGTGTATTTTTCACCGAGACCGAGTGCGTGGCGAAGCGCCTCGCCCTCGCCATCTTCCGTCAGCACACCGACGCAGGGAAGCTCGGAGTTCAAAACCTCCAACAGCGCCTCGCGAAATTGCGGTATAATAAGCTCAAAGCCGCCGAACTCGTCAAGCACGGCAAAAGGATAATACTGCGCCTCTTGCATCAGCCGAACGCCCGTGTTGCGGAAAACCTCATTGTCGTGAAAAAGAGCGTTCCCCGCGCGGGTGAGTATGCACTCGCTTTCATACCCCGCGATGCCCGCCGCGGCCGGCGCGGGCATAAGCTCCACGCGCGCGATACTTCCATCATCAGTGTGTTTCCCCACGGTCATATAGCCCCCGGCATAGGCAAGCTTTTCGCCGAGGACGGATTTTATAAGCGCGGACTTGCCACACCCGGCTTTGCCGGTCAAAAACAAATGCTTCTCCATTATCCTTCCGCCTTTCTTTTTTTGATATAATACCACAAGCCGACTGATTTGTACACCGCCGCGCGAGTTGACACTTTGCCCGCCTTGCGTTATAATCTCCTCTGCATTACAAAAACGGAGACAGATAACTATGCTTGGTACAATTGCAAACAGCGTCGCCATCATCATCGGCGGCCTCATCGGAAGCGTGTTCGGAGACAGGATAGGGGAGCGGTTCACAAAGCCGCTTTTGACCGCAATGGCGTTCATTGTCGCCATCATCGGCATTCAGGGCGCAATTGAAACCAGCAGCATTCTCATCGTCGTGATATGCATCACCGTCGGCACGATAATCGGCATTGCGCTCAAGCTTGATGACCGCATCAGCGCCTCCGGCGACATAGTGAAAGAAAAGCTGAAAAATTCACCCCTTTGCAGAGGGCAGTTTTCCGACGCGTTTGTCACCTCGTCGCTTCTTTTCTGCGTCGGCTCTATGGCGATTCTCGGCTCAATCCAATCCGGGCTTAATCATGAATACAGCACGCTTTTTACCAAAAGCGTCATTGACGGGGTGACCGCGGTTGCGCTCTCCGCCGCACTTGGGCCGGGCGTCATACTCTCGGCTGTGCCTATATTCATTTATCAAGGCGCGATTACTCTGCTTGCGGGCGTTGCCGAGCCGTATCTCACCACCGAGGTCATCACCGAGATGTCCGCCGTCGGTGGGCCACTGTTCCTCGCAATGGCGGTGAACATGCTCGATTTGCGCCAAGAGCGCATAAAGGTCGGCGACATGATCCCCGCGCTTTTTATCCCCATCGTCTATTTCCCGATAGTCCGCTTTTTCTCCGGCCTGTTCTGATTCAAACCGTATAAATCATCCCCGACTTTCGTTTTGAAAGCCGGGGATGAAACTATTTATCTCACTTTTTGAAGCTGTCTTTGAGCGCAACGGAGCGGTTGAAAACAAGGTGGCCGGGCTTCGCGTCTTTGTTGTCAAGGCAGAAGTAACCCTGACGCATGAACTGATAGCCCTCGGAGTCCTTGCCCGGTTCGGGCATGGGCGCGGCGGCCAAGCCCGCCTCGACCTTGCACCCGGTCAAAACAGTCAGGCTTTCGGGGTTGAGGCAATCGAGGAAGTTTTTGTCCGGCCCGTCGGGTTCGGAGTCGGTGAAGAGATAGCCGTAAACGCGCACTTCGGCGTCGGCACAGTCGGCGGCGTTGACCCAGTGCACAGTCGCGCCCTTGACCTTGCGCCCGTCGGCAGGGTCTCCGCCGCGGCTGTCGGGGTCATACTCACAGTAAACTTCAACTATGTTGCCCTCGTCGTCCTTCTTGCAGCCTGTGCAGGTGACGAGGTACGCGCCCTTCAGTCGAACCTCATTGCCGGGGTAAAGGCGCTTATATTTCGGCGCGGGGATTTCCATGAAGTCGTCGGCCTCGATGTAGAGCTCGCGGGAGAAGCTGACCTCGCGCATACCGTCCTCCGGGCGGAGGGGGTTATTCTCAACCGGCAGAAGCTCGCTCTTGCCTTCGGGATAGTTCGTGACAATCAGCTTTATCGGCTTCAATACGGCCATGACGCGCTTGGCGTTTGCGTTCAAATCATCGCGCAGGCAGCTTTCGAGAAACGCCCATTCCACGGTGGAATCGACCTTGGAAACGCCGATGCGCTCGCAGAAATCGCGAATGGAGCGCGAGGTGTACCCACGGCGGCGCAGGCCGCACAGCGTCGGCATGCGCGGGTCATCCCAGCCGCTGACATAGCCCTCTTCGACAAGCTTTCTCAGCTTGCGCTTGCTCATCACGGTGTAGTTGATACCGAGGCGCGCAAACTCAATCTGGCGCGGCTTAATGCCGGGGATTGAGACATTTGACACCACCCAATCATAAAGCGGCCTGTGCGCCTCGTATTCAAGCGAGCACAGCGAGTGCGTAATGCCCTCCAGCGCGTCCTGAATGGGGTGGGCAAAGTCATACATCGGGAAAATGCACCATTTTGTGCCCTGACGGTGGTGCTCGATATAGCGTATGCGGTAAAGCACGGGGTCGCGCATGTTGAAGTTGCCGCTGGCAAGGTCAATTTTGGCGCGCAGAGTGTATTTGCCCTCTTCAAACTCGCCGTTTTTCATGCGCTCGAAAAGGTCAAGGCTTTCTTCAATCGGACGGTCACGCCACGGGCTTATGGCCGGGTGCGTGGTGTCGCCGCGATATTCCCTGAACTGCTCCGGCGTCAACTCGCAAACGTAAGCCAGCCCCTTTTTGATAAGCTCAACGGCGTATTCGTAAGTTTTCTCGAAATAATCCGAGCCGAAGTAAAACCTGTCGCCCCAGTCAAAGCCGAGCCAATGAATGTCCTGCTGAATGGCCTCGACGAATTCATTGTCCTCCTTGGCGGGGTTGGTGTCATCCATGCGCAGGTTGCAAATTCCGCCGAAGTGCTCAGCCGTGCCGAAGTCGATGGTCAGCGCCTTGCAGTGGCCGATGTGCAGATATCCGTTCGGTTCGGGCGGGAAACGCGTGTGCACCTTCATGCCCTCACAGCGCTTGCCCTCGGAAAGATCCTCGATAATAAAGGAATCAATAAAGTTTCTTGCGTTTACGTCCATTTGTCTTTTCTCCTGTCAGTTTGCTCTTTCGCATTATAACCGATTGAGCCATATATTTCAACACTATTTGATATTACACCGTCAAGCCGAACGAGGCGAGCGCGTTTTTGTCAAGCGCGGGAAAGGGGATAACCTCGCCGGGCACGGAGGGCAAGGCGCAAAGCGCCTTTTCCATATAAACCATGTTGTACCAGCGGCCGAACTTATAAGCGCATTTTTGAAACTCAGCCACGGGCTTATAGCCGAGATGCGCGTGAAATTGAATGCTGTTTCGCGTGAGATATTCGTCGTCAACATCGGGGCAGGCGATAACGGCATAGAGCTTGACGAGGTTTTGCGCGCGGGATATCGCCTCAATCGCGGTATAAAGCCTTCTGCCCAAGCCGCGCCCCTTGAAATCACCGCGCACGTATATCGACGTCTCCGCGTCCCAAGCATACGCCGCGCGCGGGTGAAATGCGCCGGTATAGGCATAGCCGACGAGCTCGCCGTCATGCTCTGCCACGATGTACGGGTATTTTTTGAGCGTGTTTTCAATGCGGCGGCGAAATTCGTCCACACTCGGCACGGCGTATTCATAAGTTATGGCCGTGTTCTTGATATACGGGGCATATATATTCAATATGGCCTCGGCATCGTCCACACGGGCGATTCTCAGTTTGATTTCGTTTTCCATCGTGCTCATTCCTTTATTTTCAGCCTCGGCAGATTCCAGTGATAATGCGCGGCGAGCAGGCGAATTGTCACCACGAGCACCGACGCCCCGATGAGCGCCGCCACTTCGCCGAACGCGCGGTAAAGCAGAATGAACGCGCAAGCCCCGGCGATGGAGGCAAGGGCGTAAATATGCTTTACGAATATGTACGGCGGGACACCGGCCATCACGTCGCGCAAAAGCCCGCCGCCCACGCCCGTGAGTGTGCCGAGAAAGACGAGGAGAAAGGTGTTGTCCGGATACCCGGCGTTTATGCCCGTGCGCACACCGACGGCGGTGAATATGCCGAGACCAAGCGCATCCATGATGAGCATGACAGTGTCATACGCCGCGCGAAACCGCCCGTGCAGGTGCTTTTTGCGCAAAAGCAGCACCACAAACACGCCCAGCGCGGCAAGTGCCGCCACACCGACATAAACCGGGTTTATAAGCGCGCTTGGCACAGCGCCGACGATGATGTCGCGCACCATGCCGCCGCCGACGGCGGTGAATATGCCGAGCACACACACGCCGAAAATGTCCATTTTCTGCTCAATGCCCACCATCGCGCCGGACACCGAAAACGCAACCGTGCCCACAAGCTCCATTATGAATACAAGCAGCTTTTGAATATCCATGCTTTTATCCTCAAAGTGTGAATTAAGGCAGCGGCGTCGCTGCTGCCTGATTACTATATAGATGTTGAGCAGGTCTGTAAGCCGGGTTCTGTCTTAAACGACCATCTATCTAGAGCTGCCGTTGCCGACAGCTTCAAGCCACCTCCTGAGGACGGCCGGGCCGACCTATGTGTCCTCCCACGGTGTTGCTCCGAATAGAGTTTACAGCGTCAATATGTCTCCATACGACGAGTGAGCTCTTGCCTCACTTTTCCACCCTTACTCCGGCAAGCCGAAGCGGTATATTTCTGTTGCACTTGTCCGAGGGTCACCCCTGGCGGGCGTTACCCGTTATTCTTGCCCTGTGGAGCCCGGACTTTCCTCACGCACAGGCTTTCGCCTTGTGCCCGCGGTCGTTCGGCCTGCTCAACAGCGATATTCTAACCACTTTTCGCCGCCAAGTCAATAATAATTCTTGTAAAGCGGGCAAAAAAGACGTATAATCTATTCGATTTCAATTGGAGGTATGCGCATGACTCTCAGCCAATACGTAAACTCTCTCAAAGGCAAGCGCGTCGCGGTCATCGGCATCGGCGTTAGCAACGCCCCGCTTATCCGCCTGCTTTTGAGCTGTGGAATAAATGTGACCGCGTGCGACAAGCGCACGATTGAACAAATGGGCATGGAGGCTTTGGAGCTTATCAACATGGGCGCAAAGCTGAAGCTGGGCGAGGATTATCTTGAAGGGCTTGACCACGATGTAATTTTCCGCACTCCCGGCCTCATGCCGTTTGATGAGCATTTGGAAAAGGCCAAGGCGCGTGGCAGTGTGATAACCTCGGAGATGGAGGTGTTTTTCGCACTCTGCCCGTGCCGCACCATCGCCATAACCGGCAGCGACGGCAAAACCACCACCAGCACCATCATCGCGGAGCTTTTGCGTCACGCGGGATACACCGTGCACCTCGGCGGCAACATCGGCAACCCGTTATTGTGCGAAGTGCCGGAGATTAAGCCGGAGGATTTCGCCGTGCTGGAGCTGAGCTCTTTTCAGCTGCACTCGATGAAATGCCGCCCCAATGTCGCGGTGATTACGAACATCTCCCCAAACCACCTTGACAAGCACAAGGATTATCAGGATTATATCGACGCCAAGCGTGCGATTTTCCTTGAACAGGGTGCGGGGGACTTGCTTGTTTTGAATCATGACGATGAGCACACGCCGTATTATCAAAGCGCAGCCAAAACGACCGTTGCTTATTTTTCGGATAAATCCGAGATATCCACGGGCGTGATGTGTCATGATGGCGAAATTTGCCGAGTTCGTGGCAACGAGCGTGAGCTCATCATGCACTCGGACGAAATTCGCCTCCCCGGTGAGCACAATCTGTTAAACTATCTCGCCGCATTCGCGGCGGTGGGGGAGTATGTCACAAATGAAGACTGCCGCGAGGTCGCCGTGCATTTTGCGGGCGTGGAGCACCGGCTTGAAGAAGTCCGCCGCCTCCACGGCGTCACTTACATAAATGACTCCATCGGCACCAGCCCCTCGCGAACCTCTGCCGGGCTTCACGCGATGAAAACAAAGCCCATCGTGATTGCCGGGGGCTATGACAAGAATATTCCCTTTGACACTCTCGGCGATGACCTTTGCCTCATGGCAAAAGAGGTCGTCCTCACCGGCGCGACGGCAGGGAAAATCCTCGCGGCGATCAAGGCCTCGGCGAATTATGCCGACAGCGGCATTGCCGTGACGGTCATTGACGATTTTGACGAGGCTGTGCACACCGCGTGCGCCCACGCCGTTGAGGGTGACATTGTTTTGCTGTCCCCGGCGTGTGCGGCGTTTGACCGCTTCAAAAACTTTGCCGAGCGCGGCAAGCACTTCAAGAAACTGATAATGGAGCTTCAATAAATGAAAATCAGCGATATCAAGCCCGAAGTATACGACATGGCCGAGCGCGCAATGGCGCGCGTGAAGACTCAGTTTGAGAAAATCGACGCGACGGCGGAGTATAACACCCGCCGCGTGATGGAGGCGTTTCAGGATAACCGCGTCAGCGAAAGTCACTTTGCCGGGACAACCGGGTACGGCTATGACGATCTCGGCCGCGACACGCTGGATAAAATTTACGCCCAAATTTTCGGCACGGAGAGTGCTCTCGTGCGCCTCGGCTTTGTCAACGGCACGCATGCGCTCACGGCGGCAATGTTCGCCTTGTGCAAGCCCGGCGAAACCGTTCTCGCCGCGACGGGGCTGCCGTATGACACCCTGCGCAACGCCATCGGCATCAGCGGCGACTGCCACGGGTCACTCAAGTTTTACGGAATTGACTATGCGCAGGTGGACATGACCGCCTCCGGCGAGCCGGATTATGACGGCATCGCCCGCGCCGCGTCCGACCCCAAGGTCACGGGCGTGATGATTCAGCGCTCGCGCGGCTATGCCGACCGCAAGGCGCTCACCGTACGGGAGATTGAAAAAATCGTCAAGGCCGTCAAGGCGGTCAATCCCAATGCAAGCGTCATGGTGGATAACTGCTACGGGGAATTCACGGACATCATAGAGCCGACGCATGTGGGCGCGGACATCATTGCCGGGTCTCTTATCAAAAACCCCGGCGGCGGCATTGCCCCCACGGGCGGGTACGTCGCGGGCAAGGCCGAGCTTGTCGAGCGCGCGGCCATGCGCCTCACAACCCCCGGCATCGGCGGGGAATGCGGCTCGACCCTCGGCAACAACCGCCTTTTGTATCAAGGGCTGTTTATGGCGCCGCACACCGTGGCGCAGGCGCTGAAAACCGCCGTTTTCTGCGCAGCGATGATGGATGAACTGGGCATTCCCAGCTCGCCGACGGTGGACGAAAAGCGCTCGGACATCATTCAGATGGTTCACCTCGGCTCGCCGGAGGCGATGGAGCGCTTTTGCCTCGGCATTCAAGCGGGCGCGCCGGTGGATTCCTTCGTCACGCCCGAACCGTGGCCGATGCCGGGCTATGATTGCCCCGTCATCATGGCCGCCGGTGCTTTCATTCAGGGCGCATCAATTGAGCTTTCGGCAGACGGGCCGATGCGCCCGCCGTACACGGTTTATATGCAGGGCGGCTTGACTTTTGAGTCGGGAAAGCTCGGAATAATGATGGCCGTGAGTGCCATGTTGGATACATAATTCGCATATACTCAATACATGGGGGAGGTGCTCCATGTATTCAAAACCGATTTTCCGGCGCAGAGCGCGCCGAGTGTATCCGGAGCTTCGGTCGGCCTCGACCGTGCGCTCCGACAGTGTCGCGCCGAGTGTGCGCGCGGGGCTTATTGTAGCCGTGGGCGTTTTCGTGCTGTTTGTGGTGACGGCGGCGGTGTACGTGCGCCGTGTGTCCACCGACATTGCGCTTTCAAACGCGCGCGATGTGATCACCGCGCGCGTCAATGACGCCGTTTTGCAGACCCTTGCCGAGGGCGATTATGAGGGGGACTATTTCGTCACCTTTCAAAAGTCCGACAGCGGCGAGATTGCGGCAGTGAGCTGCAATATGGCGCACATAAACGCGTTCACCTCGCGCCTTCTTGAAATAATCCTCGGTGCGGAGGGCGACGGCAGCATTACCGTCGGCATTCCCATCGGCAACCTGACGGGCGCAACGCTTTTGATGGGGCGCGGGCCGAAGCTGCCGGTGAAAATTATGCTTTTAAGCTCATCCGGCACTGAGTTTTCAAACAGCGTCGTCACGGCGGGCATCAACCAAACCAAGCACCAAATCAATCTCACCGTCAGGGTGGACATGGATTTGCTGCTCCCGTGGGGGACAGAACATGACAAGGTGCAAACCGAGGTGCTGATTGCAGACACCGTCATCGTCGGCAAAGTGCCCGACACATATTTGAACATGCAGCAAACGAAAGGCGGATAAAAATGGACGCACAAAAAGAAATAATCCGGCTCAGGCGCGAGATTGAACACTACGCGCGGCTATATTATGTTTATGACAACCCCGCGATATCCGACTATGAATATGACATGCTCATGCAGCGCCTGAAAGCGCTGGAGAGCGAGCACCCTGAGCTTATCACCCCCGATTCGCCCACCCAGCGCGTCGGCGGCGAGGCGCTCAGCAGCTTTGAACAGGTCACCCACCAAGTCCCCCTTGAAAGCCTGACTGACGTTTTTTCGTATGATGAGCTTTTTGCATTCGGCGAGAGGATGGACTCTGCCATTGTCGCGCCGCATGATTACTCCGTTGAGCCGAAGGTTGACGGCCTTTCCAT
>CAZXVA010000025.1:0-24449 GCA_964644305.1 uncultured Oscillospiraceae bacterium
GCTTCCTCTCAGAGGAAGCTGTCGCCGCAGAGCGGCGACTGATGGAGTCATCCGCCTCACGGAGGAAATATCGAATTACAACATAATCCGCAAAAAAAAGAACAGCCGCAAACGTTGTTTGCAACAGTTCTTTTATATTATCCTCATTCACTTCCCGCCGCAGAATTTGCTTTCGTCGTCTGACCAGCCGCGGTCGAGAAGCCAATAGCTTTCGCCGTCGTCAATGGGCTGACGGAGCCATTCGTCGGGGTCCTGCGTGGCGCGCGCCATCTTTTTGCGCGTTTCGTATTTGCGCAGCTCGTCGAGCGTGAACGGCAGCCCGATGTCCGCCGCAATCGGCAGCAGCACCGCCTCGCACAGCGCCTCGCGCAGCTCCAGCGAGCCGGGGTAGTACGCCTCGGCCTCCTCCACGCGCGCGCGCAGTGCCTCGTCTGCGTCATATCTTTCAAAAAACTCGGTCACATTTTCAAGCATGGTCGCGTTCTCCTTGTGATTATAATAGTGTGTCTTATAATAGTATATCTAGGCTATCACAAATTGCGCCGATGTCAAGCTTGAATAATCCGTTTTGCGGCGGAATATGCGTTTTTACAGCAGGGTACACAATAAAACCGCCGTGTTTGGTTAAGTTTTTCACACAATATGCCGATAGTTGTTACAGAAATTTTATTTGAAAATGAACAATCGTTAGTGTATAATAGATAAACAACTATATCCACGACGGTCACACGGCGGACAACTGTGTGCCGTCGGCGGGAAAGGCCGGCAAAGGACGTCCTTTGCCGCGCATCTTTACTTGCGGAAAGACGCGCGGCACTTCGATGCAAAGCCGCCCAACCCCGCGCAATATTAAAGGAGCAGATACACAAACATGAATTCCAAAACCCTGTCATACGTCCTCAAGCGTATACTGCTGGCGGTTTTGACCATCGTCATCATCAGCTTGATCACGTTTTTTGTCATGCACATGGTGCCCGGCGGCCCGTTCAACCGCGAAAAGGCGCTCGACGAGGCCACAATAAAGGCGCTTGAGGCCAGATACAACCTCGACAAGCCCCTTTTCGAGCAGTATGTACTCTATATGAAGAACCTGCTGCACGGCGATTTCGGCGTGTCGCTGAAAAACGGGCGTGACATCTCCGCGATTATCGGCGAGTCGTTCCCCATTTCCGCGAAGCTCGGCTTGATGGCCATTTCCGTGGCCATAGTCTGCGGCACGGTGTTCGGCAGCCTCGCCGCGCTCATGCGCAACAAGCTCCCCGACAGGCTGATTGTTTTCTTTTCCACGCTGTTCACCGCAGTGCCCAGCTTTGTGCTGGCCTCGCTCTTGCTGCTCATATTCGCGATTAAGCTCGGCTGGTTCCCGGTTTGGAGCGCCACCGAGGTGCACTACACCCTGCCCGTCATCGCGCTGTCGGCCTACCCCATGGCGTACATCACCCGCCTTTCCAAAACCAGCATGCTCGACGCGCTCGGCCAGGACTATATCCGCACGGCCAAGGCCAAGGGCGTTTCGCGCGTGAAGATCATCTTCAAGCACGCGCTGAGAAACTCCCTCATCCCCGTCATCACCTACATCGGGCCGCAGATTGCTTACATCATCACCGGCTCCATGGTCGTCGAGACCATCTTCACCGTCGGCGGCATCGGCAGCAAGTTCGTCGCCGCCATCACCAACCGCGATTACACCATGATCATGGCCACCACCATATTCCTCGCCACGCTCATGGTCATTGCAAACCTCGTGTGCGACCTGCTTTACAAGGCGGTCGACCCGCGCATCAATTTTAACTGAGGAGGGCGACAATAAATGAATAGCTATGACCCCAACGTCACCCCCAAGAAGCAGATTCTCTCCGCCCAAATTGATGTCAGCAAGTTTGAAAAGGCGACCGACGAGGAAAAAAGCCAGCAGGACGTCATGAGCGAAAGCCGCTCATTCTTCAAAGACGGCATGCGCAAGCTCATGAAAAACCCCCTCGCCGTCATGAGCCTTGTCATCCTTTTCGTCATCGTTCTCACCATCATCGTCGCGCCCCTCGTCGTGCCCTACGGCTATGACGAAATGCTCTCCGTCAACGGCAAGCGCGACAAGGGCGCGAAAAACCTCGCCCCCTTCACCTACAGCGAGGCCGAACAGGCCTACATCGACGCCGGGAACGACCGCTTCCCCCACATCTTCGGCACGGACGACCAATGCCGTGACTACTTCATCCGCGTGGTGTACGGCACGCGCGTTTCGCTGTTCGTCGGCGTGTTTGCCAGCATCATCGTGCTGATAATCGGGCTTTTGTACGGCAGCATATCCGGCTATGTCGGCGGGCGGACTGACCTTATCATGATGCGCATTGTCGACATCATCTACTCCCTGCCCGATATGCTCATCGTCATTTTGTTCTCCGTCGTGCTTGACCAGCGGCTCAAGCTCACCAGCGGCATTCTCGCCAAGCTCGGCACGAACATGATTTCAATTTTCATCGTTTTCGCCCTGCTTTACTGGGTGGGCATGGCGCGCCTCGTCCGCGGCCAGATTCTCTCCATCAAGGAAAATGAGTATATCCTCGCCGCGCGCTCCATCGGCGCCAAGCCCTCGCGCATCATCCGCAAGCACATTCTCCCCAACTGCCTTTCCGTCATCATTATCTCCACGGCGCTCCAAGTGCCCTCGGCCATATTCACGGAAAGCTATCTCAGCTTTGTCGGCCTCGGCGTTCGCGCGCCCATGCCGTCGCTCGGTTCGCTCGCCAACGCCGCGCGCGCCGGGCTTCAGAGCTACCCGTATAAGCTCGTGTTCCCCGCGCTGATGATTTGCCTCATCGTGCTGAGCCTCAACCTGCTCGGCGACGGCCTGCGCGACGCTTTCGACCCGAAGCTGAAGAGGTGATAGATTATGAGTGAACATCTTCTTTCCGTGCAGAATCTGCACACTTCGTTTTTCACCGAGTCCGGTGAAGTCCATGCCGTCAACGGCGTTTCGTTCAACCTTGACCCCGGCGAGGTGCTGGGCATAGTGGGCGAGTCCGGTTCGGGCAAAAGCGTCACGGCGTATTCCATCATGCAAATCCTTGCCGACACCGGCAAGATTACACAGGGCAGCATCCTCTATAAGGGCGAAGACCTCACCAAGTGGACGCCGCGCCAGATGAGCTCGTTCCGCGGCAAGTGCTGCTCCATCGTGTTCCAAGACCCGATGACCAGCCTCAACCCCGTTTTCACCGTCGGCAGCCAGCTGCGCGAGGCCATCGAGCTGCACACCGACAAAAAGGGCAAGGCCGCCAAGCAGCGCGCCATCGAAATGCTTGAGCTTGTCGGCATCAACGAGCCGGAAAAGCGCGTCAAGCAATACCCGTTTGAGCTCTCCGGCGGTATGCGTCAGCGCGTCATGATTGCCATGGCGCTGGCCTGCGAGCCCGACATTCTCATCGCCGATGAGCCCACCACCGCCCTCGACGTCACCATTCAGGCGCAGATTCTGGAGCTCATTGCGGATCTGCAAAAGAAGCTGGGCATGGCCGTCATCCTCGTCACGCATGACCTCGGCGTCATTGCCGACATGTGCGACAACATCATCGTCATGTACGGCGGCCACATCTGCGAGCGCGGCACGGCCGACGAGATATTCTACAATCCCTGCCATGAATACACCAAGGGTCTTTTGAGATCCATTCCCAACGTCAACAACATGAAGCAAAAGCTCGTTCCCATCGCGGGCACGCCCATCAACATTTTGAACCTGCCCAAGGGCTGCGCGTTCTGCGCCCGCTGCGACGAGGCCATGAAAATCTGCCTCGAGCAGCAGCCGGAAGAGCTTGTCATCAACGACAAACACTGCGCTTCCTGCTGGATGAACGTGAAAAAAGAGCTTGAGAAAGGGGGCGCACAGGCATGAGTGAAGAGCTTTTGAAAGTAGAGCATTTGAAGCAGTATTTCCCCATAAGCACCGGCTTTGGGCGCACCATCCCCCTCAAGGCGGTTGACGATGTGTCCTTCACCATCGGCAAGGGCGAGACTCTCGGCCTCGTCGGCGAATCCGGCTGCGGCAAAACCACTGTCGGGCGCACGCTTTTGCAGCTTTACACCCCCACCGCCGGGCGCATCACCTTTGACGGCGACGTGCTTTTCGACAGCGGCGAGCAGTATGACGAGGCGGGAAAGCTCATCGTCGACGCCAACGGCAAGCCCGTCATGAACAAAAAGGTCAGCCTGAACATGCTGCCCTATCGCAAAAAGATGCAGATGGTCTTTCAGGACCCGTATTCCTCGCTCGACCCGCGCATGACCGTCGAAGACATCATCGGCGAGCCGCTTGACGTGCACAAGCTTTACTCCAACCGCGCCGAGAGACGCGAAAAGATATTGGAGCTGATGGAGCTTGTCGGGCTCAACTCCGAGCATGCTACGCGCTATGCCCACGAATTTTCCGGCGGCCAGCGCCAGCGCATCGGCATTGCCCGCGCCCTCGCCGTCAACCCCAAGTTCATCGTCTGCGACGAGCCCGTATCCGCGCTTGACGTTTCCATTCAGGCGCAGGTTATCAACATGTTTGAAGAGCTTCAGGAGAAGCTGGGCGTGGCGTATCTGTTCATCGCGCATGACCTGTTGGTCGTGCACCACATTGCCAAGCGCATCGCCGTCATGTACCTCGGCCGCCTCGTGGAAATCGCCGACGCGGACGAGCTTAATGAGCACCCCATCCACCCCTACACGCAGTCGCTGCTGTCCGCCGTGCCCATCCCCGACCCGGAGATCGCCCGCTCGCGCCAGCGCATCGTGCTCACCGGCGACGTGCCCAGCCCGCTGAACATGCCCACCGGCTGCCCGTTCCGCACCCGCTGCCGCTACGCCACCGAAAAGTGCGCCGCCGAGTGCCCCACGCTCACCGAACGCGGCGGCGGCCACATGGTTGCCTGCCACAATAAGTGACATTTGCCCCGCGCGGCGCGTGCCGCGCCGCATAATTCCGCAAATCTCTTGCCGTCTGCGCCGCGCAAGCGGCTCAGGCGAGAGGTTTAGAATATATCAGGAGGAAACATAATGAAAAAAGCAATAGCACTGCTTCTTGCACTGGTCATGGTGTTCGCACTGTGCGCCTGCGGCAACAGCACCGCTGCCACCACCGAAGCTCCCACGGCAGAAGCCCCGGCAGCCGAGGAGGAAATCCCCGCCGCCGCTGACCTCGTCAGCGATGCGTTCATCGATCCGCTCAATGAGTGGGATCAGTACAACGACATGATCGCCCAGATCTATGCCGAGACTGATTTCGCCAAGCGCACCGAGCTCATGCACGAGGCTGAGGACGTCCTCATGTCCAACTACTGCGTGCTCCCGCTGTACTTCTACAACGACCTTTACATGCAGAAGGATTACGTCACCGGCATGTACTCCAACGTGTTCGGCACCAAGTTCTTCCACACTGTTGAGATGAGCAACGGCTCCACCACCTTCCGCGCCAACCTCGCGTCCGAGCCAGCTTACCTCGACCCCGCACTCAACAGCTCCGTTGACGGCGCCTGCCTCGCAGCTGCCAACTTCTCCGGCCTCTACACCTACAACGCCGAGGGCAAGACCGAGCCCGCCTGCGCCACCGGTTATGAAGTGTCCGAAGACGGCTGCACCTTCACCGTCACCCTTCAGGAAGGTCTGAAGTGGAGCGACGGCTCTGACCTGACCGCTGCCGACTTCGAGTACTCCTGGAAGCGCGCTGCCGCCACCCAGACCGCTGCCGACTACGGCTACTTCTTCGCAAACTTCGTCGGCTACCCCGATGACCTCGCCGTCACCGCCACCGACGCTACCACTCTCACCTTCACCCTCGCTTACCCCTGCGCCTACATCGAAGACCTCATGGCCTTCCCCACCTTCTTCCCTGTCAAGCAGGCCGCTGTTGAGGCTGTTGACGGCTGGGAGACCGCACCCGGCGCATGGTGCCAGGATGCCGGCTTCGTCGGCAACGGCCCGTTCGTCTGCACCGCTTGGGAGCACGACGTTTCCATGACCTACGAGAAGAACCCGTACTGGTACGGCGCTGACGACGTCAAGATCGAGAAGATCGAGTTCATGCTCTCCGCTGACGACACCGCCATCTTCGCCGCTTACAACGCCGGCGACGTCGACATGATCGACACCGTCCCCAACAGCGAAGTCCAGAACCTCATCGGCACTCCGGAGTTCTACGTTGTTGACAACCTCGGCACTTACTACGCCGCCTTCAACTGCAAGAGCGAGCTGTTTGCCGACAAGACCCCCGAGCAGGCCGCCTGCATGCGCAAGGCCTTCTCCATCCTCATCGACCGTGACTACATCGCCGAGAACGTCGGCCAGTGCGGTCAGCTCCCCGCCAACGCCTTCATTCCTTACGGCATGGCCGACGGTAACGGCGGCACCTTCAAGACCGAAGTCGTCGAGCAGGGCTACTATGATCCGTACGCAATCAACAACGATTACGAAGCCACCGTTGAAGAGGCTCGCACCCTGCTGAAGGCTGCCGGCTACAAGTTCGACGATAACGGCATGCTCTCCGCTGAGACTCCCATCGTTGTCGAGTACCTCACCAACAACGGCACCGGCCACGTTGCAGCCGCTGAGTGCATGCAGCAGGACCTCGGCGCCATCGGCATCCAGATGACCATCCAGTCCGTTGACTGGAACGTCTTCCTCGAAGAGCGCAAGGCCGGTCACTTCGACTTTGCCCGCGAGGGTTGGCTCGCCGACTTCAACGACCCCATCAACATGCTTGAGATGTGGATCACCGACTCCGGCAACAACGACTGCCAGTTCGGCCGCGTTGAGGGTTAATTGAAGCATTAACGCCATTACTCAATAATAAAGTACCGCCGAGGCTTTTGCCTCGGCGGTATTTTCATGCGATATACACGTATAGTTGTTTTCAAGAGCGCTTATATCAAATCTGTGTCGATTATGTATCTGCCCCCGGCGTTAATCAGCTTCGTCTCGCCGAGCTGACGCACGCGCTCAAACCCCACGCCGGAGTAGCTTTTGTGCACGTGCCCGTGCACAAAATACTTGGGCTTGTACTTTTCAATGAGCGGTATGAACGCCTCAAAGCCCCGATGGGTCACGGTGTCCATGTCGCCGTAGCCGCGCACGGGCGCATGCGCCAGCACGATGTCCACCCCGCCCGCGCGCATTATTTTCAGGCTCATGCGCTGAATGCGCCGTTGCATTTGCCGCTCGGAGTATTGATGCGGGCCGCGGTTATACAGCGCGCTCCCGCCGAGGCCGAGTATGCGCAGGCCGTTGACGATGAGCAGCTTGTCCTCCGCGCAGTCGCAGCCCTCCGGCGGGTGGGCGGCGTAATTGCCGTCGTGGTTGCCGTGGACGTAGATAAGCGGCTTGTTTGCCATCGTCACAAGAAAGCTCAAATAGCTCGACTTCAAGTCACCTGCGGACAGAATGAGGTCTATTCCGGCCAAGTGGCCGGGCTTGTAGAAATCCCACAGATAGCTGCTTTCCTCGTCGGCGAGGGTGAGTATTTTCATAGCTGCTTGGCCTCCTTCTCCGGCGGTAGCTCGTTTCTGTATATCCCCAGCAGCCGCACCAGCCCCTGCGAGCGCGGCAAAAGCTCGTCGAACGCGGGCAGTGTGCCGTCAACGTTGTCGCACAGCCAGTCCATGCGCATGATTTCCTCCGCGCTCAGCTCCTGCTTGCCGTCACAGCGCAAAATGCCGTTTTGGTCGGTGATGCGCGTGGAAAACGGAGTCACCGCGCCGCTGACCAGCCCCTTTTTGAGAATATCCGCCAGCGTGTGCACCCCGTCGGGCAGAGACGGGCTGAGCTGAACATCGGTCACGCCCGTGTCCATGCCCCACCAGTAGTTGATTGCGCGGTTGTCGGGCGCGTCGTTCCACGCGCCGGAGAACATGCTTCGTATCACCTTTTCGTAAAACCGACCCCAGTGCCAGCAGGGGACGGCGAGCGGCACGAGCGACGCGTCATCGCCCATCATGTACGTGCCCCATTCCAGCGCCCAGTGCGCGTTGGTGGGGTTGGTCGCCACGCGGTTGGATATCACGCTCACGCCCTCGCTGAGAAAATCCGCCAGCGGGTCGCCGGGTGTGCACGTCCATCTCAGCTTCACCCGCGCGCGGGGGTTCGTCAGCCGGACGCCCAGCGCAAATGCGTTTATGCTCGCCGGAACGCCGAAAATGGGGTAGTCGGAGATATAGCCGACGGTGTCCCCCTCGGCCATTGCCCCGGCAATGGCGCCGGTGATGAACTTGCCCTCGTATATGCGCGCATAGTACATTCTCACGCCCGTGTACGGCAGTGACAGTGCGCAGTTGAGCACCTTCACGCCGCTGTGCTCGGCGGCGATGCGCCGCGCCGCGTCTATCATGTGCGGCGTCGTGGCGAATATGACCTGCGCGCCCTCGTTGACCGCGTCCGTCATCGCGCCGTAAAAATCGCCGTTGTATGCCTCGAACACCTTCGCCCGCACTTTGTTGCCGAGCTTGTCGATGAGGTACTCGCGCCCGTGCTCGTGCGCGCGCGTCCACGCGCTTTTCACCGGGTCAAAGGCGTAAATAAACGCCACGCTCAAATGCTCCGGCCGCGCCACGCTGATAATTTTGGACAGGAGACTCTTGTCGCGCTCGTCCGGCTCTGTGCTGACCTCGATGGGCTCAGGCTCGGTCAGCGCCTCAATGTCCGTCCATATCGTGCCCAGCGCCTTGGTCAGCTCCGGCATGGTCTGCTCCTTTATCGTCGAAAACGGGTAGACCTCCAGCCACACCAAAAGCGCCTCCGCCGCCGTCACGTCGAGGTGCGCCGCGCCGTTGAGCTTTTCAAAGGCCTGCCGGAAGTGCGAAAACCCCGCCGAAAAGCCAAGCCGCTCCTTCTCCGTCCACTCGCGCTCCTCGTCAAAGCCCAAAAGCGCCTGCAAGCGCGCGTATTGCCCGCGATGGCGGAATGATATCGTGTACAGCCGCGAAAGCTGATAGAAGTGCATGAATTCATAGTATACCTGCACCGTGTGGTCTGCGGAATATTCCGGCACAAGGCGCGTCACGCTGCCCGGTATCGTCGGCGCGTCATAGCTTTTCAGCACGCTCACGCGCTTGTTGCCCTCTTGCACGTAGAATATGCCCAAGTATTCAAAGCATTTGACCGGGTCGCGTATGCCCTCCTCGCTCAAATGCGCCTCGCACAGACTTATCCACTTCGCGCCGAATTCGGAGTCCTCCTCCAAAATGGGCATGAAGTTGCCCGCCAGCGCCGACACGCGCCCGGCGGTTTTCGTCCCCACAATGAGCTCGGACGGAATGTTGATTACCCCGATGTTCGCCCGGCCGACGACGGTGGATTCATCCAGCATGTCGTCCAGCACCGGGGGATAGGGATGCTCGCCGCGCGAAAGCGCGGCCTTGTAATATTTTTGCCCGGACTTGACTGCGCGGGCAAACTGGTCAATAGCCTCTTGACGGCTCATTGCACTTCACTCCGATTCAATAGTTCTTGCCGCGCCCAAGATATCACACACGGCGCCAAACATCAATAATTAACTGTTAATTTTTATTCTCTCCCGTCCGCGCGATTGAAATGCGCCGCCGAATGCGGTATAATCGACGGGTAAAATGATTTCGGGAGCGTATGGATTATATGACGCATTCGCTTGAAAATAAATACATCGCCTTTTTCGACCGGCCGCGCACGCGCCGTGCGCTCTTTTGGCTCATTCTCGCGCTGGGTGTGCTTGCGCGCGTCGTGCGCCTCGGCGCTGTGCCCGATGGGATAAATCAGGACGAGGCCTTTGCCGCTTACGAGGCGTTTTCGCTTCTCAATTACGGCATCGACACCGCCGGGTATCATAACCCCGTTTATCTCATCGCGTGGGGCAGCGGCATGAATGCGCTGGAGATTTATCTCATGATGCCCTTCATCGCGCTCTTCGGCCTTGAAACGTGGGCGGTGCGCTTGCCGCAGGCGATTGTCGCCTGCCTCAGCCTCCCGGCGGTTTACGGTCTTGTGCGCCGCACGGTGAATGAGCGCGCGGGGCTTATGGCCATGCTGATGCTTGCTGTCTGCCCGTGGCATATCATCATGGCGCGCTGGGGCTTGGAGTCGAACCTCGCGCCGGGCTTTTTGCTCTTCGGGCTGTACTTTTTCGTCCTCGGCACGGAAAACTCCCGCTATTTGCCGCTCTCCGCGCTGATGTACGGCCTCTCGCTTTATGCTTACGCCACTATTTGGCCGTTCGTGCCTGTCATGCTCGCGGTGCAGGTTGCCTATTGCGCCTGCCGCGGCAAGCTGCGCTTTGACCGCCACGCGGTTTTGGCCTTGACCATTCTCTTTGTCCTCGCCCTGCCGCTGCTGCTGTTCCTCGCGGTCAATTACGGCTGGATTGACGAGATTATCACGCCTTATTTCTCCATTCCCAAGCTGTATTATATGCGCAGCGGCGACCTTTCACTCGACGAAAAGGCGCGCAAGCTGGAGATTTTCATCGACATTTTCATCTCCCAGGATGACGGCTGGATCTATTCAAGCCCGGATAAATACGGCCTGTTTTATTATACCTCCATGCCCTTTGCCCTGCTCGGCCTTGCGTTCTGCGTGCGCGAGCTTGTGCGCGCGCACAAAACGCGCGCCTACTGCCCCACGGCGCTGCTGTTGGTGCAGCTTGTGGTGTGTCTGCCCCTTCTTGTGCTCATCAAGGGCAATGCCACCAAGTTCAACGTCTTTTTCATCCCGCTGGTTGTTCTGATTGCGCTTGGCGTGCATTATGTGTCCTGCTTTTCGTGGCGTCCGGCGGCGGGCATACTCGCCGCGGCGTATCTCGTGCTCTTCGCTGGCTTTGAAAGCTATTATTTCACCGAGTATGAAGTGAAAACGCGCGAGCATTTTTCCGCCGGGCTTGAAGACGCCTTGGAGCTTGCCGAGCAAAAGGGCGAGCGAATCTATCTCGACCAGAGTGAGTTTTACACCAAGGTGCTCTTTTACACCCAAACCCCGGTCACGGACTTTCGCGAGAGTGTGGAGTATCTGTATTTCCCCACCTCGTATCTCCACGCGCTCAGCTTTGAAAACTATTATTTCTGGCTCGACCCCTACGCCCCCGACCCTCAGGGCGCATATATAATCCCCCAAGGCAACCCCCTCGGCACCCTCCCCGCCTCCGGCTATAAATTCGAGCAAATAGGCATATATACGGTCGCGTATAAAGACTGAGCGGGGGAGTGCGCCGCTGCTGCCAATGGGGCTTGACCTTGTTCCTGCTATAAGGTATATTATAGTACCATCATATCGACAAGGAGAATCGGCAATTGAAATCCCGCGCAAAGACCCTTTTGGCAAAACTCACCGATGGCATTACCCTGCGCAAGCTGTTGTTCATCGTGCTGGGTGCGATGCTGTGCACCTTCGGCATTCACAACATTCACCAACGCACCAACATCACCGAGGGCGGGCTTCTCGGCCTGATGCTTTTTTTGGAGCATTGGTTTGGTATATCCCCGGCGTACATCACCCCGTTTTTGGACGCGCTGTGCTATTTCTTCGCGTTCAAATTCCTCGGCTGGGGCTTCATCAAGCTGTCCGCCGTGGCCACGCTGTGCGTGTCCGGCTTTTATAAGCTGTGGGAGGCGTTCCCGCCGATGCTGCCCGACCTGTCGGCGCACCCGCTTGCCGCGGCGATACTCGGCGGCATGTTCGTCGGCATGGGCTTCGGCCTCATCATCCGTCAGGGCGGCTCCGGCGGCGGGGATGACGCGCTCGCCCTCACACTCGCAAATCTTTTCCGCTGCAAGCTCTCCAATGCTTACCTCGTCGCGGATATCACCGTGCTTATACTCTCGCTGACTTACATTCCGTATTCGCGCATACTATATTCCTTCATCACCACCGTCGTCTCCTCCAACATTATCGACGTTGTCAAAAGCTTCGGCATGAAAAACGAAGCCCGAGGTTGAGCCTGAATGCAAATTGTTGTGCTGCGCGTGAATTTGTGGTATAATACCATAATAAACAATTCACGGAGGTGTTTTTATGCAGAACGCGCAGATTGACAACGCAATTGCATGGAACCCGTGGCACGGGTGCAAAAGGGCCAGCCCCGGCTGTCAAAACTGCTTTGTGTACAAAATGGATCAACGCTACGGCCGCGACACCACCGTCATCACAAAGGGCAAGACCACCTATGAGCTCAAAGACAAGGACTGCCCGCCCGGCTCGCTTGTGAAGCTGTGCTTCTCCTCCGACTTTTTCATCGAGGATGCCGACGAATGGCGCGGCGGCTGCTGGGATTTTATCCGCCGCCGCAAAGACTGCGTCTTCGTCACCACCACCAAGCGCCCGGAGCGCATAAAGGCCGCGCTGCCGCCCGACTGGGGCGACGGGTGGGAGCACTTCCACCTGAGCATTTCCATCGAGAATCAGGAAATGGCGGACAAGCGCCTCCCGCACTTTTTGGACGCCCCGCTCAAACACCGCGAGGTGTTCTGCTCGCCGCTCATCGCGCCCATCACGCTGGGCAAATACCTCGACACGGGGCTAATCAAGTGCGTGAACGTCGGCGGGGAGTGGGCGGCGAAAAACGTTGTGCGCCCGATTGAATACGAGTGGGTCAAGTCGCTCTTTTTAGAGGCCAGGGAGCGGGACATAGAGTTTTATTTCCATCAGTGCGGCTCAATGTTCATGCGCGACGGCGTGAACATCGGCAAGTGGAATCTGAAAGAGCAGATCAAAAAGGCCGAGGAAATCCAGCACGAGCTGGAGCGGCTGTATGACTGAAAACCGAACAAAAACTGCGCACCGCAATGCAAACGCGGTGCGCAGTTTCTTCGTTATAATAATAGTCTCACTTGCGGCTCTCCAAAACCTCAAGGGCGTTGATGAGCATTTTGGCGGCGGCACTGCGGGTGAGATAGCCGGGGTTCACCTCGCCGTCGATGATGCCGCAGGCCGTGAGATTGGCGCAGGCCTGCGCGGCGGCGGGGGACAGCGTTTCGTCAAGCGCGACGTATGAAACGCGCGTCACGCCCATGGCCTTGTCGAGCATCAGCGCGGCCTCTGCCTCGGTGATGGGCTTTTCCGGCTCAAAGGCGGCGGCGAACGCGCCGCCGTCCACCACGCCGCGCATGGCCGCCGCCGCGACATAGCCCTTCATCCACACGGGCATGGCTGCGTCATCGGCAAATCCCGTCGACAGCACAGCCCCCACGGGCTCTGCGCCCGACACGGCCATGCACAGCGTCAAAAACTCGCCGCGAGTCACGGTTTTCTCCGGGTTGAAGCAGTATTCGCCGCAGAATTGCTCGCCGGTGAATATACCGCGCTGGGCAAGCGCCACGGCGGCGTACTCGTCCGCGCGCCCGCGCATGTCGGAGTACATCACCTCGCGCTTGACTTTTTCGATTTTGATTATCACCGTCGCCTCCTGCGACACCTCGCCCTGCTCGTCCGTGGCCTTATAGCCGAAGTAATCGCGCCCGCGCTTGCCCTCGCGCGGGGTGTAGACGAAGCAGCCGTCCTCGCCGAGCTCGATTGTGCCCTTGACGGGCTGGGTCGTGATGGAGTATTCCAGCGCGCCGCCGTCGGCGTCGTAAGCGCTCAGGCACCCGCCCACGGAGGTGTTTTGATAGGTTTTCAGCTCCAAATTCTCCGCCACGGGGGCAGTGCCCTCGGCCAGCGCGCCCGCGCCGAGCGACGCGCACAGCGCCGCCGCCAGCACCGCCGCGCAGATTGAAATTGCGGTTTTTTTCATGCTTTTGCCTCCAAATTCAAAATATGAGATCACCGCTAGTTTGCGCCAAAAACGGGCATATATTCAATTTGCGGTAGACGCAGGGCGCGCAAATGTGTTATTATATAGGCGAATAAAATCGGAGGTAGACTGAGTATGAATATCACCGCAGCCGCACTGTGGCTGAACACAGTGTTCGCAACCTTTGACCAAAGCATCACCCTTGCCGTGCATGAGCTTTATAACTTCGGCGGCGGGTTCTTCACGCCGTTTTTCGAGTTCATCTCGCTTTTCGGCAAGGGCGGTCTCCCGCTCATCACCATTTCGCTCTTTCTTTTGCTCTTCAAGCCCACCCGTCGCTACGGCACGGCAATGGCTCTCGCCCTCGCCGTCGGCGCGCTCATCACGAACTGCGGCCTCAAGCCGCTCATCGCGCGCCCGCGCCCTTATGCCGATGAATCAAGCATATTCTATCAGCTTTGGCTGCTCGTCGGGCAGAACGTCGAGAGTGACAACAGCTTCCCCTCCGGGCACACCACGGCGGCCTTTGCCTCGATGACGGCGGTGTTCCTCGTGGGCGACAGGCGCTGGAGCTGGACGGCGTATATTTTCGCCGTGCTCATGGGCATCGCGCGCATTTACCTTTGCGTCCACTTCCCGTCCGACGTTCTCGGCGGCATAATCGCCGGTCTCATCGGCGGCTTCGTCGGCACGTTCATCGCCCGCCGCTTCCCGCGCGGGTGGTATGACAAAGTCTTGTTCGGAAAGGCGGGGAAGCCATCGTGTTCGGATTCGGAAAGCTGAAATTCAAGGGCGTTGACAAAAAGTACGTTGACGATGTCGCGCATGTCGACGACTATAACGCCGCCGAGGCCATCGGCCGCGTACGCTTGGGCAAGCTCTGCCTATATTACCGCGACCTCGGCAAAAAGTACTACGTCCCGTATGAATATATCGACCGGTCGTTCACGCGCATCAGCGAGTGCGCGCCTGATGACGGCCCTATCATCCACTATTACCGCCTCATTCTCGTGCACGACGGCGCGGAGTTCGCAAACCTCATTTTCGACGAGGAAAAGGATGTTGACCGCATCCACGCCCGCCTGAAAGAGATTCGCCCCGAGATCGAGTACGGGTACATTCCGCCTGCCGACGGCAAGCGCCGCCGCCTTTCGTGAGGTGAGAGGCATGTATGACGTTGTGGCTCTCGGCGAGCTGTTGATTGACTTCACCCACCGAGCCGCCGGTGATGACGGCTACCCCGTCATGGCGGCGCACCCCGGCGGCGCGCCGGCCAATTACCTCGCCGCGCTCTCCAAATTCGGCGCAAAGACCGCCCTGCTCGGAAAGGTCGGCGCGGACGCGTTCGGCCAGCACCTGCTCGCCACACTGCGCAAGGCCGGTATAGCCACCGACGGCATGGTGACCACGGACGAATTTTTCACCACCCTCGCCTTTGTCACGCTTGACGAGCACGGCGACCGCGAGTTTTCTTTCTCGCGCAAGCCCGGCGCGGACACTCGCCTTGCCGCCGACGAGCTGAGGTACGACCTCATTGACGCCGCCCGCGTTTTGCACTTCGGCACGCTCTCCCTCACGGATGAACCCGCACGCAGCGCGACCTATCGCGCCGTGGAATATGCCGCCGCCGGCGGCAAGCTCATCAGCTTTGACCCCAATCTCCGCAAGCCGCTCTGGCGCTCGCTTGACGACGCCAAGTGCGAAATGCTGTGGGGGCTTGCCCATGCCGACGTTGTCAAGATAAGCGATGAAGAGGTCGAGTTTCTGTTCTCGCTCACGCCGGAGGACGGCGCGCGGCATATTCTCGATGCTTTCGCCGTCAAGCTCGTGTTCGTCACCTGCGGGGCGGACGGCTGCGTTTATGCCACCTCGCACGTCACCGGCCGCGCGCCTGCGCTCGACGGGGTCGAGGTCATCGACACCACCGGCGCGGGGGATATTTTCGGCGGCTCGGCGATGTTCGCCCTGCTGAAAACGGGCAAAGACCCCGCCGACCTCACCGCCGACGAGCTTGCCCGCGTCGCCCGCTTTGCCACCGTTGCAGCCGGCCTCTCCACCGAGGCTCACGGCGGCATCTCCTCCGTTCCGGCTTATGCCGCGGTAATGTCCCGCCTTGGCGAGTGAGCGCGCAAACAAAACATCGAAAGGGAAATCCCTATGCCATATTGCCATAATTGCGGGCACAATCTGCCCGATAATGCGAACTTTTGCACCGAGTGCGGCACGGCGGTGCCCGGCGCGTCGGCTTCCGCCGCGCGCTTTAACGGCCAACCCGCCCCCGCGAACGATGCCAAAACCGGCGGCTTTGCGAAGGGGCTGATAATCGGTCTTGCCGTCGCCGTGGTGTGCCTTTTTGTGACCCTGCTCATTTTCGGCATGAACATCAATAAAACCGACGTCGTGCGCGAATCGCCCAGTCCCGCCGTGGAAATCACCGAAGCCGCCTGCGGCACCCCGCTCGACGAGCTCATGGGGTGATACGCCGCAAGTACACCACAGGAGGTCACATTGGACAACAACAAAGAATTCTTGGGCACGGAGCCGGTGGGCAAGCTTTTGTTCCGCCTCGCCATACCCACCGTGATTGCGCAGCTGGTCAACATGCTTTATAACATCGTTGACCGCATATATATCGGCCACATGCCCGGCGACGGCAGCCTCGCCTTGACAGGCGTGGGCGTGTGCCTGCCGGTCATCATGATTGTGTCGGCCTTTGCCGCGCTCGTCAGCGCGGGCAGCGCGCCCAACGCGTCCATTTTCATGGGCAAAAAGGACAACGACAGCGCGGAGAAAATCCTCGGCAGCAGCTTCACCCTGCAAGTTGTCATCTCCTTGGTGCTCACCGCGCTGCTGCTGCTTTTCAACCGCCCGCTGCTGCTCACCTTCGGCGCGAGCGAGAACACCATTGACTACGCCGCCGATTACATGAGCATTTACGCGCTGGGCACGCTGTTTGTCCAGCTCACACTCGGCATGAACGCGTTCATCATCGGCCAGGGCTTCACGAAAATCGGCATGTACACCATCATGCTCGGCGCCATCATCAACATCGCGCTCGACCCCATCTTGATTTTCGGCTTTGGCATGGGCGTGCGCGGCGCGGCGCTGGCCACCATCGTGTCGCAGTGCGCCTCGGCCGTGTGGTGCGTGGCGTTTCTCTGCGGCGGGAAGACCGTTTTGAAGCTGAAAAAGGAAAACCTGAAAATCAATTGGCCGCTCATCGCGCCCTGCCTCGCCCTCGGCGTGGCCACGTTCATCATGCAGGGCAGCGAAAGCGTCATCTCCGTGTGCTTCAACGCCTCGCTCCTGAAATACGGCGGCGACATCGCCGTCGGCGCAATGACAATTTGCTCGAGCGTGATGCAGTTTGCCATGCTGCCCATGCAGGGCATCGCGCAGGGCGCGCAGCCGATTTCCAGCTACAACTTCGGCGCGAAAAACGCCGACCGTGTGCGCAAAACGTTCCGCCTGCTGCTGACTAGCTGCCTGACGTATTCCGTGGCGCTTTGGCTGTGCATTCAGGCGTTCCCCGGCGTGTTCGCCGCGATATTCACCACCGACGCCGAGCTTATCGCCTTTGCGCAAAAAGCCTTGAGAGTCTACTGCGGCGCACTTTTCATTTTCGGCATTCAGATTTCCTGCCAAATGACCTTTGTCTCCACGGGCAATGCTCCCTGCTCCGTCATTGTCGCCATCGTGCGCAAATTCGTGCTGCTTTTGCCGATAATCTACATCATGCCGCACATCCTGCCCGACCAAACCATGGCCGTCTACTGGGCAGAGCCGGTCGCGGACATAATCGCCGTCAGCTTCACGGCAATCCTCTTCTCCACCCAGTTCAAAAAAGCCATGGCCAAGATAGAGGCAAAAACAGCAAGATAGAGCCCAAAACAGAATAATACATAACGGACTGCCGCGATCGATCGGCAGTCCGTTTTTGCCGTTGTCACGTGCGGCAATGATACGGGCAATTTCCGCGCCTTGCGGCGCGGCGCGTTTGCCCAAGCAAACGCGGCTATCCCCTCAGTCAGTCTTCGGCCGCCACTCCCCCTTGACATACATCGCCAACCTGTGTATACTTAACCGTACTAAGCGGGATAGTACGGACGCGACGAAAAATTTTTCTTTTTTCGCAAAAAGCGTGAACTTTTTTCCTCTTCGTTCGTCTACAATATCGGACGGCGCACCGCGCTCCTCCCACGCGGCGTGATAGAATCGCGCCGGGCATGGAATACTGTATATCACCACCTACCAAGGAGGCCAAACATGAAAAACACACTCAAACGACTCTCCGCGCTTGTGCTGGCGCTGCTGATGGCGTTCACCGCCTGCGCCTGCGGCAACGGCGACTCCGCCGTAAAGTCCGACGAGAGCAAGGAAGAGACCCCGGCATATATCTACAACACCGAGTTCAAAACCCTTCTTACAGACAGCGAGCGCACCTTCAACTCCCGCCTTTTCACCGACGACGGGTTTTACGCCGTCAGCTATGAAAAAATCGGCGAGCGTGAGCTTGAAGAGGGTGAAACCCTTGAATACGAGGGTCAGCTTGACATTTACGGCAGCAAGCTCTTTTTCGTCGATTTCGACGGCAATTACAAAGAGCTGACCGACTATAAGTCCGTCAACTCCGATGTCGTTCTCTCCGATCCCGAGCTTATCCCCGAGGGCTATGACCCCGCCGCCGTGCGCGAGAAATACACCGGCTCCGACCTTTACGGTCTCGGCATGGGCAATGACGGCAGCCTCATCGCCATCGAGTCCGCCTATATCTCCTATAACACCGCCCCGGCAGACGTGATAAAGAACACGGAAGAGTATTATAACTATTATAATTACAAAAACTATTACTTCATCCGCACCCTCAATCCCGACGGCGCGGAGCTGACCTCCGCGCGCATCTCACTCGGCGAGGACGAATATATCTACGCCAACAATATCATCGTTGACGACAATAATAATGCTCTCCTCGGCGGCGACGGCAGTGTTTATATCATTTCGACCGACGGCAGCATCGTCGGCCGCATCGGCGACGACACGGGCGAAACCTGGATTGACTCCATCTCCCGCCTGAAAGACGGCCGCATCGTCGGCACGACCTACGGCGCAAACGGCATGGAGCTGCGCGTCATCGACACGGCCGCCATGTCCTACGGCGACACTCTGCCCATCCCCAATGAGGCTTACAGCATCACCGAGGCCAAGGGCGGCGACTATGACGCCTATTACACCAGCGGCTCGAATTTCTACGGCCTCAAGTTCAGCGACGACGGCAAGGACTATACCTCCGAAAAGCTCTTCAACTGGATTAACTGCGACATCAACGGCGACTCCGTGTCCAACCTCATCGTGCGCGAGGACGGCAGCGTCGTCACCGTGATAAATGACTATGACAACACGAGCGACTTGGTCGAGGTCAGCCTCGCCACCGTCAGCCTCGTGCCCTACGACTCCGTGCCGCACAAGGAGGAAATCACCCTCGCCACGCAGTATCTCAACTGGGATATCCGCAACAAGATTGTCGCCTTCAACCGCAAAAACGACAGCTATCGCATCGTCGTCAAGGACTACTCCGAGTATAACACCGAGGAGGATTATTCCGCCGGTCAAACCAAGCTCACCACCGAGCTTCTCGCCGGTAACGTCCCCGATATAATCGACCTCAACGGCATGCCGTACACCCAGCTTGCCGCCAAAGGGCTGCTGACCGACATTTATGAGCTCATTGACGCCGACGCCGAGCTTGACCGCACCGACTTCTTCCCCAACGTCCTTCAGGCAATGGAAGTCAACGGCGGGCTTTACTCCACGATATACGGCTTCGGTGTCAGCACCGTGATGGGTGCCTCCTCCGTCGTCGGCGACGAGCCGGGCTGGACGTATGACGAGTTCGACGCCGCGCTTGCCATGATGCGCGAGAGCGTCCCGGAGTGCGACCCGTTTGATGTTTACACCACCCAGTCCGACATTCTCCAAACCTGCCTCATGCTCGACATGAACGACTATGTCAACTGGACCACCGGCGCGGTCAACTTCGACAATCAGTCCTTCGTTGACCTCCTGCACTTCGCCGCGCAGTTCCCCGAAAGCTTTGACTACGAAAACTACGAATACACCTCCGAGGACAGCACCGACGCCCGCATTACCCAGGGCAGACAAATGCTCCTCCAAACCAGCATCTACTCCATGGACACCCTCGCTTATTATGACAATTACTTCGGCGGCAACGCCACCTATATCGGCTACCCCACCTCCGACGGCTCTAACGGCAGCCTCCTCGCCCTCGAACCCGGTTACGCCATCTCCGCCAAGAGCGAGTATAAGGACGTGGCATGGGAATTCCTCCGCAGGTTTTTCACCGAGGACTACCAGTCCGACGTGCTTAATGTCTATGAAATCCCCTGCAACCTCAACGCCTACAACTCCCGCCTCAAAGAGGCCATGACCCCCGAGTATTACAAAGACGCCGACGGAAATTACATTCTCGACGAAAACGGTGAAAAGGTTCCCATGGCCAAGATGAGCTTCGGCACGGAAAACGGCACGGTCGACATCTATGCCCTCACGCAGGAGCAAGCGGACAAGCTCACCTCGCTCATCACCTCCTGCACCGCCGTTGCCGATTATAACAACAACAGCATTTTCGAGATAGTCACGGAGCAGTCTCAGGCGTTCTTCGCCGGTCAAAAAACCGCCGAGGAAGTCGCCAAGCTCGTCCAAAGCAAGGCCAATATCTACGTCAACGAGCAAAGATAAGCTCGCACTGCAACTCACGCATTAAAGAGCGCGCATCTCGCGCGCTCTTTAACGCAATTTAATCTTTCCCCGTATTGAAATCTGCCTCCGTATGTTGTACAATATACGGGATAAAAGCTCCGACTATAAAACAATATCTGGTACAATCCGCCCGGAATCGAACCGCATGAAAACACACAGAATACAACTGAATGAAAAGCGCAAGGACTTTCTCAAAAGCCTTTGCTTTCTCGCGCCGAGCCTGTTGGGCGTGGCGGTGTTTTTCATCGTGCCGTTCGGCGTGGTGGTTTATTACTCCGTCATCGACGGCGTCGGCTCGCGCGAATTCGTGCTTTTGGACAACTTCATCAAGCTTTTCAAAAACTCCGCCTTTCTCCTCGCCGCGGGAAACACCTTGAAATTCTCCGCCTGGGCTGTGCCCTTGGCGGTGGTGGGCTCGCTCGCCCTCGCGCTCATGCTCGAGGCGCGCATCCCACTCAAAAGCCAGTTCCGCACGTTTTTCCTCAGCCCCATGATGGTGCCCGTGGCGTCCGTGGTGCTCATTTGGCAGGTGCTTTTCAACTTCAACGGCAGTGTCAATGAGCTTTTGCTCCTCTTCGGCGCGGACAAGATAGACTGGCTGCAATCCGAGCATTCTCTTGCCGTCGTCGTGCTCCTCTTTTTGTGGAAAAACCTCGGCTATTTCATGATTTTGTTCATGGCCGCCCTTGCCAACATTCCCAAGGAGTTGTTGGAGGTGGCCGATGTCGAGGGCGCGAGCGAGTGGTATAAGTTTTATGCCATCAAGCTCCGCTATCTCTCGCCCACCGTGCTCTTTGTCACCATTCTCTCGCTCATTAACTCGTTCAAGGTCTTCCGCGAGGTGTATCTCCTCACCGGGGATTATCCTTACGAGACGTTATATATGCTTCAGCATTTCATGAACAACACCTTCAAGTCTCTTGATTATCAAAAGCTCTCTGCTGCGGCGGTCGTGATGGCACTTGTCATGGTCGTGCTCATTGCGCTCTTGTTCAAGGCCGAGGACTGGTTTGGAAAGGACGTGGAGGGATGAAGAAAAAGCGTTATTTCTCCCGCGGCGTGATGTTTGTGCTCTGCCTTGTGTTCGCTCTGCTCTTTCTCATGCCCACGGTCTTGACCATCACCAATTCCTTCATGACCGAGTCTGAGATCCGCTCGAATTACGGCATGGTTTTCTCCACCACCACCGGCGGCTACGTCTCCAAAACCGTCAACTTGAAGTTCATCCCCGACAAGGTCACGCTCTCCCAGTATGTCACCGGGCTCATCAAATCCCCGGAATACCTGCTGAAATTCTGGAACAGCATCATCCTCGTAGTGCCCATCGTCATTTTGCAGGTGGCCATCGCCTCCGTCGCGGCGTATTCGTTCACGCGCTGGCGCGGCAAGATAAGAAGTGGCATATTCTTCTTTTATGTCATTCTTATGCTCATGCCCTATCAGGTCACACTTGTGCCGAATTATCTCGTCAGCGATTGGCTCGGCCTGCTCAACACCCGCTGGGCGATTATCCTGCCCGGCATGTTCGCCCCGTTCTCGGTGTTTTTGCTCACGAAATTCATGCGCCGCATCCCTTATGCCCTCATTGAGGCCGCCAAGGTTGACGGCGCGGGCGAGTGGGACATATTCACCAAAATCTGCCTTCCCCAGTGCCGCTCGGCACTCTATTCCATTGCAATTCTTGTCTTCATCGACTATTGGAACATGGTCGAGCAGCCGCTCATCCTCCTTGACAGTGCGGATAAGCAGCCCTTGTCCGTTTTCCTCTCGTCCATCAATTCCGGCGAAATCGGCCTTGCCTTCGCAATGGCCACTGTGTATATGATCCCGACGCTGCTTTTGTTTTTGCACGGGGAGGAGTACCTTGTCGAGGGTATTGCCAACTCCGGCAGCGTCAAGGGCTGACCGCATTTTCGACACGCGCGAGGTAACAAGCTATGGAAACAAAACCGAAAAACAGAGCATGGGTCAAAGACGCGGCGATTGTGTTTCTCGTCGTGCTGCTTTTGCTCACCTTTTTCTCCAACACCATCATGAATCACTCGCTCCCCGAGGTTGCCACCGTCATGGTCTCCAACGGCACGATAACCGCCAAGGTGCGCGGCACGGGCACGGTCTCCGCCAATGGCGACCACAAAGTCAAGGCCAAGTCCGGCTTCACCATCGGCAAGGTCATGGTCAAGGCCGGCCAGGAGGTCAACGCCGGTGATGTGCTTTTCGTCCTCGGCGCGGGCGACAGCGACGAGCTCGAAGAGGCCAAAATCGCCCTCGAGGACTTGCAGGTGCAGTATTCTCAGGCGGCGCTCAGCGTCCCGCTCGCCAATGCGTTTGTCGATGAGAGAAATGCCATAGAAGAGGCGAGCAGGGCAAAGGACAAGGCGTATAAGGCTTGGCAGGACGCGAAAGCTGAGTATACCGCCGCCGGCTCGTCCGAAACTGTAAAAAAGCTTTTGGAGCAAAAGCAGACCATTGAAGAAAACCTGTCTATAGCCAATCAACAGCTCTCGGCACAGCAGCTTGTCCTCACGGCGGTTAACGGCGAGGTTACGGTGGCTCAGAATGAGTATAACAGGCTGTATGCACAGTGGAAAAGCGAAGTGACTATCCCGCCCAGCCCCACTGTGACGGATGCGCTCGCACAAGGCGGCGGTGCGGATGAAGGCTCGGGGAGCAATGGAAATCCCCCCGAAGAAAGCACAAAATACGCTACTGCACCCGCCGATGCGCCGAGTGCGGCATCTCTCGCAGACCTTACTGCCGAGGTCTTGTTCCGTCCCCTTGCGAAGGTCGGTACACTTTCCGGCACGGTATCCATTCCTGCCGACTTGACCGGCGCACCGCAGGAGGTCAAGGACGCATATGTTACATGGCAGACTCTTGTCAACAAGGAAAACAGTAAAAAGACCGAGCTAGTTCCCGCACTACAGGGGGTGGACGGTCAGCTTCAAAAGGAAGACCGGCGTTTGACCTATATCACCGGCTTGCAGTATACCATCAACACCCTGCAACTGAAGCTCAATGCGATGAATTCTCAGCTGAAGACCTACGGCGTGGATTCAAGCGGTGTTGAGGCGTTATATGAGGCGTATTTGCAGGCTGAGGCGGCGTACAATTCACGGCTCGATTCGCTCAATTATGCCGCCGCTCAGCAAGAGCGCTCCATTGCGTCAGCCTCCGTCGGCTTGACCTCAATTTCCAATCAAATCAAGCGCCAGCAGGACAAGATTAAGGAGCTTGCCGGTGAGGGCGATGAAAACACCGTGACCGCCAATGTCTCCGGCACGATTACCGAGGTCAACTGCACGGCGGGCGATACCGTTGTAAAGGATGATATCTTGGCCTCTATCGAGGTGCCGGATCAGGGCTATACCGTCTCTTTCTCCGTCACCAATGATCAGGCGAAGCGTCTGCGTATCGGCGATACAGCGACCATCAGCAATTACTATTGGGGCAATAAGATTGTCGCCACCCTCTCCGGCATTCAGACCGACAAGAAAAACCCTATGACCAACAAAACCCTCACCTTTGATTTGGAGGGCGACGTCACCTCCGGCTCGGAGATCACCGTGTCCGTCGGCCAAAAGAGCGCGAATTATGATATCATTATCCCCAATTCCGCAATTCGCACCGACTCCAACGGCAGCTTTGTCCTCGCCGTCACGGCCAAGAATTCGCCACTCGGCAACCGCTATATTGCCAAGCGCGTCGCCATTGAGGTTCTCGCCGCCGATGACAACAACTCCGCCGTCACCGCCGATCTCAACAACGGCGATTACGTCATCACCACCTCCTCCGCCCCCATCGCCACCGGCGACATGGTCCGCCTCGCCAACGAGGAAAACTGAGCCATCAAATAGAACACCAAGCGAAAACCCACCCCAAAAGGCTTCCCCTCCGGGGAAGCTGTCAGCCGCAAGGCTGACTGATGAGGCCGCGCTGCACGGCGCGGTAG
>CAZXVA010000026.1:0-24025 GCA_964644305.1 uncultured Oscillospiraceae bacterium
GCGCATCCGCCTCGCCACGCAGATCGGGTCGAGCCTGATGGGTGTGCTGTATATCCTCGATGAGCCGAGCATCGGCCTCCACCAGCGCGACAACGCCAAGCTTTTGAAAACGCTCAAACAGCTTCGCGACCTCGGCAACACGCTCATCGTCGTCGAGCACGATGAGGAGACCATGCGCGCGGCGGATTACGTCGTCGACATCGGCCCCGGCGCGGGTGTGAACGGCGGGCGTGTGGTGTGCGCGGGCAGCGTTGAGGATATCTGCGCCTGCCCCGAATCCGTCACGGGGCAATATCTCAGCGGGGCAAAGCGCATTCCCGTCCCTGCCAAACGCCGCGCGGGCAGCGGCAAAAGCCTTGTCATTCGCGACGCGCGCGAAAATAACCTCAAGGGCATTGACGTCGAAATACCCTTGGGCAAAATCGTCTGCGTCACGGGCGTGTCCGGCAGCGGCAAGTCATCGCTCATCAATGAGATACTTTATAAAACTCTCGCCGCAGAGAAAAACCACGCCAAGCTCCGCCCCGGCAGATGCGCCGGGATTGACGGGCTTGAATATGTCGACAAGGTCATCGCGCTCGACCAAAGCCCGATCGGCCGCTCGCCGCGCTCCAACCCCGCCACCTACACCGGCGTTTTCAACGACATTCGTGACCTTTTCGCCTCCACGCAGGATGCCAAGCTGCGCGGCTATTCCCAAGGCCGCTTCTCGTTCAACGTCAAGGGCGGCCGCTGCGAGGCCTGCACCGGTGACGGGCTTGTCAAAATCGAAATGCACTTTTTGCCGGATGTTTACGTCCCTTGTGACGTCTGCGGCGGCAAGAGATATAACCGCGAGACCCTTGAGGTCAAATACAAAGGCAAAAGCATTGCCGACGTGCTGGATATGACGGTGGAAGAGGCATGCTCCTTCTTTGCCGCCCAGCCGAAGATACTCAACAAAATTCAAACGCTTTATGATGTCGGCTTGGGCTATGTCAAGCTCGGCCAGTCGAGCACCACGCTCTCCGGGGGCGAGGCACAGCGCGTCAAGCTTGCCACGGAGCTTTCCAAGCGCTCCACCGGCAGCACCGTGTACGTCCTCGACGAGCCGACCACCGGACTTCACATTGCCGACGTTCACCGCCTCATTGACATTCTCGACCGCTTTGCCGACGCGGGCAACACTGTCGTCGTCATCGAGCACAATCTCGACGTCATCAAGATTGCCGACCATATCATCGACCTCGGCCCCGAAGGCGGCGACGGCGGCGGTGAGCTTGTCTATTCCGGCTCGCCGGAGGGCTGCGCCGCGTGTGAGGCAAGCTTCACCGGCCAATTTCTCAAAGCCGTGCTTTGAGATTTCGATAAAACTTACAGGACAGGAGGCGCAGCGCCGTGGAACAGGACATTGAGCTTGTCGAGCTTTCGGGCACGATAGACTCCGTGATATACAAAAACGAAGAAAACGGCTATACCGTCCTGCGCCTGCGCGACGGTGACGGCGAAAGCGTCACCGTGGTGGGCTGCTTCCCGTATGCCGCGCCCGGCGAATCCATGATTGCCGGTGGCACATGGGTCAATCACAGTGTCCACGGGCGTCAGTTCAAGGCCGAGTTTGCCCAGCGCCTTTTGCCCACCAGCGCCGCCGCGATTTATGATTATCTCGCCGGGGGCAGCGTCAAGGGTGTGGGCCCTGCCACCGCCGCCCTGATTGTCGACAAATTCGGCGACAAAACGCTTGACGTTCTCGAATCCTCGCCCGAAAAGCTTGCCACCATAAAGGGCATAAGCCTTGAAAAGGCCGAGCGCATTTCCAAGGACTTTCGCCGTCAGGCGGGCTTGCGGCGCATTATGGAGTTTGTGTGCTCCTTCGGCATTCGCCCCATCCTCGCCATGCGCATGTATAAATTCTATGGCGACGAGGCGCTGGAGCTTTTGCGCGAAAACCCGTACATACTCGCCACCTCGCACATCGGCGGCCGTTTTTCCGAGGCGGACGCGCTCGCCCTCGAAATGGGGCTTGACGGCGCCAGCCGCAACCGCATCAACGCCGCCGCGCTTTTTGAGCTGCGGCATAATCTCAATAACGGCCATTGCTTCATCCCGCGCGAAAAGCTCGCCGCCGTCACGGCGGAGCTCATCAACGTCGAGCTTGACGACGTGGACGACGGCATTGCCGAGCTTGTCGAAACCGGCCAAATCGCATACGAGGAGATTGCCGGGTGCAAGGCGTGCTATCTGCCCGAAATATACGAGGCGGAGACGGACGCGGCCGAGCACCTTGCGCGCATGTGCCGCACCAAATTCAACGAACACGCGGATATCCCCGCCCTCATCGCGCGCATTGAGCGCCGACAGGGCATAAAATATGCCCCACTGCAGCAGCAAACCCTCGCCCTCGCGCTGGAAAACCAGCTCGTCGTCATCACGGGCGGCCCCGGCACGGGCAAAACCACCTCCGTGCGCGCCATACTCGAAATGTTCCGCGACCTCGGCATCAAGACCCTGCTCACCGCGCCCACGGGGCGCGCGGCCAAGCGCATGAGCGAGCTGAGCGGGGAAGATGCCGTCACGGTGCACCGCCTCCTCGGCGCGAAATTTGCCGAAGACGGCGACCGTGTTGTCTTCACCAAGGACGAAAATGACCGCCTCGACTGCGGCGCGGTTATCCTCGACGAGTGCTCCATGGTTGACATAACGCTTGCCGACGCGCTTTTGCGCGCCATGCCGGACGATGCCCGCCTTGTCATGGTGGGTGACGCGGATCAGCTCCCGTCGGTCGGCCCGGGCAACGTTTTTTCCGCCGTGATAAGAAGCGGCGTTGTCCCCACGGTCAAGCTCACGGAGATTTTCCGCCAGGGCGACGGCAGCCGCATCGTCAGCAATGCCCACATGATAAACCGCGGCGAGCACCCGCCCCTTGGCGACAACAAGGGCGACTTTTTCCGCCTCAAGCGTATGCAGGCGGCAAGCTCGGTTGAAACCATCATTGAGCTGTGCGCCGTCCGCCTGCCGACGAAGATGAACATCCCCGCCGAGGACATTCAGGTTCTTTCACCCACCCGCCGCGGCGAGATGGGCACGAAAAACCTCAACCGTCAGCTTCAGCAGCGCCTCAACCCGCCCGCCGAGGGCAAGCGCGAAAAGCTTTTCGGCGACGTCACCTTCCGCGAGGGTGACCGCGTCATGCAAATCAAAAATAACTATGACATTCTCTGGCGCGCCGAGGACAACAGCGCCGCCGGGAGCGGGATATATAATGGCGACATCGGGCATATAGTCTCCGTGGACCCGGAAAGCGAAACCCTGTCCGTCAGCTTTGACGGGCGCATCGCGTCCTATCCGTTTGATTCGCTTTTGGAGCTTGAACACGCTTGGGCGATGACCGTGCACAAATCACAGGGCAGCGAATACCGCGCCGTTATTCTCGCGCTTTCGGCCTCGTCCCCCATGCTCATGACGCGCGACATACTTTACACCGCCGTCACCCGCGCCCGTGAGCTGTTGATTCTCGTCGGGGACGATCAAACGGCCTATCAAATGATTGATAACTTCCGCCAGTCGCGCCGCTACACCGCGCTCCGCGTGCGCCTGCGTCAGCTCTGCGGCGTGGCATGAACGCGCTTTTTGAGGCGCTTTTGGATCTCGTTTACCCGCCGAAATGCCCCTTTTGCCGCGCACTGTCCGACGGCAAGGCCGCCGTGTGTGCCCATTGTGTCATCAACCTGCCGTATACGCCCGTCGGGGTCTTGCCCCGTCCGGGGCACTATGTCGACGAGTTTTACTCCGCGCTGTACTATAAAGGCCGTGTGCGCGAGTCGATATTGCGCTATAAATTCAACGGTGTGCGCGGCTATGCCGAGTTTTACGCGCCGATTTTGCGCCAATGCGCCGATGAAAACGAGCTTTATGCCGACATCGTCACATGGGTGCCGCTCAGCGCGCGGCGGCTTCGCCGCCGTGGGTATGATCAGGCGCGCCTGCTTGCCGAGCCATTGAGCGATTACATGGGGCTTGACTGCGCCCGCCTTGTCAAAAAGCACCGGCACAACCCGCCCCAATCCGGCAAAAGCGGCATCGAGAAGCGGCGGGACAATGTCCGCGGGGTGTACAGCCTTTCCGGCGGCGTCAGCGTCGCGGGGAAACGAGTTTTGATTATTGACGATGTCGTCACCACCGGCTCAACGCTTGAAGAATGCGCCAAAGTACTAAAGCGCGCCGGGGCAAAGAAAATATTAGCATTGACGTTGGCCTGTACTATGGATTAAAATAAGGCCGAATAATAAGCAGAAATACGATTTAGGAGAAGCGGCATGAATTTGTTTGAAAGAGATATTGCGATTGACATGGGCACGTCCTCCACGCTCATTTTCGAGCAGGGCAAGGGCGTGGTCATGCGTGAGCCGACGGTCGTGGCCGTGGACAAATACTCCGGCAAAATCCTGAAGGTCGGCCAGGACGCGCAGAAGATGCTCGGCCGCACCCCGGCCAACATCGTGGCCATCCGCCCGCTCAGCGCCGGTGTCATCTCCGACTATGAGATAACCGCCCAAATGCTGCGCGAGCTCATCAGCCGCATCACGTCCTTCAGCCTTTTCAAGCCCTGCATTCTCGCCTGTGTCCCCAGCAGCATCAACGGCGTTGAAGAGCGCGCCGTTATCGACGCGTGCATCGAGGCCGGCGCGAGAAAGGTTTATCTCTTGGAGACCGCCGTCGCCACTGCGCTCGGCGCGGGCGTTGACATCTCCAAGCCTGACGGCCACATGGTCATCGACATCGGCGGCGGCACCACCGAGGTCGCCATCATTTCCGCCGGCGGCGTGGTGGAGTGCGAGTCCATCAAGGTCGCGGGCGGCAGCTTTGACGAGGCGATTGTCCGCTTCATCCGCGAAAAATACAATGTCCGCATCGGCCTGAGCGCCGCCGAAGAGCTCAAGCGCAGCATCGGCTGCATCATCCAGCGCCCCGACGTCGGCATTGAAGAGGTCAAGGGTCAAAACCTGAAAAACGGCCTGCCCAAGTCCGTTGAAATCAACTCCACCGAGCTGATTGAGGCCTTTGTCGAGCCGATGAACCGCATTTTGGACGCCGTTCACGCGGTGCTGGAGCGCACCCCGCCCCAGCTTGTCGGCGACTTGGACAAAAACGGCATCATCATGTCCGGCGGCGGCAGCCTGATTTACGGCATTGACCGCCTCATCGAGCGCAGCACCAACATCCGCACCGTCGTCGTCGATGACGCGGTTTCCTGCGCGGCCTACGGTTCGGGCAAAATGCTTTTGCACCTTGAGGACATGCAGGACGGCATGATGAATTTCTATCGCAAGAGACAGCTTCGCGGCTGATTTTATAAAAACGGGAGGGACTTATGAACATCAAAAATCTCTTCAAAAAATCCGAGAAAAAAGGCGAAAAAACACAAAGCTGTTCCGTCGTCGTCGTGGCGGCGGGGTCGGGGCAGCGCATGGGCGCGGATAAGCTCATGCTGGAGCTTGGGTGCATGCCCGTGCTTGCCCGCACCCTCCTCGTTTTTCAAAATTGCGACCTGGTCGACGAGATAATCGTCGTCACGCGCATGGATAAGGTCGAGGAGATTGCCACGCTTTGCAAAAAGTTCGGCATCACCAAGGCCGTCAAGGTCATTCGCGGCGGCAAAACGCGCATGGAGTCCGCCCTCGCCGGTGTGTCCGAGGTCAAGGGCAACGCCTCGCTTATCGCCATTCATGACGGCGCCCGCCCCCTCGTCACCGAAGACGTCATCCGCCGCACGGTGGACGCGGCGGCCAAATACATGTCCGCCGTCCCCGTCATCTCCGTCACGGACACGCTCAAGGCCGTGGATGAAGACGGCTTTGTCGTCGGCGCGGTTGACCGCGCGAGCACCGTGCGCGTCCAGACGCCGCAGGTGTTTAATGCCGACCTTATAAAGGGCGCGCTCTCCAAGGCCGTCAGCGACGGCCTCACCCTCACCGACGATTGCTCCGCCGTTGAGATTATGGGCGTGAAAACGCGCACGGTCGACGGCGATGAGGACAACATCAAGCTCACCGAGCCGCGCGACGTGCTCCTTGCCGAGCTTATACTCAAAAACAGAGGTGATTACAGTGAGGATCGGACACGGCTATGACGTTCACCGCCTCGTCGAGGGGCGCAAGCTCATTCTCGGCGGCGTGGACATCCCCTTTGAAAAGGGGCTTTTGGGTCATTCCGACGCCGATGTGCTCACTCACGCGCTGATGGACGCGCTTCTCGGCGCGGCTGCCCTCGGCGATATCGGCAAGCTCTTCCCGGATAATGACGACGCCTTTTTGGGCGCGGACAGCATTGGGCTTTTGCGCCGCGTGTGCGCCGTTTTGGCCGAGCACGGGTATATAATCGGCAATGTCGATTGCACCGTTCTCGCCCAGCGGCCGAAGCTCGCCCCGCATATCTCCCTCATGCGCGAAAATCTCGCCGCTGCCATGGGCGTTGACGTTGCGCGCGTCAGCGTCAAGGCCACGACCGAGGAGCATTTGGGCTTCACCGGCGAGGGGCTTGGCATCGCCGCTCACGCCGTGGCGCTTTTGGAGGAATAACAGACCTCATCCAAACGGCATAAGATGGATTGCATCTGTGCCCTTATAATGAAATCCGCACCTGCAGGACACCGATTGCCGTCCTGCGGGTGCTTGCTTTTTCACGGGAATATAGTATGAGATGAGGTAAAAGCATGACACAGTATCTGATCATGTGCACGTCTCTCACCGGCGCACAGCGTTCGCAGAGACTGCTTGAAAATATCGGCATTGCCGCCTCGGTTGTCAAAGCGCCGCAGGGCTTGAATACGCGCGGCTGCGGCTATGCTCTCAGCCTTTATCGCCGCGCGGATGAGGCCGTGGCTCGCCTTGCCGCCAAGGGCATGCTCACCGGCAAGGTCTTTCGCCGCGGCGAAAGGGGAGAATATGTCGAGGTGCACTCATGATATATCTTGACTCCGCCGCCACCAGCCTCGTCAAGCCCGCCTCGGTTGAGCGCGCCGTCGTCGGCGCAATGCGCCGCGCGGCAAGCCCCGGACGCGGCGGCCATGCCCCCGCGATTTTCGCCGCCGATGAGGTCTTCGCCTGCCGCGAGGCCGCCGCCGCGCTCTTTAACGTCGACGATCCCGCGCGAGTGGCGTTCACCATGAACGCCACACACGCCCTCAACATTGCCGTTTCAACGCTTGTCAAGCCCGGCTCGCGCGTGGTGATAAGCGGCTTTGAACACAATTCCGTCACCCGTCCGCTTGCCGCCCTCGGCGCCGATGTGCGCGTGGCGGCCACGCGGCTTTTTGACCCCGCCGAGGCGCTTGAAAGCTTTGAAAGCGCGCTCCGTGACGCGTCATGCGCCGTGTGCACCCATGTTTCAAACGTTTTCGGCTATGTCCTGCCCGTTTATGACATCGCCGCCCTGTGCCGCGCGCGGGGTGTGCCGCTCATCGTGGACGCGTCGCAGTCGGCGGGGGTCATAGAGCTTGACTGCGCGCGCCTCGGCGCGGCGTTTGTCGCCATGCCCGGCCACAAGGCGCTTCTCGGCCCGCAAGGGACGGGAATTTTGCTCTGCACCGGCGATATTACCCCCGCGCCCATAATGCACGGCGGTTCGGGGTCGGACAGCATCGAGCAGCACATGCCGCTCTATCTCCCAGACCGCTTGGAGGCGGGCACGCACAACGTCCCCGGCATCGCCGGGCTTCGCGCGGGGCTTGAATTTGTCGCGAATAAGGGGGTGGATAATATCCGCCGCCGCGAGCATGAGCTTCTGTCGCTGTTAATGGGCGAGCTGGCCGACACTCCGGGCTTGGAGCTGTTTGTCGGTACAGATAAAACGCAGTGCGGCGTCCTCTCCGTCCGCCATGAAAGCATCAACTCCGAAGAGCTTGCCGCGCGGCTTGCCCGGCGCGGCGTGTGCACCCGCGCGGGGCTTCACTGCGCCCCGCGCGCCCATATCAGCGCCCACACGCTCGACACCGGCACTCTTCGCTTTTCCGTCTCCCCGTTTCTCACCGACACCGAGGCAGAATCCGCCGCGAATATTCTAAAACAAATTATAAACGACGATTAAATCTGTTGCCTTTTTCGCCGTTTTGGATTATAATAGCACGATAAAAGAAAATGGCCATTTATATGCAAACGAACGGGGAAGCCATCTATGGAAGTAATCGGCAGCGCATTGGAAAAAGCGACAAAATATCTCATGACCATCGGCATCGCCGATTTCATCGACATCATCATCGTCGCCTTTATCCTTTATAAATCAATATGGTTTGTCAGGAAAACCAACTCCCGCAACCTCGCCTTGGGAATAGTTTTCATCGTCGTGGCCGTGTGGCTTTCAAGCGAAGAGGTCTTGGGTCTGGCGATGATCAACTACCTTTTGCGCAAGGCGGTTGAATTGGGGCTCATCGCGCTGCTGATTCTCTTCCAGCCGGAGCTTCGCCGCCTTTTGGAGCGCATGGGCAGCACCTTCTCCAACAGCCGCACGGCAAGCTCAACGGTGCTTGAAGAGGCCATTGAGCAAACCGTTCAGGCATGCAAGGACATGTCCGCGTCGCGCACGGGTGCGCTCATCATCTTTGAGCGCGCCGTCAACCTCACCCATATCATGAGCACCGGCACCGTCATCAACTCCTCGGTCTCGTCCGAGCTGTTGAAAAACATCTTTTTCAACAAAGCCCCGCTGCATGACGGCGCGGTCATCATCCGCGACGCGAAAATCGCCGCCGCCGGGTGCGTTTTGCCGCTCACCCAGCTGACAAACCTCAGCAAAGAGCTCGGCATGCGCCACCGCGCCGGCATCGGCATGAGCGAGAATTCCGACGCCGTGGTCATCATCGTGTCGGAGGAAAGCGGCGCGGTGAGTGTCGCGATTGACGGCATGCTCAAGCGCCATCTCACGCCGGAGCGGCTCAACGAGCTTTTGCACGAAGAGCTTGTCAAGCCCGAAGACGATGACGGCAGCGGCATACTTTACAACATCAAAAAACACATCGAGAACTTCATCAAAAATGAGTTCAAAGAGTTTAAGAATGAGGATCAGACACGATGAAAAAGCTTTATGACAGCCGCGCGTTTTGGATGGTCGTGTCTCTGCTCGTCTCGCTTGCAATGTGGGTGTATGTCACGAGCATGCAGACAAGCGAATTCACCCAGACCTTTTACGGTGTTGAGGTTCAGCTTGTGGGCGAGGACACCCTGCGCGACACGCGCAACATGGTCATCACCGACCTTGACACTTCAACCGTCACCGTGCGCGTCAAAGGGCCGCGCCGCGTTGTGGCCTCGCTCGATGCGTCCGATTTAAAGGCCTGTGTTGATGTCAGCAAGCTCTCCCGCTCGGCGTACACCACCCAGCAGTATTATATCTCCTACCCCGACGGTACGGACACCACCAACATCAACGACTCATATAAATCCCCCGGCACGGTCAGCTTCATGGTCTCCCCGCTCAACACCAAGACCATTCAGGTTCGCGGCAGCTTTGACGGGTCGCTTGCCGAGGGGTACACCGCCGAAACCCCGGTCTTTGAACCGGCCACCATCACCGTCTCCGGTGCGGACGCGAACTTGAAAGACGTCTCTTACGCGTGGGTCACCTTCGGCAAGGACGAGGTTGACAGCACCTATAAGGTCGAAACGGGCTTCACGCTGATGAATGAGCGGGGCGAGGAATGCTCCACCGTGGGGCTGACCTGCTCTGAAGACATCGTCACGGCGACGCTGCCTCTGCTGCTGGTCAAGGAAATCCCGCTGTCGGTCGACGTCATCGAGGGCGCGGGCGCGACCAAGGCCAACACCAAAATCAAAATCGAGCCGGATCGGCTCACCCTCGCGGGTGACTCCGCCGTCCTCTCCGGCATGAACAAGCTCGTCTTGGACACCATTGACCTCACCGAGTTTGAAAAGACCCTCAGCATGACCTATACCATTCCCATCGACAACGACATGAACAACCTCACCGGCGTCACCGAGGCCAAGGTCACGGTTGAAATCGTCGGGCTTGAAACCAAGAGCTTCAAGGTCAAAAACATCTCCTGCACCAATGTCACCGAGGGCTACACCGCCGAGATTATTTCCGAGGGCATTGACGTCGTCATGCGCGGCACGCCCGAGCAGCTTGCCCTGCTCAAGGCCGAAAACATCCGCGCCGTCGCGGATTTGACGGATTATAACGAATCCGCCGGTCAGTTCATGCCGACCGTCAAAATCGTCGTTGACGGGTTCACCGATGTGGGCGCCGTCGGCCAAAACACCATTTCCATCGAGATAAAGAAAGGCTGATATGAGTATATGACAAACGAGGGTATCGTCACCAAGCTCATGCCCCACGGCATGGCCGAGGTCGCCGTGACGCGCGCCACGGCCTGCGGCGGGAGCTGCTCCAGCTGTGAAGGCTGCATGTACGAGCGCGAGATGAAAGCCGTCGCCAAAAACCTTGTCGGCGCAAAGCCCGGCCAAAAGGTCACAATCGAAAGCCGCACTTCGGTCGTTTTCAACGCGGCCATGCTGGTTTATGTGATGCCGCTGGTGTTTTTCATCGCGGGGTATGCCATCGCCGCCGCTCTGGGCGCAAGCGAGGGTGTGTGCGTTGCGGTCAGCTTTGCCTTTCTCGCGGTGAGCGGGGCGCTGCTCGTCGTGACTCAGCGCCGCAAAAAGGACAAAACCATAGATTTCAATATTATCGAGATATGTGAGGGCGAGGACAATGATTAAAAGCATGACCGGGTACGGCTCAGCCAAGGGGCAGGCCGACGGCTTTGAAATTACGGTTGAGCTGAAAAGCGTCAACAACCGCTATTTGGACACCTCCGTGCGCATGCCGCGCAGCTTCATCTTTGCCGAGGACGCCATCAAGTCCGTCGTCCAATCGCACATCAGCCGCGGCAAGGTTGATGTTTTCGTCTCCATCGACACCTCCGAGGCCGATGACATGACCGTCAAGATCAACAAGCCGCTTTTGAAGGGCTATATCGACGCCATCAACTCCATTTCCGCCGAGTTTGCCCTCCAAAATGACCTCACCGCGCTCGCCGTTGCCCGTTTCCCCGACGTTTTGAGCGTCGAGCGCCGCGATGTCGACGCCGAGGCCATTTCCGCCGCGATTTGCGACGTGGCCGAGCGCGCCCTGTGCGACTTTGACGCGATGCGCCTGCGCGAGGGCGAAAAACTGCGCGAGGACGTTCTCAACCGCTTGGGCACGATTGAATCCTACGTCACCGCCGTTGAAACCGAAGCCCCCAAAACCGCCGCCGATTACCGCGCCCGCTTGGAGCAGCGCATGGCCGAGGTCTTGGGCACGGCCGGAATTGACGAGAGCCGCATTCTCGCCGAGGCTGCCATCTTTGCCGACCATATCGCCGTCGATGAGGAAACCGTGCGCCTGCGCAGCCACATCGCGCAGCTGAAAACCATGATCAACGGCTCATCGCCCACCGGGCGCAAAATCGACTTTCTCATTCAGGAGTTCAACCGCGAGGCCAACACCATCGGCTCAAAGTGCCAAAACTCCGACATTGCTCACGTCGTCGTCGAGCTCAAATCCGAAATCGAAAAAATCCGCGAGCAGATTCAGAACATAGAGTGAGGTGCACATGGAGCTTGTCAACATCGGCTTCGGCAACCTTATTTCAGCCGGGCGTCTGATCGCCGTTGTCAGCCCGGAATCCGCGCCCATCAAGCGCATGATTCAAGACGTGCGCGAGCGCGGCCTGCTCATTGACGCGTCCTTCGGGCGCAGCACGAAAGCCGTCCTTGTCATGGACAGCGGAAACGTCATACTCTCTGCACTCACGCCGGAGGCTCTGGCGCAGCGAATGCAGAGTGAGGATAAAAACGATGTCGAGGAGGATAAAGGGAAAAATGAGTGAAAAGGGAAATCTTATCGTAATCTCCGGCCCATCGGGCGCGGGAAAGGGGACGGTCGTTTTCAAGGCGATTGAGGGGCGCGACAATGTGTGCTTCTCCACCTCCGTCACCACTCGCAAGCCCCGCCCCGGCGAGGTCGACGGCAAGGAATATTTCTTCGTCGACCTTGACCGTTTCAGAGAAATGGTCGAAAATGACGAGCTTTTGGAGCATGCCGAGTACGTGGCCAACAGCTACGGCACACCGAGAGCGTATGTCGAGGACAAGCTCAACTCCGGCCTTGACGTCATTTTGGAAATCGAGGTTCAGGGCGCGCGCCAAATTCACGACAAAATGCCCGACGCCGTCAATATTTTCATCATCCCCCCGTCCATGGCCGAGCTCAAACGCCGCCTTGAAAGCCGCGGCACGGACACCGCCCGCGCCGTCGAGGCGCGCCTCATCCGCGCCCGTCAAGAATACCGCGAGGCCGATTTTTACGATTATATAATCGTCAATGACGACGCCGACAAGGCCGCCGCCGAGCTTTCCGCCATCCTCACGGCGGAGCGCTGCCGCGCCAAGGGGCGCGAGGCGCTGCTGACAGACCCCGCATAAACCGAGTTTATAATTATTTTTTCTGGATTGGAGAACAATTATCATGATGCTTTATCCCCCCGTGGCCGAGCTTGTTGAAAAAATAGGCAGCCGCTACCAGCTTGTCAACCTCGTCGCCAGAAGAGCGCGCCAAATCTCCTCCGACGCCGAGGAAAAGCAGATTCCCCTTGAAAAGAAGCCCGTTTCCTCCGCCATTGATGAGGTTTACACCGGCAAGCTTTCCATTAAGTGAAAATCCAATGCAAGTAAGCGGAGCATGCCCCCGCTTATTTGCCGCATTTAGAGAGGGTGAGTGCGCTGACGGACACTGTGGCGAAAATCGCGGTCTCAGCCGCGACATATTGGTTTGACCGGCCTTATGATTATCTCGTGCCGGAAGAGCTTTCGGCCGCTTGCGCCGTCGGAAAGCGCGTGTATGTCCCCTTTGGCAAGGGCAACCGCCGCAGTGAGGGCATTGTCCTCGCCGTGGCGCATCACAGCGAGTATGAAAAGCTCAAGCCCATTCTCGCCGTCATTGACGATGAGCCGGTTCTTTCCGAGGATATGCTCAAGCTCGCCCTTTTCATGCGCGATCGCTTTTTCTGCACGGTTTATGACGCCATAAAGGCCATGCTCCCCGCAGGGCTGTGGCTCAAGGACGACGGGAAGACCCGCGTCGGCGACAAAACCCTTGAAATGGCGCGCCTTGCCGTCGACTCGCAGGAGGGCGCGGCGCTTGCCGAGGCAAAGCGCCGCCGCGCGCCGCAGCAGGCCGCGATTTTGGACATGCTGTGCTCGTTCGAGGCGCTTGCCAGCGCCGACCTTCTCCGCCACGCGGGCGCAAAGCGCGCCTCGCTCACGGCGCTTGTCAAGGCCGGTGCGGTCTCCCTCACCCGACGCGAGGTTTATCGCCGCCCGGAAATATACGTCGGCGAGCTTGAACCCCTGCCCGTGCTCAATGCCGCGCAAAGCGCGGCATACAACGGCCTTGCTGCCCTTTTGGATGATGACAAGGCCAACGCCGCGCTTTTGCACGGCGTCACCGGCAGCGGCAAAACCAGCGTTTATATTCACCTCATCTCCCGCTGCCTTGCCTCCGGCCGCTCGGCCATCCTCCTCGTGCCGGAAATCGCCCTCACGCCGCAAATGCTCAAAACCTTTTCCTCTCACTTCGGCGATGAAATCGCCGTGCTGCACAGCAGCTTGTCGGTGGGGGAGAGGTATGATGAATTCAAGCGCGTGAAAAAAGGCGCGGCGCACGTCGTCATCGGCACGCGCAGTGCCGTCTTCGCCCCCGCCGAAAACCTCGGCCTTGTCATCATCGACGAGGAGCAGGAGGAAAGCTACAAATCCGAAAACACCCCGCGCTACAATGCCCGCGACGTGGCGAAATTCCGCTGTGCGCGCGGCAATGCGCTGCTCGTGATGGGGTCTGCCACGCCCGACATTGTCACGCGTTACAGCGCCGAAATCGGCCGATATAAATACTTCCGCCTCGATTCGCGCTATAATGCCATGTGCCTGCCCGAAGTGCGCATTGTCGACATGAAAAGGGAGCTTCGGCGCGGCAACGGCGGCAACATCAGCTCATTCTTGCGCGACGAAATTCAAGAAAACATCACGCGCGGCGAGCAGAGCATACTCTTTCTCAACCGCCGCGGCACAAACAAGCTCATCAGCTGCGGCGAGTGCGGCTATGTTTATAAATGCCCCCGCTGCAGTGTCTCCCTGACTTATCACAGCGCAAACGGGCGCTTGATGTGCCACTACTGCGGCTATTCCCGGCGCCTTGACGATGCCTGCCCCGACTGCGGCGGCGCGCTCAATCATGTCGGCGCGGGCACTCAGGCCGTTGTCGAAGAGCTCAACGAGCTTTTCCCCGGCATGGAGATTCTGCGAATGGACACCGATTCCGTCGCCCCCGTCGGCTCGCACGAGCTGCTGTTTGAGCGCTTCCGGCGCGAAAACATCCCCGTCATGGTCGGCACTCAAATGGTCACAAAGGGCTTGAACTTTGAAAATGTCACCCTTGTCGGCGTCATATCCGCCGACCAAAGCCTCTACGCCGGGGATTACCGCGCCGGTGAGCGCACCTTCAGCCTTGTCACGCAGGTGGTCGGCCGCAGTGGCCGCGGCAGCAAGCCCGGCCGCGCCGTCATTCAAACCTTCACCCCGGAAAATGAAACCATTCTCCAAGCCGCGCAGCAGGATTATGAGGACTTTTACCGCTCTGAGCTGGAGCTTCGGCGCATTCACGCCCTGCCCCCGTTCACTCAGCTTTATTCCGTCACGGCCTCCGGCACGGACGAGGCGCAGGTGGTTTTCACCTGCCGCTATATCCGCAGCTTTTTTGACACCATGCTCAAAGACCGCCCCGGTTTCACCGTGCTCGGCCCGACGCCGCTTGCGGTGGTCAAGGTCAACAACCGCTTTCGCTATCGCGTCAACCTCAATTGCGTCCAAAGCCGCGAAATTCGCGCCCTCATCGCCCGCATTGTCACCGAATGCAGCACCGACAAGCGCTTCAAAGGCGTGTCGATTTACGCCGACAGCGACCCCAATGATTAAACAAAAAATATCGCAGAGATTAGGAGATAAAAATGGCACTCAGACACATACTCACTCAAGAGCAGCCCACGCTTTATAAGAAAAGCCGCCCCGTCACCGATTTCAACGCCCGCCTTGCCCAGCTTTTGGACGACATGCGCCAAACGCTCGATTCCGCAGGCGGTGTCGGCCTTGCCGCCGTGCAGGTCGGCGTCCTCCGCCGCGCAGTGCTCGTCATTGAAACCAACGTCCCGGAGGGCGAGGATGAATACGTCATCGAGCTTATAAACCCCGAAATCATCGCGGCCGAGGGCGAGCAGGACGGCGCCGAGGGCTGTTTGAGCGTTCCGGGGGAGTACGGGCTTGTCAAGCGCCCGGAGCGTGTGCGCGTGCGCGCGCAGGATAGAAACGGCGAGTGGTTTGAGGTCGAGGGCACGGGGCTGACCGCCCGCTGCTTCTGCCATGAAATTGACCATCTTGAAGGCATCGTTTTCACCTCCAAGGCCGAGCGCATGCTCGACCCGGACGAAATTGCCGCCGTTGAGGAGGACTAATGCGTATTGTTTTTATGGGCACGCCGGATTTCGCGGCGGCCTCGCTTGAAAAGCTGCTTGCCGAGGGCTTTGACGTCGTCGGCGTGTTCACCCAGCCGGATAAGCCCAAGGGGCGCGGCATGGAAATGGCATATTCCCCGGTCAAAGAGCTTGCCCTCGCGCACTCTTTGCCCCTCTATCAGCCCGAAAAAATGCGCGACGGCACGGCGCTTGATGCCGTCAAGTCCCTCGCGCCTGATATCCTCGTGGTTGTGGCCTACGGGCGCATTCTGCCCGATGATATCCTCGCCGTGCCCAAGTTCGGCGCGATAAATGTCCACGGCTCGCTTTTGCCGAAGTATCGCGGCGCTGCGCCCATTCAGTGGGCGGTGCTCAACGGCGACGCCGTCACCGGCGTCACCACCATGTACCTCGCCAGCGAAATGGACACCGGCGACATCATCTACACCGCCGAAACCGAAATCGGCGAGCGCGAGACCTCCGGCGAGCTTTTTGACCGCCTGAAAATCATGGGTGCAGACCTCTTGGTCAAGACCCTGCGCGACATTGACGCGGGCACAGCGCCCCGCACGGCGCAAAACCACGCCGAGGCCAGCTACGTCAAAATGCTTGACAAATCCTACTCCCCGATTGACTGGACAAAGCCCGCCCGTGCCGTTATCAAGTGGATATACGGCTTGCAGCCGTGGCCGGTTGCCACGGCGGAAATCGACGGCGCGACGTATAAGGTCTTCGCCGCCGAGCGCACCGATGCGCACACCGACAAAGCCCCCGGCAGCGTCCTCGCCGCCGACAAGCGCGGCATCGAAATCGCCTGCGGCGGCGGAGAAACGGTCATCATCACCGAGCTTCAAGCCCCCGGCAAAAAGCGCATGAGCGCGGCGGACTTTCTGCGCGGCCACAGCGTCAAGGTCACGGAGTGAGCCATGACGGCAAGAGAAGCAGCGCTTGACGCGCTTGAAAAATGCCGCCGTGACGGCGCGTGGTCGGGTGCGGCGATGGACGCGGTCATCAAAAAAGCGGGGCTTGACGCGCGCGAGAGCGCGCTTGCCGCAAGGCTGTGTCTGGGCGTGATGCAAAATGACACCCTGTGCGATTATTATATCGACGCCTTTTGCACTCAAAAGAGTGCAAAGCTTGAGCCGAAGCTCCGCGACATTCTCCGCCTCGGCGTTTATCAGCTCACCATGCTCGACAAAATCCCGCCCCGCGCCGCCGTCAATGAGACCGTGGCCTTGTGCCGCTATGCGCACCTGTCGCGCGCCACGGGGCTTGTCAACGCGGTTTTGCGCCGCGTCAGCGACGCGCGCGATAATCTGCCCGAAATAAAAAATCCGGGAACGGCGGAACATTTGTCCGTCAAATTCAGTCATCCCTTATGGCTCGTCTCCCGCCTTGTTGATGAGTGCGGCTATGACTTCGCGGAGGCGTTTTTGCGCGAGTGCAACACCCCGCCCGCACTTGACATCCAGGTCAACACCCTGAAAATCACCGTTGCGGAGTATTGCCGCATGCTCGACGAGGCAGACATTGCCTATAAACTTCGCGATTTCCCCGCCGGGTCAATTGAGCTTGGCGGCGGCGCGGTCACGGCCTTGCCGGGCTTTGAAGATGGGCTATTTTATGTGCAGGATCGCGCCGCGCGTCTTGCGGTCGAAATCGCCGCGCCGCAGTGCTGCATGCGCGTGCTCGATGCGTGCTCTGCTCCCGGCGGCAAAGCATTTTCCGCCGCCGTGCGCATGCGAAATGAGGGCAGCATCCTCGCCTGTGATATTCATGAGAAAAAGCTTGCGCTCATCAATCGCGGCGCTGAGCGCCTCGGCATTGACATCATCACCACCCGCGCGCGTGACGCGCGCGAGCATGACGCGTCCTTGACCTCGGCCTTTGACCTTGTCATCGCGGATGTGCCCTGCTCCGGCATCGGCGTCATCCGCAAAAAGCCGGAAATCCGCCGCAAGCGCGCCGATGAGCTTGCAAATCTCCCCGCGATTCAGCTTGATATACTCAAAAGCCTTGCCGACGCCGTGAAGCCCGGCGGCGCGCTGCTGTATTCCACGTGCACCGTTCTCCGCGCCGAAAATGAGGCCGTCGTCACCGCGTTTTTGCAAAGTCGCGACGATTTTTGCCTCGACCCCTTCAAGCTCGGCGAGGAGCTTGTTGAATGCGGCATGCGCACATTTTGGCCGAACACCGACGGCACCGACGGATTTTTCGCCGCAAGGCTGAAAAGGAAAGAATAATGGGAAAAGATATTTTGTCCCTGCTCCCGCAGGAAATTGAGCAGCAGCTCGCCGAGCTGGGCGAGCCGAAGTACAGGGCAAAGCAGGTTTTCGAGTGGCTTTCGCGCGGTGTGCGCGACTTTGACGCCATGACGAACCTGCCCAAGCCCCTCAAAGAAAAGCTCAAAGCCGAATATGATTTATACGCCCCCAAGGTGCTCTCCAAGCAGGTTTCTCAGCTTGACGGCACTATCAAATACCTTTGGGAGCTTGCCGACGGCAACGCGGTCGAAACCGTCGTCATGAGCTATAAGCACGGCAACACCGTGTGCGTTTCCTCTCAGGTCGGTTGCCGTCAGGGCTGCGCCTTTTGCGCCTCCACCATCGGCGGGCTTGTCCGCTGCCTCACGGCGGGTGAGATTCTCGACGAGGTCATGTATTCCCAGCTCGACTCCGGCAAAACCATTTCCAATATCGTCCTCATGGGCATCGGCGAGCCGCTTGATAATTTTGACAATGTCATGCGTTTTTTGGAGCTGGTCAACCATCCGCAGGGCATGAACATCGGTATGCGCCACATTTCGCTGTCCACCTGCGGCATCACCGAGCGCTTTGACGATCTCGCCGCGCGCGATTTGCAAATCACGCTGTCGGTGTCGCTCCACGCGCCCGACGATGAAACGCGCTCGAAGATAATGCCCGCCAACCGCGGCCGCGGCGTGGACGAGCTTATGTCCGCCTGCCGCCGGTATTATGACAAAACCGGGCGCAGAATCAGCTTTGAATACGCCATGATCGACGGCGTCAACGACACGGAGTATCACGCGCGCCTGCTTGCCAAGCGCGCCAAGGCCGTCTCGGCGCATGTCAATCTCATCCCACTTAACCACGTTGAAGAGCGCAAGTTCAAGCCCTCCACGGCGGGGCATATGAAGGCGTTCATTCGCATTTTGGAGTCCGAGGGCGTCAATGTCACGGTTCGCCGCAAGCTCGGCGGCGATGTGGACGCCTCCTGCGGCCAGCTCCGGCGCAAAATGCAAAAATAATCACGGCACAGCCGGGCTTTCCCGGCGGAATTGAGGAAAGATGAAAAGCTTCGGCCTGACAGACAAAGGCACAGTCAGAAAAGACAATCAGGACAGCTACATAATCGAAAAGTGCGACGCCAAGGACTGCCTCATCGTCGCGTTGTGCGACGGCATGGGCGGGGCAAAGGCCGGCGGGCTTGCAAGCCGCCTATCGAACAAGGCGTTTGTCTCGCATATTTACGCCAAGCTCACCGCGCGCGTCCCCCGCGCGCTGGACTATCGCCGTCTCCTCTCCGACGCTTGCGCCGAGGCCAACGGCGTGTCGTATGATTACTCCCAGTTTGACGAGGCGTACAGCGGCATGGGCACCACCATCGTCGGCGGTGTGATAAAGAGCAACGGGAACGGTTATATTATCAACGTGGGCGACAGCCGCGCGTATTATATCTCCCGCCGCAATGACGCCATTGTTCAGGTCACGCGCGATCATTCGCTGGTTGAAGAGCTGGTGGAATACGGCGCCATCACCAAGGCGCAGGCGCGCGTCCACCCCCAGCGCAATGTCATCACCCGCGCCCTCGGCTCAGAGGCCACGGTCGACGCGGATTATTACGAGGTCACCCTCCAAACCGGTGACATGCTCATTTTCTGCTCCGACGGGCTTTCCAACGTCATTGCCGACCTTGAAATTCTCGACTATGCCAAGGAATACCCCGACCCGGAGCTTTTGTGCCGCGCGCTGATGAGCAAGGCGCTCAAGCGCGGCGCGGCGGACAATGTCACCGTGCTTGCCGTCATGAAGTGAGAGGAGACTCCCAATGGAAAACGAAAAGAATTATATCGGCGTTTTGCTCGACGACAGATATGAAATCCTCGAAAAAATCGGCGAGGGCGGCATGGCGGTCGTTTACAGAGCCTTTTGCCACCGTCTCAGCCGCTTTGTCGCGGTGAAGATAATGCGCGAGGAGATGGCCGAAGACGAGGAATTCCGCCGCCGCTTCTGCTCTGAGTCGCATGCCATCGCCATGCTCTCCCACCCCAATATAGTCGCCGTTTATGACGTCAGCCACAGCGACGATGTCGAATACATAGTCATGGAGCTTGTAGACGGCATCACCTTGAAGCAATACATGGAAAAGCGCGGCGCAATAAGCTGGAAAGAAGCGCTGCATTTCACCAGACAAATCGCCAAGGCACTCTCCCACGCGCACAGCCGTGGCATAATCCACCGCGACATCAAGCCCCAAAACATCATGCTCTTGAAAGACGGCACCATAAAGGTCGCCGACTTCGGCATCGCCGCGCTTGAAAACGAGATTGAGGAAAGCGGTCAGGCTGTCGGCTCAATCCATTATATCGCGCCCGAGCAGGCGCGCGGCGAGAACCCCGACGCGCGCAGCGATATCTATTCCCTCGGCGTCGTCATGTACGAAATGCTCACCGGCCACAAGCCCTATACCGGCGACACCATCGGCGAAATCGCCGTCAAGCACATGTCCTCGCTCCCCGTCGCGCCGTCGGATTATATCCCGGATCTCCCCGAGGAGCTTGAGCGCATCACGCTCAAGGCCATGTCCTGCCCCCTGAACAAGCGCTATCAGTCCGCAAATGAGCTTTTGGATGAGCTCAACGCCTTTTCACAGGCGCAGCTCGCCGCCGAAAATACCGCCGGCTTTGAAAATCCCGCCGTCGCGCCCGTGCGCGCCGTGGGGGAGCTTCCGCGAGAAAAATTCAGCGTCCGCCGCCGTCGGTCGAGCACCGTGGCGTTCATGTCGGGCGCGTTCGGCGGTCTGCTGCTGGTGCTGGGTCTGTTTATCTTTTTGTGGAACTTCTGGCTCAAAGAGGTCTTTTCCCCGGCTGAGCGCATCCCCCTGCCCAACTTCGTCGGCAGCAGCTATGATGCCCTTGCCAACAACGTGGACTTGGCCTCAACCTATAATTTCAAAGTCACCTATATCATCGACACCAACAGCGAAAGCGGCAAAATCCTCAGCCAAAATCCCGAACCGGGGCGCAGCATGATGCTCACGCCCGACGGGATATCCGTTGAGCTTTCCGTCAGCACCGGTGTCGTGCTGAGCGCCGTGCCGGATGTTGCGCAGGTGGATTATCGCGAGGCGATTTTGACCATGCAAAACGCCGGCTTCACCGTCGAGGTTGAAAACGCCACCTCTTCCACCGTCCCCAAGGACGCCGTCATCAGCACCAGCCCCGCCGCCGGTGAGCAAATCAGCGCCGGGTCCACAGTTTATCTCGTCGTCAGCAGCGGCGATCAGGTCACTTATGTCTCCACGCCGAACTTCATCGGCCTTACCGAGGAGGTTGCCATCGCCAAGATATCCAACTCCGGCCTGACCTACGGCGGCTCTGAGCCTGTTTCCAGCGATTATGACGCCGGCACGGTCATCGGCCAGTATCCGGAAAAGTTCAAAGAGATTGAGGAACACGGCAAGGTGACGCTTCGCGTCTCCACCGGGCCTTGAGGGCGCGCGCATGAAAAACGGCATCATCATCAAGGCGCTCAGCGGCTTTTATTACGTCAAAACCGATGACGGCGTCCTCGAATGCAAGGCGCGCGGCCGCTTTCGGCTTGACGGCACGTCCCCCCTCGTGGGCGACCGCGTCCAATGCAGCCTCGACGATACAGGCAAAGGCCGCATTGACCACGTTGAGGAGCGCAAGAACTATTTCATCCGCCCCGCCGTTGCCAATGTTGACGCGCTCATCTTCGTCGCGGCGAACACCAACCCCGTCACAGACCCTTTCCTGATTGACCGAGTCTCCGTCATCGCGGAGGACGCCTCGTGCGAGCTTATTGTCTGCCTCAACAAAACCGATCTTGACCCCGCCGATGAGCTTTATGACATTTTCACTCTCGCGGGCTTCACCGTCGTGCGCACCAGCGCCGCCACGGGGGAGGGGATTGACGCCTTGCGCGCCGCCCTTTCCGGCAAGGTCTGTGCCTTCACCGGCAACTCCGGCGTCGGCAAATCCAGCCTCATGAACCGCCTCATCCCCGGCGTTGACATCAAAACCGCCGAAGTCAGCGACAAGCTCGGCCGCGGCAAGCACACCACGCGCCATGTTGAGCTATATGACTTGGGCGGCGGCGCTTATGCCGCCGACACTCCCGGCTTCGCCTCATTTGACCTGGAGCTGATGGACATCATCCCCAAAGAGCAGCTTCAATATGATTTTCTCGACTTTGCCCCCTTCCTGGGCGAATGCCGATTTCAGGACTGCGCCCATCTCAAAGAGCCGGGCTGCGCCGTCACGGCGGCAGTTGCCGCCGGCAAAATCGCCCCCACGCGCTACCGCTCGTATGAGCGGCTCTATGAGCTTTCCGCCAAGCATAAATCTTGGGAGCTGAAAGACTGATAATTATACATAATCCGATCGCCCTGCGCGTATATTCTACGGAAAGTACGCGCAGGGCGCATTTTCGCGCCGAAAGGGGAGAGTGCATGAAAATTTACATCGTCAAGCTGCCGAAATTCGTCGCCGATATCATCAACCGTCTGCGTGGCCGGTAATAGCGCGCCCCCGGCGCGCATAGGCTGTACAAACCGTGCAATAAGGAGACAGTATAGCAATGGAAATCGCCTTTGACAACAAGCACATCGGCATATATCGCGAAATATCCCACCAAATCAAGCGCGTTCAGGAAACGGCGGAGAGCGTCGTGCCCGACACGAATGACGACATCGGCAAAATCGCCTCCGTGCAAACCTCGGTGCTTTTGAAAAGCAAAGACGTGACGAGCCGCGGCGTGCTCATCACCGGCGAGCTGACCGCCGCGCTCATTTATATCACCGAGGACGAAAAGGCCGTGTCGTCTGTCCGCCTTTCCAAGCCCTTCACGCTGGAATACGACCTGCCCGACGCGGATGCCGACGCCCTTGCCCATATCAATCTCATCATTCAAAACAGCGAATCCCGCGTCATAAACCCCCGCAAAGTCTCCGTCACCTTCGAGCTTTTCGGCGAGCTGAGCCTTTACCGTCAGGAGACCGCCGCCGCCGAAACCACCCTGCCGGAGAATGCCCCGGACGGCCTGCACGTGCAGTGCGAGGAGAGCGAGCTAATATCCGCCTGCGCCGTCATGGAGAAAACCTTCGCCGTCAATGAGCAGTTCCCGTTCCCGCCCGGCAAGCCCAAGCCCGCGCAGCTCGTGGCGCAAAGCGTGGACTTCGCCCTCTCGGACACCCAGCTCATCGGCACAAAAGCCATCATCAAGGGCAGCGTCAACATCACGCTCTGTTATCTCTCCTCCGAGGTCAATTACCCCGTCCGCGCCGAGTTCAGCACCCCGTTTTCTCAAATTATCGACACCGCCGAGGAAAACACCGACCACTGCGCCGCCCTCGTCCAGCTCACCGGCGTCTATTGCAGCATTGCCGACACCATCAATGGCGACAAAGCCCTCGACGCCGAGCTTCATGCCGTGCTCCAGCTCGTCTGCCACCGCCGCGAGAGCGTCAAATATATCTCCGACGCTTACAGCAATCTCATGCCTTCGGCCTACACCGCGCAGACGCGCCAGCTTGCCGCCGTCTCCGCCGTCACCGCCGCGCGCCTCACCGCCGATGAGCGCATCACCGTCGTCGAGGATTGCGAGAATGTGCTCAGTGTTTTCACCTCGCTTTCTCAGGTGTCTGTTTCGCCGGATAAGCTCAGCGCCGCCGTCACACTGGATATCATTTATCGCACCGCCGGCGGGACGCTTTCCGCCGTGCGCCGCCTCGTCGGCGTGGAGAACGCGCCGGGCGTTTCGCAGGCGCGGCTGATGTCGGCGCGCCTTGCGGATGTATATCTCCGCCCCGACGGGGCGAGCATCGACGCGCATATCTCCGTCGAGCTTAACTATCAGACCTCCGCCGTCACCGAGCTTACAAGCGTCGAGCGCGTCACGCTTGACGACCAGTCGCCCTACGACACCGCCGCCTTTCCCGCGCTCACGCTTGTGCGCGTCGAGGGCGAGAGCCTTTGGCAGCTCGCCAAGACCTATCATTCCTCCGTCGAGCGCATAAAGCAGCTCAACCCGCCCGATGCCGGCGATGCGCCCGTGCGCCTCGTGCTCATTCCCAAAGCGCTGTGAAACCGCCTTTTGCGCAAAAAGGGCTTGTAATGCGCGCTCTTGTGTGCTAAAATATTTCTCGATAATTTTGTCATTATTTATTACACATAAGAGGAGCTGTTACAATGTCCGGTCATTCCAAGTGGCACAATATACA
>CAZXVA010000027.1:0-23995 GCA_964644305.1 uncultured Oscillospiraceae bacterium
ATATATTATAATATAATGAAAATCAAAATCATGAAAAGGATGTGCTGAAAATGAAAAATAAGCTTGTGGCCGTGCTTTTTATAATTGTGTTTTTGCTGCTGGTGGCGGTCATCTGCTCGCTTTTGACCGACGGGCAGGATATCACCAACATAAACGACGTGCGCGTCAACGCGCCTGAGCAGACAAGCTCCGGCATCGTCGTGCCCGTGGCGACAGAGACCCCGACATGGGAGCTGCCCGCAGAGCCGACGCCCGAACCCACGCTTTTGCCCCTGCCGACCGTCGAGCCGACCCCGACGCCGACGCCCGAACCCACTCCCGAACCCACTCCCACCCCCGCGCCCGTGGGCACGGTGCTGGGCATGGGCAGCTTCCAGTCCAACTCCCCCGTGGCGGGGCTGAACATCGTGGCGGACTGGACGGCGGAGACCGTGGACGACAACACCGTCGCCGTGAAGGTCACGGTGAGCGCGAATTCTTACAGCCTACATCTTGACCCCGCGCGCTCGCTGAACATCGCGCTGGGCGAGCAGTACGTGACGCTCGACGTGCCCGCGCTGACCTATGACGGCAGCACCATGGCCAAAAACGAGCTTGCCGGGACGACGTTCAACGTCTCCCTCCCCGTCGGCACGTCCAACACCTACACCCTCGCCGTGGAATGGCACTTCGGCGGGTCATACATGAACACCCCCATCGACGTCTTCGAGTGCGGCGGGGAGATAGTGCTGGTGAGGTAATTATGCGCACGGGGGAGCAGATAAGGGAGATAGTTGACCTGCTTATTGCCGAGTATGAGCCGGAGTGCGCGCTGCATTGGGAGCATGACTATGAGCTGCTGTTCGCCGTGCGGCTGAGCGCGCAGTGCACCGATGAGCGCGTCAACATGGTCACGCCGGAGCTGTTCACGCGCTTTCCGACGCTGGAGGCCTTTGCCGAGGCCGATGTGGCGGACGTGGAGGAGCTGGTGCACTCGTGCGGGTTTTACCGCGCGAAGGCGCGGGACATTGTGGCGTGTGCGCAGGTGCTGCTGGAAAAGCACGGCGGGCGCGTGCCGGGGACGATGGAGGAACTGACCGCTCTGCCCGGCGTGGGGCGCAAAACCGCCAACCTCATCCTCGGTGACATTTTCCACGTGCCCGGCTCAACCGTGGTCGACACGCACTGCATCCGCATCGCAAACCGGCTCGGCCTCGTCGACGGGCTGAAAGAGCCGGAGAAAATAGAGCGCGAGCTGCGCCGCCTCATCGACCCGGAAAAATCCTCGGACTTTTGCCACTGCGTGGTGCTGCACGGGCGCGCCGTGTGCCACGCGCGCAAGCCGCAGTGCGACAAGTGCTGTGTGAGCCATCTTTGCCAGACCTTCTCCGGCTGACGCCGGAGCTTCAACACTCATTGTAAGGAGTTTATGCCCATGCCGAACACCCCCGCGAAACCGCGCGAGGTCAACCCCGATCTCGTGCGCGTGACTGCCATGCTTTGTGTGCTGGGTGTGCATTTTTACACCCATTGCGGCATATATAATGCCGAATATACGGGGTTTGTCGCATTTTTCTCGCAGGTTTTGAGAACCTCGTTCACCCCGGCGCTGGCGCTTTTTCTGATGCTGACGGGGTACTTCCAGCGCGGGAAAAAGCTCTCGGCGCGCTATTACCTCGGCATACTGCGGCTGCTGGAGATGTACGTGATAGTGGCGGCGGCGGAGGCGCTGTATCGGCGGTTCTACCTCGGCGAGGCGCTGACCGCGCGCTCGTTCATCGGGTCGCTGGTGAACTTCACGGCGTCGGAATACAGCTGGTACATCCTGCTGTACGGCGGGCTTTTCCTGTTCATTCCGTTTTTGAACGTGCTGTATTCCTCGCTCGAAACCCGCGGGCACAAGCGCATTCTCATCCTCTCCGTCACGCTGCTCTCGTGCCTGCCGTTTTCGGCGCTGAACGTGTTTGTCAACCTCGTGCCGTATTGGTGGCAGAGGATTTGGCCGATTGCGTTTTACTTCATGGGTGCATACATGGGCGAATACCGCCCCGCGCCGGGGGTGAAGAAGTGCACGGCATGGTTCGCGGCGGCGCTGCTGGTGTTTTCGACGTTCAACTTTTTCGTCTATTCCCCGGCTTCGCCCGTGACGGTGCACTACGTGGCGGCGACGCTGTATTCGCATGAGGGGCTGCAAAACGCGGTGCTGTCGCCGCTGCTGTTTTTGCTGGTGATGAATTTGCGGCTCGACGGCGCGCCCGGTTGGTTCAAGCGCGGCGCGGCCACGGTGTCGAAGTATGCATACGGCGCGTTTTTGTTCTCGTCCATGACGGATTCGTTCGTATACGGGATTTTGACGGGCTTGGTGCCGACGGTCGAGACGCGGATGCTCTTTTTGCCGGTGGCGCTGCCGATTTCGCTGGCGCTGTCGGTGCTGGCCGCCGCCTTGGCGGACAAGCTTGTCAGCCTCATTGACCGAGCCGTTCGCCCCGTGGCCGAAAAGGCCGCCGAGTGGGCTTACGGAAAGCTGATGACAGAATAATAATGACCCCAAAATCGACAGGGCAGCGCGCCCTGTCGATTTTTTGCGTGGAGAGTGAAACTTATCCGGCGCGATTTGCGACTATATAGTGAGGGAGGTGCGGTGATGACCGAGACGGGGATAATCGAGCTGTATTGGCTGCGCGACGAGCGCGCCATTGACGAAACCGACGCGCGTTACGGCGCGTACTGCCACGCACTGGCGTTCGGCATACTCGCAGACCGGGGCGAGGCCGAGGCGGAGGAGCTCGGTGATTTTGCCGTGTGGACAAACAGCGATTGGGCGTATCTGTGCCTTTCGGGCACGGTGGATTCGCCGGAATACGCCGCGCAGTCGGAGTGGCTGCCGTGTCGGGCGCGCCGCAGGAGTGCGCGCCGTCGTTTGGAACGTACTATGTGTACATGGGGCGCACGGGTGTGATGCCGGAGTTTTCGTATAGGGTAAAGCCGGAGGAATACGAGCGGCGCGAGGAATGGACGCACACCGCGCCCGACGGCGAGGAGTTATACATGGCACTTTTGCCGACGGTTTTGCCGGAGGGAATGAAAGAAAGCTCGCTGAATGTTGAGCAGAGTACGCTGTTTATCCTCTGCGTCGGCGACGGGGCGTTTGTGAACGTTCAGGCGCAGGTGGAGGCCGTCGGCGCGCGCGTGCGCGCCGAGGCGTTTGCCGACAGCTTCGACTGGGCGGCGCTGACGGCGGGGAAATAGCAAAAAAGCAGACCCGAAACCCCTTTCGGGTCTGCTTAACAATATGTATACAAATGTGAACCGCTGTTTATAATTTCTTGCGTTTTTGTTCATTACAATGTCATAAATGTACGGTATATTAGCACCGTAAACAAAAGGGGCGCAAGCCCCGACCATAAAAGAAGGAAGTAATCAAGCATGTACGAGCCTGAAAAGAATACCGAAAACAACGGACGGCTCAACGAGAGCCGGGTCGAGAATGACGCCTCGGCGAATGCTTCACCCGCCGGGTTCACCGGCGACACCGACAGGGTAAACGGCGAATACCACTACAAAAACGGGTATACGCAGAAGATATATTCCGACGCGCATTACGTCCCCGCGGACGAGAGCACCGTGCCCCCCAGATACTACACGCCCCCCGAAAAGCCCGTGCGCGAGCCGAAGCCCAAAAAGACGCACAGCGGCAAGGCCGGCAAGATAATCGCGCTGTGCCTTGTGTGCGCGCTGCTCGGCTCACTCGGCGGCGCGGCGGTTGCCGGCGGCATGATGAACGGCAAGATCGCCGAGCTGAACGAGCGCGTGGCGGCGCTGGAGGAAGAGGAAAGCGTCCTCACCACCGCGCCGAGCGCCTCCGCCCCCGGCGGCGCGCCGGTTTCCAACGCGGGCGCGCTCGCCCCGTCGAGCATATATGACCTCGCCTGCAAGCAGGTCGTGGGTATCTCCTCCGAGATCACCTACACCAACTTCTTCGGCATGAGCAGCACCTCCGCCGTGAGCGGTTCGGGTTTCGTGCTGACGGCGGACGGGTACGTCATGACCAATTTCCACGTCATCGAGACCCCGCTGAAAAGCAATGCCGACATCAACGTGATGCTGCATGACGGCACGAAGTACACCGCCTCCGTCGTCGGGTTCGAGAAGGAGAACGATGTGGCCGTGCTGAAGATAGAGGGCGAAAATCTTGCCCACGTCATCATCGGCGACAGTGACGACATGAACGTCGGCGACGAGGTTTACGCCGTCGGCAACCCCTTGGGCGAGCTTGAGTTTTCCATGACGACGGGGCACGTCTCCGCCAAGGACAGGCTCATCTCCACCGAGTCCAACAGCGAGCCGATCAACATGTTCCAGTTCGACGCGGCGGTCAACTCCGGCAACTCCGGCGGCCCTGTGTTCAACTCCAAGGGCGAGGTCGTGGGCGTCGTCACGGCGAAATACAGCTCCAGCGGCGTGGAGGGTTTGAGTTTTGCCATCCCCATCAACGACGCGGCCAACATCGCCAATGACCTCATCACCAAGGGCTATGTCACGGGCAAGGCCTATATGGGCATCTCCCTGCGCAACGACTATAACTCCATGTATGCCAACTATTACGGCTGGCCGGTGGGCGCGATGGTCGCCGAGGTCAATTCCGGCAGCTGCGCCGAGAAAGCGGGCATCAAGGCCGGTGACATCATCACCATGGTCGGCGACAAAGAGGTCGAAAGCTATAACGATCTCAAATCCGCCGTGCGGTGCTTCTCCGCCGGGGACACTGCCGACATCACCCTTTATCGCGCGGGTGAAAGCGTCACACTTTCCATCACCTTCGACGAGGCCAAGCCCGAAAACTGACGGCCACCCCGCGCAACACTTAATTTTGATACTTTTCTACTCCTAACCTCTCTTTTCTCCCAAACAACGAAGGGCTGTGTGTTGTAATCACATAGCTCTTTGTTGTTTTTGCTCTTTGTTGACGAGAATAGTTGCATATTCACAGAATATTTTGCAATTAGCTCTTGATTTTTCCGCGATATACTGTAAAATATTCTTGCAAATTATTCAGCTTCAGTGATGAAGCGTTTCACAAAAGGAGAAACAAAAATGACTTACGAGATGGACGTTGCCGGCCTTAAACGCGAGCTTCCGATATGCAAGGTCACGGATGACCTGTACATCGGCGCGTTCGTGATGTTCGGCGACGTTGAGCTGACGGTCCACTGCGCGGCGGAGCTGTTGAAGCTCGCCCCGGAGTATGACTACATCATCGCCCCCGAAGCCAAGGCAATCCCCCTTCTCTATGAAATGGCGCGTCAGAGCGGCGCGAACAAGTACTTTGTGGCGCGCAAGGGCGCAAAGGCGTACATGCAGGGCGTGTTCTCGGTTGACGTGCGCTCCATCACCACCATGGGCGTGCAGCACCTCGTCATCGACACCGAGGACGCCAAGCTCATCAAGGGCAAGCGCATGCTGCTGGTTGACGACGTGATTTCCACGGGCGAGTCCCTGCACGCGCTGGAGGAGCTGGTCAACCGCTGCGGCGGCATCGTCGCCGGGCGCATGGCGCCCCTCGCCGAGGGTGACGCCTCCGAGCGCAGCGACATCATCTTCCTCAACAAGCTCCCCCTCTTCAACGCCGACGGGACTGTGAAGGAGTGAGAGGCGGGACTTGAACCCCTACTCAGCAATCGCAAGACAACAAAACAGCGGGTCGCCTGACCCGCTGTTTTTAGTTGACTGACACCCGTTCACGACGCTTGATTAAACGAAAAAGACAGGCAAAAGCAAATGAAAAAGGCCGGAAAGAGTGGATTTTCGCGAACTATTTTACTTGACCGGTTGCTTGACTTGCGGTAAAATGAGGATTGATTAGAGGTGAGGTTAATATGCCTTTTGACAAAAGCATTATCGAAGACATCGTGAATGAATCGCGGAGTCACAGCGCGGAATTGCCGTGGATTGAATTCAAGACCAACAATTTCAACCCGCAGGCAATTGGCGAATATGTCAGCGCCCTGTCCAACACGGCGGCGCTTTTCAATCAAGAGCACGGATTTCTTATTTGGGGCGTGGATGACGTCAACCATGAAATTATCGGCACAACATTCGTCCCTGCCAAGGAAAAGCAGGGCAATCAAGGCTTGGAGCTGTGGATTGCGACCCAGCTTGAGCCGCAGGTGCAGTTTTATTTTCATTCGTGCGCTATTGACGGGAATAACGTGGTTCTGATGGAGGTCAGCGCCGCACATTCCGCGCCGGTGAAATTCAGAGGAGTCGATTATATTCGCATTGACTCTTACAAGAAAAAGCTGAAGGATTTTCCCGACACCGAGCGTGAGCTTTGGGCAGTGCTGTCGCGCAGGCCGTTTGAAACGATGGTGGCGATGGATCACGTGGCAGGAGACTTTGTGCTTCGCCGCTTGGATTATGCGGCGTATTTTGAGCTGCTGTCCATGGATCTTCCGAGCGATAAGCAAGGCATTTTGGACGCACTGCAAGCGGACGGAATGATAGTCAAAAACGAGGCCGGGAACTATGATATCACAAATCTCGGCGCGATTTTGTTTGCAAAGCGACTGGCGGATTTTCCGTCGCTGGAGCGCAAGGCCATCAGAGTGATCAAGTATTCCGGCAACAGCCGCATGTGCTCGGCAAAGGAACAGCTTGGCGCAAAAGGATATGCAAACGGCTTTGAGGGCTTGGTTGGGTACATCAATGGCTTGCTCCCGGTGAATGAGGTCATGGGCGCGGCTCTGCGCAAGGATGTCCCAATGTACCCGGAGCTTGCGGTGCGCGAGCTGGTTGCCAATGCGATTATCCACCAAAACTTCTTTTTGCAGGGCACAAGCCCGATGGTTGAAATATTTGACGACCGAATGGAGATAACCAACCCCGGCATACCGCTGATTGAGAAAGAGAGATTTGTTGACCACCCGCCGATTTCCCGCAATGAAAAGCTGGCTTCATTTATGCGGCGAATAGGCGTTTGCGAGGAACGCGGCAGCGGGTATGATAAGGTTGTGTTTCAAACCGAGAGCTATCAATTACCCGCCCCGGAAATTGATATTTACAACAACCACACTAAGGTTTCTCTGTTTTCCTATAAAACTTATGCGCAGATGAGCAAGGACGATCGGCGAAGAGCGTGTTATTTGCATGCATGTCTCAAACGCGTGAACCGTGAATACATGACAAATTCGTCGCTGAGAGAGCGGTTTCAAATCGAGCAGAAAAACAGCGCCATGATGACGCGTCTGCTCAACGAAACCTGTGAGGCCGGACTAATCAAAATATCAGAGGATTCCACCTCGGACAAGAACAGAAAGTATTTACCCTATTGGGCGTGATTTACTTGACCCATGCTTGACTCTAACGTGGATTTGCGATAAAAAACGCGAAAAACACCTGCGTTTTGCCGACGTTTTTACTTGATTGGCAGTTGCTTCGTGGCTGTTATTGCGCCCAAGTCGCGCCACGCCACCCCAACACGACGCAAAAGAGCACCGGATTATCCGGTGCTCTTTTGCTGTTATTGCGTTTATTATTGCGTTTGGTCTTGCTTTTTCTCGCCCGTCAGCCCTTGACACCGCCGGAGGTGAGGCCGGAGGTGAGGTGCTTTTCGATGCACATGAAGAGGATGACGACGGGGATGGTGGCGAGGAGAGAGGCGGCGAAGAGATATTGCCACTCAATCATGTTGAACGACGAAAACTGCGTGATGCCCACGGTGATGGGGCGGTTCGACGTGGTGGAGATGAGGACGGTGGAGATGGTGTACTCATTCCAGGCGTTGATGAAGACGAAGATGAGCGTGGTGACGATGCCGGGGGCGGCCATGGGCAAGAGCACATGGAGGAGCGAGCCGAGCGTCGTGCAGCCGTCGATTCTCGCGGCCTGCTCCATCTCCGGGGAGATGGACACGAACGTGCCGCGCAAAAGCCAAATCGCAAACGCCTGATTGAACGCGGCGTTTATCAGCATGAGGCCGACGATGGAGTCATTGAGCTTGAGGGTGCTCATGAGCTGGGCAATGCCGATGAGCAGAACCACGGGGGAGAACATCTGGCTCATGATGACAAAGCCGAGGAAGATGTTTTTGCCCTTGAAGTTCATGCGCGCCATGGCGTAAGCCGCCGGGATGCCGCAGAGCAGGGCAATGCCCGTGGCGCCGCCCGCGATGAGCAGGGAGTTCAACAGGAAGCGCGGCACGCCGCGATTCATGATGTGGGTGAGGTTGGAGAACAGCCACTCCGTGGGGAAAATGTGTTGGAAGTACATGTCGTTGGTTTCGGCATTGGAGCGGAACGCGGAGACGACCATGACGTAATACGGGTAGAGAATGACGACGCACACCACGATGACGAAGGCGTACATCAGCCCGCGCAGAAGCACCGGCTGCACCGTGCCGTGGCGCAGCTGCACCGCGCCGACGAGCATGAGGAACACGCACGCAAGCGCCAGCCACACGGCGGGTGTGGCCTCAAAGGTGAGCGCCTTGAGCGCCGCGCCGATACTGTCCCCGGCGAGGCCGTCAAAGAGAAAGGCGTCAAGCGTGGAGTAAAACGCGTCCTTGCCCTCGGTGAGAAGGTCAGAGGAGTAGAGCGTGACGCGGCGGGAGAGATTATAGGTGTTCATCATCATGAACACCGGCACACACAGCATGGCGACGAGCGCGGAGACCTCGCTTGCCGTGCGCATGCTGCGCTCGCGCCCCATCAGCTCGCGCTGGGGCGTGTCCATTGACCACGCGCTGCCCAAAAGCGCACACGCCGCCGACATCGCCAGCAAAAGCAGCATCAGCATGATGACCCACGACGAGCTAATGCCCGCCGAGACAAAGTCAAGGGCGCTTTTGGTGAAGGACTGGTTGAGGGTGAAGCTGACCATGCTGGTGGTTTCGCCCTTGGAGTTGGTGCGCTCGATGACGTCTTCGCGCAGCTCGACCTCCATTCCGTCGGCGCGGTATGCCTCGGCCACGGCGTTGACCTCGGCCAAGACCTCGTTGTACTTTTCGTCGCCGACGAAGGTGTTGGCGGATTTTTTGGTGTAGACCGCGGATTCCATTTCATACGCCGGCATGCACAGCATCAGCAGCGCCGCCGCAAACGCGAGAAGGAGCAGCCACAGCGCAATGCGGTTGGTCTTTTTCAAAGAGGTGTTGGCTTTCATTTACTCCTCCTCCTTTCTCATCACGCCCACCATGTATATGCCCGCGCAGATACAGAGAATGAGGAAGCCGATGACGGACAGCGCCGTGGCCGGACCCTTCTTGCGGTCATAGAAGTTGAGCATGTAAAGATAGGTGACGAGGGTGTCGGTCTGGTTGGCCGGGGCGCCCTTGGTCATGGTGAAGATAATGGGGAAGGAATTGAAAACGTAAATGATGTTGAGGACGGTGGAGACAGTGAGGGAGGGCTTGACGAGGGGGATGGTGATGTTGAAAAGCTTGTCCCAAAAGCTGGCGCCGTCAATGTCCGCGGCTTCATAGAGCGAGGTGTCAATGGATTGAAGCCCGGACAGCACGCAAAACGTGACAAAAGGAATTGTGACGAATATGCCGACCCAGCACTCCCACATAAACTCAATTTGGAACGACGAGCGCCAGTTGATGGCCTCTTTGATGATGCCGAGATTGAGGAGAATGTTGTTGAGGTTGCCGTATTCGTACTTGATTATGTAGTTCCAGACGGAGGCCTGAATGACCAAGGACGTCGCCCACGGGAACACCACGATGGCGCGGGCGATTTTGCGCCCCGGAAACTCCTGATTGAGCACCATTGCGATGACAAAGCCCAAAAGCGTGGAAAGCCCGACCACCGCCACGACCCACACGGCGGTGTTTTTCATGACGACCTTGAACGCGGGCAGAGACACCGCGTCCTTGAAGTTTTGCAGCCCCACGAACCCGCCCACAACGCCGGATTTCGAGATTTCGCTGAACGAAAGCTTGAAGACGATGAGTATCGGATAGACGAGGAAAATCGCCATGAGGATAATACTCGGCAGCAGCCACACATAAGGCTCTACCTTTTTACCGAGTCTGTTGTTCACTCCTCAACCTTCTTTCTGTAAGCATTTTATATAAAAACAATATGTTCTTTTTCAAGCCCTGACCGCAAACGGACGCACAGGGCTTGAAAAAGAACAAGGAGTCGGGCCATGGCCCGACCCCTTGAAAGCTGTTATGACGGATTAAGCGTCAACGCAATCAGCCGACGAGAGAGGCCTGAAGTGCGTCGAGCTCGGCGCGGACATCGGCGCCGGTGAGAGCGTTCTGCTCAGCGGCGATGACACCCTGCTTGACCTGATCCCACTCGCCCTTGGCGGTCGGGTAGAACTGGCAGGAGTTGAGAACGTCGAGCCATGCGGAGAAGGAAGGATCGGACTCAACAAGTGCGCCGACAGCGGAGTTGACAGCGGGGAGGAAGCCTTCCATGCTGACCCAGCCGACGTAGTTTTCGGGGTTGTAGAAGAAGGTGAGGAACTTGCCGATGGCCTCGTTACGGGCGGCCTGATCGGGGGCGGAGTCATCCTTGAACGCCATCACGCGGTCCATGACGCCGACGGAGGAGCCGGTCATGCCTTCGTTTGCGGGGATAGCGGCAGTGGCCATGGTGACCGTGGTGCCCTTATCGGCGCAGTAGGTGGGCATGGAGTTGGGGGCGATGCACATTGCGAGCTTGCCGGCAGCGAACATATCCTGCAGGTCATAGCGGGTCTGAGTTTCGGGGTTGGGGTTGGTGTAGCCGTTGTTGACAAGGCCGATTGCGTACTCAATGGCCTCGACGTTGGCATCGGAGTTGATGGCCCAGTTGCCGTCAGCGTCGACAAAGCCGCCGCCGTTGCCCCAGGTGTAGTAAGCAAATGCAGCCTGGCCTTCATCGGTGGTCATGTCGATACCCCAGGGGTACACTTCGCCGCCGTAGAAGTCAAGGATGGTCTGGGAGGCGTCTTCAAGCTCTGCCCAGGTGGTGGGGACGTCAATGCCCATCTCGTCGAACATGTCGACGTTGTAGTAAAGGGCACGGGCGGAGGCGAGGTCGGGAACGGCCCAGCACACGCCGTCAATCACAGACTGGTCGATGAAGGAGGGGAAGAAGTCGGCAAACAGCTCGTCCGGGCAGTACTCGGAAACGGGCATGAGCAGACCGTCATTGGCGTAGTTTGCGAAAACGTCAATGTTGAGGATGTCAGGGGCTTGGCCGCTGGCAATGCGGGTGTCGACGACGGTGTAAACGTCGTTCCAGGAGACGACTTCAAGATTGAGCTTGACGCCGGGGTTCTCGGACTCGAACTTGTCAACGAAGTTCGTGCCGTTCATGCCGGAGCCGAGGAACCAATCCTGAGTGTTGTTGCCGTACTGGCAGATGATAACGTCGAGCGTTATCTCGTCGGCAGCGGCGGCCTCTGCGGCGGGGGCTTCTGCCGCGGGTGCTTCGGCGGCGGGGGCTTCCTCTGCGGGGGCTGCAGTCTGGCCGCAGGCGCACAGTGCGAACACCATGACCAATGCCATAAGCAGTGCAAGGATCTTCTTCATTTTCGTTTCTCCTTTTTGATAGATTTAATTAAAGCATTTCTGCCTTGTTGATGGATTCATCAGCCGCCGCGTCAAGCGCCGGGGGGGGTAAGCGCGGCGGCGGTCGGCCTGCCGACGCCGCCGCGTCGAACGCGGGCGCGTTTGAACGACCGACGTCGGACAAACGGAGCAATTTGCCCAAAATGGCAAAAAGGATTGGCCGATAATGATATTATACTTGTTCGTTTTTACTAAGTATATAAAAAATTATACAGAAATAAGTAAAATCTTTCGCAAAACACTGATTTTTACTATTCAACGGGCGCAACAAGCGGGGACAAGGGACGACAAAGTGGGTCAAGCCACCGGGAGGAATGAGTTTGGAGGCTTGACCCACGCGGGAGAAATGTTCAGGATAAATTCTGCGCGCGATACTCCGAGGGCGTGACGCCGACGGTTTTTTTGAAGATTTTCGTGAAGTAATTATAATCGGAAAAGCCGACGCGCTCGGCGATTTCCGCCACGGAGAGAGAGCGGTTGGCGAGGAGGAGCTTGGCCTCGTCCACGCGGCGTTGGGCGGTGAGCTTGGTGACGCTGCCGTCGCCGCCGCTTATCTTTTTGGCCACGGCGCAGAGCTTGGTCGTGCCCATGTGCAGCTCGTCGGAGATTTTTTTGAGGGAGAGCTTTTCCATGTAGTGCTTGTCGATATAGTCGAGCAGGCGCTGCTCGTCGCTCAACTCGGCGGAGCGGATGATGCGCTCAAGCTGGATGTATGAGGTGAGGGCGCACAGCACGTCCTCATACGCACGGCGCTTTGTGTCCGACATGCGTGGGAGCTGCCAAAAGCTGTCGCGCAGCTCCAGCATGTCCCCGTCGTACCAGGAGAGCGTGGCGAGGGAGGTGTTCCACTGTTCGCGATATGGCGCGTCGCCGAGGAGCTGGCCGAAGGAGAGATAGGCCACGGGCTCGCCGCTGTCGAAGATGGGGATGATGACCTCCCACAGCCCCGCGTGACAGCGGTAACGGTAGGGCTTGCGGGTTTCCGCGCAGCGGCGCACGCCCTCGCGGTCGCACTTGAGACAGCGCTCATGCCCGGCGGGGGAGGCGTTCATCAGGCGGCAAAAGTCCGTGTGATTGCCGAAAAGCTGAATATCGACGGCGTTTTTGTCATAAATGTTGGTTTGTATGCCTGCGATAAGATAGAGGTTGGTGAGAAGCCGCTTGAGCTTGTCACTGTTGAAGAAAACGTTCATGCTTTTCGGAGAATCCATTTAGTTGCCCCCTCTCGATTGTGTCGAACGGCCGCGGTTATTTCGCGGCGAGCGCCGAGGCGCGCTCGGCGTCGACAATGGCGTTCATCTCATCCCACTTTTGCTCCATGTCCTGCACCAGCTTGAGCTGGGTGCGGCAGCGGTCGAGATTGTGCCCGTCGCGGTGGACGGCAAAATACACGTCGCCGCTGAGATAGTCCGTGAGGAAGCGCGCGCCGCATTCAAGGGTCATGAGCTTGGCGCCGAGGGGGAGGGACTTGGCCTCGCTGTCGGTCATGTCGGCGCACACGCCGACAAAGCCGCGGGTGAACGTGCGGTAAAGTTCAATATCCATGCTCACGCGGGAGAGATCCTGCTCGTCCTCGGCAGCGGTGGACGCGCCGAAGCGGATCGAGTCGCCGAAGTCGTAGGCCATGAGGCCGGGCATGACGGTGTCAAGGTCGATGACGCACAGCGGCTTGCGGGTGGCCTCGTCGAGCATGACGTTGTTGAGCTTGGTGTCGTTATGCGTCACGCGCAGTGGCAGCTCGCCGCGCGCGAGCATGTTTGCGAGCGCGGCGGCGTCGTCTTCGCGCGCGAGATACTCGCGTATCTCGTGTTGGCAGCTTGCCGCGCGGCCGCACACGTCGCGCTCGACGGCCTCGCGCAGGGCGGCATAACGCACGGGCGTGTTGTGGAAATTCGGTATCGTCTCGCACAGGGTCTCCGCCGGGAAGTCGGCGAGCTGGTGCTGGAACGTGCCGAAGGCGACGGCGCTTTGATAAAAGTCATCGGCGGTCTCCGGCTGCTGGAGACAGAGGCTGCCCTCGACAAAGTCATACATGCGCCAGTGCTCGCCGTTGGGGTCGGTGTAATAATCCGCGCCGTCGAGCGTCGGCACGAGGTGCAGCGCGCCGCGCGCGTCGCTCTGCTTGGCGGCGATGTGGCGCGTCACGGCGGCGATGTTGCGCATCAAGCCCTCGGTGTCGGCGAACACGTGCCGGTTGATGCCCTGCAAAATGTATCTCCGCCCCGTCTCGGTGACGACGAGGTAGGTGGAGTTGATATGGCCGAAGCCGTAGGGCGAGCAGCCGACGAGGCGGCCGTCGAGCCGGAACTGATTCTTGGCAAAGCCGGGGTCAAGCATGATGATACCTCCGTGAAGCGTTTGTCGGAAATGGACTTTTTGCTGTTTTTATGGGTATATTGTATATAAGTTTTTGTTCAATTGCAAGAGAGATAATGCTGAAAATGCGTAAAATCTTTCGTTTCTACCGAAATTGTACGCGCGGAGGAGGGTGAAAACGACGCGCGGATTGCTCCGCGCGTCGAATGTACTATTATAATATAATGTTTGCGATTATTCCTTGGCGGGTGCTTTCCTGCCGATGAGGGTGTAAATGAAGAACACCGCGAGGACGCCGAAGGCGATGACATAGTGCATGCCGTTGGTGAGCGGGAAGAAGTCGGACAGCTGACCGGCGAGAACAAGCGTCATTGCCAGCGGCACGAGGAAGCGGATAGACACACGATAGAAGATGCTGAAGAACTTGTTCTTGGTGCCGATCTCATTGAGCATATAGTCGGGCTTGAGCTCCCAGCCGATCATCAAGGCCATCAGCATTGCGCCGATGGGCATCATGATGCCCTCGGAGATGCAGTCGAGGAAGTCGAGCCAGTCGGCGTTCCAGGTGCCGGCGACGATGCTGTCCTTGAGGGGCAGCCAAATCGGGTTGGTGCCAAGGCCGTCGAGCGCGACGATGAGCGCCTCGACGAGCATCACGCAGGAGACCGCGATGGTGATCTTTTTGCGGTCGGCGCTCTTGCCCTGGGCAGTGCGCTTGTCGATGAAGTAAGCCGCGACGACTTCCATCAGCGAGATGGCAGAGGACACAGCCGCGATGATGACGAGCAGGTAGAAGATGACGCCGAACAGCGGGCCGGTGGGACCCATGTTGGAGAACACGTCCTGAAGCGTCACGAACAGGAGCTTCGGACCGCCGAGGGCGATGTCAGCCGGGGCGATGCCGCTGTTGATGCCGTTGGCAACGGCCGCGGGCAGAACCGCCAAGGCCGCCATGAACGCGGCAAGAGTGTCGGAGAAGACGATGATGACGGAGTTTTTGACGAGGTTTTCTTTCTTGCTGAGGTAAGAGCCGTAGGTGATCATTGCGCCCATGGCCAGCGACAGCGAGAAGAACATCTGGCCGCCGGCGATGCCGAGCACGGAGATGAAGCTGGGAGACTCCTCAATGAAGCCGCCGTCAACCGCGTAACCGGGCACGAACATGAACTTCAAGCCCTCGGAGGCGTTGGGGAGACTGAGCGCGCGGACGATGACCACGAGCAGCATGATGTACAGCGCCGGCATGCCGACCTTGTTGAACTTTTCAATGCCGTCGCCGAGGCCGCGCATGACGATGTACATGCAGTAGCCGAGGAAGAGCGCGGTGAACACGGCGCAGCCGAACTGGTTTTCAAGCATCGCGCCGAAGGTGTTGCTGCCGGCGATTGCGCCGCCGAAGAGGTTGCTCAGGCCGAAACCGAGCTCGGCGAGGTTGAGGCACATGTACTGAATGCAGTAGCCGCCGAGGACGGAGTAAAAGCCCATGATGAGCAGCGGGGAGAGAAGCCCCAGCCAGCCTATCCATTTATACTTTTGGCTGACTTTCTTATATGCGCCGACAACGCCCGTGCCGGTCTTGCGGCCGAGGGCGAGCTCGCTGGCCATGACTGCCATGCCCACGATAAGGCCGAGGCACAGGTAGACTATAAGAAAGGTAAAGCCGCCGCATTTACCCATTTTGTACGGGAAGCCCCAAATGTTGCCCAAACCGACTGCCGAACCGATGGCCGTCATGATGAAGCCGAGGTTGCTGCCGAAGGAAGTGCGATTGTTTTCCATTTTCATTCCTCACTTTTCATTGAAACTGCGGTGAATTGCGTCGATATTTATCCATCACAAAAACATCGTGTGGATAATTATAAACTTTTGCTTGCATTTTACGAACTTCTACATTATTATGTTTATGATGAGAATTTCTAATGGATATCGGCAACCATAAGAAAGAGAAATAATTAACAAGCACCGGCGGGACGAAAAGTGACTGATTTTCAAGGCTCTTTCGCCATTTAACGTGCGCATGCAGCACCTCTTGCATAGCCCCAAAACGACGCTTTTCGACGCAAAACGCGTTAACGCAGTTAACAAGAGATAAAATTATCTTAACGCACTCTTTGCACAAAGTTCACACGAAATGAACGTTTTGTGAGGGGGAGTGAGGAAAAAACGGCGAGATACGCAAGAAAAGCGAGCCTTGCGGCGGCGTTCTGTTTGTGTGGGCGAAGATACGCGGTGCGGGGGAAAAGGCAGACCGCGCCGATGTGCGGAACGCGCCCGCACTTGCCCCGAAAAGCAAAACCGGCTGCCGCAAGAGCGGCAGCCGGGGTGAGCGCGGGATATAGCTTATTTCTTGTCGGATTTTTTGCCGATGAGGGTGTAGACAAAGAACACGAGCAACGAGCCGAAGGCGATGCCGTAGAGGACGCCGGTGTTGACCTTGCCGAAGAAGTCCATCATCTGACCGGCGAAAACCAACGCCATCAGCGGCGCGACGAGCCACTTGATGCACACCTTGTAAAACGCGTCAAACGCCTTGGAGTTGATGCCGGAGTGAACCTCGTCGAGGATGAAATCGGGCTTGAGCTCCCAGCCGACCATCAGCGCCATGAGCATCGCGCCCACGGGCATTGCCAAGCCCTCGGACCACCAGTCCATAAAGTCAAGCCAGCAGTCGTTCCACGTGTCCACGCCGAACCAGCTTTGGAACGGAACCCACACGCCGTTAGAGCCGAGGCCGTCAACGGCCACGAGCAGCGCCTCAATCGTGATGGCCGCCGACACCCAAAGGACGATGTTGGTGCGGTCGGCGCTCTTGCCCTGGGCAGTGCGCTTGTCGATGAAGTAGGCCGCGATGACCTCCATCAGCGAGATTGCCGACGAGATGGCCGCGATGATGACGAGGAGATAGAAGATGACGCCGAACAACGGCCCGGTGGGCCCCATGGAGGAGAAAACGTCCTGAAGCGTCACGAACAGGAGCTTCGGCCCGCCGAGGGCGATTTCGTTGACGGGGATGCCGCTGTTGATGCCGTTGGCAACGGCCGCGGGAATGACGGCCAAGCCGGCCATCAGCGCGACGATGGTGTCGCACACGACGATGATGACGGAGTTTTTGACAAGGTTTTCTTTGCGGTCGAGGTAAGAGCCGTAGGTGATCATCGCGCCCATGGCAAGCGACAGGGAGAAGAACATCTGCCCGCCGGCCGTGCCGATGACGGAGATGAGGCTGGGCGCGGCGTCGATGAAGCCGCCTTCCACCGCGTAGCCGGGCACGAACATGAACTTCAAGCCCTCAACCGCGTTGGGCAGAGTCAGCGAGCGGACAATAATCACAACCAGCATGACAAACAGCGCGGGCATGCCGATTTTGTTGAACTTTTCAATGCCCTCGGAGATGCCGCCCTTGACGATGATCATGCACAGCGCGAGGAACAAAAGCGTGAACAGCGCGCAGCCGAACTGATTGGTCAGCATTGCGCCGAAGGTGTTGCCGCCGGTGATGGCGCTGCCGAACAGGCCGCTCAGGCCGAAGCCCAGCTCGGCGAGGTTCAGGCTCATGTACTGCATGCAGTACCCGCCGAGGACGGTGTAAAAGCTCATGATGAGAAACGGGGCGATGATGCCCAGCCAACCGACCCAGCTGTATTTCTTGCTGACGGCCTTGTATGCGCCGACGACGCCCGTGCCGGTCTTGCGCCCCAGCGCAAGCTCACTTGTCATCACGGTAAGCCCCACGATGGCGGCGAGAATGAGATAAACCAACAAAAAGGTGAACCCACCGCTCTTGCCCATTTTATACGGGAAGCCCCAAATGTTGCCCAGACCCACGGCCGAGCCGACGGCGGCGAGGATAAAGCCGAGGTTGCTGCCCCATGTACCGCGTTTGTTTTCCATTTCAATACCTCTCTTTGCGAAAATTTGATAGACTGTCTAACAATCTTAACGGGATTATAACACCGAGAGGCGCGAATGCAAAACGCAAATATAAAATGTTTGTCATTATAAAATGTAATACATAAAGCGAATCATAAGAAAGTGAAATGATTAACGATTATGGACACTAAAAAGGTTGCGGCGCTGTTGACGGCGCTGGAGAAGGGAAGTCTGACCGCGGCGGCGGAGGAGATGGGATACACCCAATCGGGGCTGACGCACATGATGAACTCGCTGGAGGATGAGCTGGGCGTGAAGATACTCGTGCGCAGCAAGGGTGGGGTGCGCCTGTCCGGCGCCGGGCGCGAGCTTTTGCCGCAGCTGACGGCACTGGTGAAGTGCGCGGAGGAGCTGGAAGAGAGCGTGGACAGGCTCGTGCGCAAAAGCCACACGGTGCTGCGGCTGGGTGCTTATGCGAGCGTGTCGCGCCAGTGGCTGCCCGCGATATTGGCCGAGCTTCGGCGCGTCAGCCCCGAAACCGATGTGCTCATCACCACGGGCAGCATGCAGGACGGCTACAACGCCGTGCGCAACGACGAGCTTGACTGCGCCATTGTCAGCTTTCAGCCGTCACTGTGCCAAAACATGAGCTGGATTGACCTGCACGATGACCCGCTTTTGGCCATACTCCCGGCGGATGTGGAGCTGGTGGGCGGGGCGTACCCGGTGGAGCTTTTCGACGGGCGGGAGTTTCTCATGCCGTCCGACGGGCAGGATTTGGACATCATGCCGGCACTGTCCGCCGGGGCGGGGCACATCGCGCCGGTGTTCCGCTACACGGGGCTGGACGACGCGTCGATAGCGTCGATGGTGGCGCATGGGCTGGGCGTGAGCGTGCTGTCCAAGCTCATCATGGACGGCATCAATGACCATGTGCTCGCCCTGCCGCTTGAACCGGCGGCCTGTCGGCGGCTGGGCATCGTCGTCAACGGCGCGCGCCAAAACGAACACAGCATAAAAACCTTCATCCGCTGCGCCCAAACCACCGTGCGGCAAATTTATGCCGAGGCGCGGGAGAGAGGACAATGACCGGGGAGCATAATAATAAGATGGATAATAAAATGAACGATAAAAAGCGGATTTTGCTGATAACCACGGGCGGGACGATAATGTCGGTCCCGTCGGAGCACGGGCTCGCGCCGGGGGAGGACGAGGCGTCGCTTTTGCGCTTTCCGGGGCGCGAGCACTATGACGTGACGGTGCACTCCCTGCTCACGCTCGACTCCAGCAACATTCAGCCGGAGGAATGGGCGCTCATCGCCCGGTGCATCTATGAAAAACGCCGGGATTATGACGGCGTGGTCATCACCCACGGGACGGACACCATGGCCTACACCGCCTCGGCGCTGACGTTCATGCTGCCGGGGATTGACCGCCCGGTCGTGCTCACGGGCAGCCAGACGCCCATCGCCAACATCCTCTCCGACGCGTTTTCAAATCTCCAGTGCGCGTTTGCAATGGCCGCGTCGGGTGTGAGCGGGGTGTTCGTGGCGTTTGACAGAAAGGTGTTTCTCGGCTGCCGCGCGGTCAAGGTGCGCACGACGGCGTTCAACGCGTTTGAAAGCGTCAATCTGCCTGCCGTGGCGGAGATAAACGCCCATGGCCTTGCCCTTCGGCGCGAGCTTATCCCGCCGCAGGTGGGCGAGTGCCGCCTGGAAGACGCGGTCAGCCCGCGCGTGGCGCTCATGAAGCTCATCCCCGGCGTTGACCCGCATCTCTTTTCCGCGTTTGCCGACGCCGGGTGCAGGGGACTGGTGATTGAGGCGTTCGGGTCGGGCGGGATCAACTTCCTCCGGCGCGACGTGGTGGCGGAGCTTCAGACGCTGGTGGCGCGCGGCGTGGCCGTGGTGATTTGCAGCCAGTGCCTTTACGAGGCCACGGACATGACCACCTATGAGGTCGGCCGGCGCGCGCTCGACTGCGGGGCGATCCCCGCCGGAGATATGACCACCGAGGCCGCCGTCACAAAGCTGATGTGGCTTTTGGAGCGCAAACTCACCCCCGCAGAGCTCGCGCGCGAGTTCCAGCGCAACATGCACGGCGAAATAACGGCGTGATGACATGAACAGCAAAAAAGCACCCCCGGTGATGTGGGGGTGCTCTTTTTATTATATAGTGTAGTGTTATTGCGGATTCGGCTCGCGTTCGGGCTTGGAGAAGGCGATGCAGATTGACGCGCCGATGACGGCGACGGCCGTGCCGATTAAAAGCGCGGTGCGGACGGGGAGATTGTCGAAAAGCATGCCGCCGACGCTCCCGGCGAGGACGGAGCCGATAGTGGTGACGGCAAAGGCCACGGTTTGCCCCTTGGCCGCGTCTTTCGGGGGGATGTAAAGATCGGTGTAGCGGACGGAGGCAGGGGTGATGAGCGCGAAAGACACCGTTTGCAAAAGACAGGCGGCGTACAGCCCGGAAACGCTCGACGCGAGGGCAAAGGCCAGTGATTTGAGCACCATGCCGACGGCGGCGATGCGCATGCACGTCGGCGCGCTGACGCGCCGGGAGATGCGGCCAAAAAGCAGCATGGTGGGCAGCTCCAAAAGCGCCATGAAGCCCATGATGCGCCCCATGTCGGCCGTGTCGCCCCCGGCGGAGCGGACGATGTTGATGAAAAAGCTGATGACGAGGTTTTGCGAGGCGAAAAGAATGCCCATGCCGAGCATCATCAGCGTGAAGCGCCGATTTGCGCGGAAAAAGCCGAGGAGCGAGGATGCGTCATCGCCGCCGCGGGCGGGCTTGGCAGAGTCGGGCTCGGCCGCGCCGCGGCCGAGCTGCGCGGCAAGCGCGAACAGAAGCAGAAGCTGGCACAGCATGCCCGCGCTCGCAACCACGGGGAGCGCGGCGGGCGTGTACGCCTCCAAAAGCATGCCGATGACCGTGGCACTGAGCGAGTAAAAGAGCGAGCCGACGGCGCGCGCCGTGCCGAAGTTGACGCGGCCGCACTCGGATTGAAGCTCGAAGCTGAACTGATTGACGAGGCCGCCCCCGGCGTTGACGAGGGCGATGTAGAGGCAATACCCCGCGCCGACAAGGCGCGAGGTGCCCGGGGCGAGCAGGAATGCCGCTTGAATGATGAGCTGCCCGACCACGAGTGCGGCAAGCGACGCAAAGAGCCCGGTGCGGCCGCGCCTGTCCGAAATCGAGCCGACGCAGCCCGACAGCAGCACGCCGAGGACGTTGCCGAGGGCGATGAAAATGCCGAGCTCGGAGTTGGAGTAGCCCCGGTGCTGCATGTAAACGGCGGCAAACGCCACACACGCGCAGAACCCCAGCCAGTAAAGCCCCTGCATGAGGGAATATTGTATATTATATAAGAGCCGTTTTCGTTGCATTGCCTGCCTCCGTAGATGTTTTGCGTGAAGTAACAATATATCATGCGAATAGGGAAGGCGCAAGAGAGGAAATGTGAACAATGAGGAATTCGGAGAGATAAGTAATTAGTAATAAAATATGCACTCGACAAGGCCGAGTGCATAACAGATTATATAATATCTAATTTCTAGTTGCTGACTCCATTCTCCGCACTGACATCATTCTTCTATTTCCGGCAGTGCGTCTGCGTTGCTTGCGCCTTTCACTTTCCCAAGCATTTGGGTCAGCATGCCGAGGCCGAGGGGGACGGCGACGAGGGACACGGCGAAGGAGAGGCCGGGGATGGCCGAGGCGACGCGGCATATCAGAATGCCGAGGGGCAGCTCTACGAGATATCGCGGCGCTTTCTTCAGCGCGCCGCGCCGGAAAAGCGCGCCGAGGACGAAGCCGAGGAACACCGGCGCGGTGGCGATGGCCGCGCCGTACACAAACAGCAGCACCAGCGCGAGGCGCGCGCCCACGCGCGTAATCAGCAGCAGTATCGCCGCCACGGGTACGCCCACCAGCACCGCCGCGCCGACGCCGAACGCACGCGCGAACTTGTCAAACGGCGCGCCGTAATACGCCGCGTCAACGCGCTCCCACAGGGGCGTGAGCCACAGCAGCACCAGCGCCACCGCGACAAGCCCCAGCAAAGCGACAAACCACGCGCCGAGCCTGTTCATGACGGTCGCGGTCTGCACGGCCTCGCTTATGCTGTGCAGCTGAGCGCCGGTTTCCGATTCATACCACTCGATTTTACTCAAAATGTCCTTGTCGGCGGTGACTTCGGCAGTTTTGGGAACATATATCTTGCCGGCGATGACGGCGTGGGCGGGGATGCTGACCTTGTCGGCGGCGATGTACACGTCGCCGCCGATTTCGGCGCCGACGTTGACGCTGTTGCCCGCGAGATAGACATCGCGTCCGACGGTGGCGTTGCCGTCAACAGAGACGCTATACCCCGCGGCGTAAACATCGCGCCCGAAGCTGCCGCCGATATTGACATTGTAGCCGGCCAAAAATGCGTCGTTCGACGTGTTGCCCATGGCGCGGACATTGTACCCCGCGCCGCAGGTGTACTCCGTTGCGCCGTCGAGCCGGACGTCATAGCCAGACGCGGCGAGAATGCCGTCGATTTGCCCGTCGTCGCGGATGTTTTGGCCGGAGATGAAGCGCGAGCCGCTGTAAATCCCGGAGCTGCTTTCAAGGTCGCCGTCGGCGTAAGCCGAGGCGGCGAGCGCCATGACCAGCACGAGCGCGAGCGCAAGCGCCGCAATGCGTTTGAGGGTGTTATTCATTGTGTTATCCTCCTGTTGCGAGATAAAAACTACTATAATAATATGGCGATATTGCACTTACTTGCGCTTTTGGACAAGCTCGACGACGCCGATGACCGCGGCATACAGCACACCGCCGACTGCCCATATAATCCAGGTGTTGCCGGAGTTGGCCGCCTTGCCCGTGGGGCCGAAGGTGCAGATGAGGTATGTGGCCGTGACGACGAGCCAATAGATGCCGCTGAGCGTGCCGATGAGGCCGTTTTTCGCCTTTTTCTCGCGGGTGTAATCCTCTTCCTCCAAAAGCTTGTGCATGGCGCCGGTGTACATGCCGCCGCCGGTGAACATGGCCGCCGCGATGCCGACGAGCACGAGCAGCACACACACCGCGCCCACGCACGCAACATCGCCCAAGCTCAAAGCACCCGCGAGCAGGATGGGCACGGCGGAGAGAATGCACAGCGCAACGGCGATGATAATCATGCGGGTGTTGTGGTCCTTGTTGGCGTTCAGACGCTCTTTGACCATGCCGCGCACGCCGTATTCCGTCTCGATGTTCTCCTTTTCGAGAAACTCATATTCCTTCACCTTGGCCATGCTCGCGATGAAAATCGCGACGGCAGCCGCCACCATGATAAGCAGCACCGTCACGCCGATGCCGGCGGCCAGCTCCTCGGTCAGGCCGATGCGGTTGGCCTCGCTCAGCGCGGCCAGCATCAGCAGGCACACCGGGGACACCACGCACATAAACACGCCCAAGGCCATCTTCGGCGCTATGGACAGCGTGCGCGCGAGATAATCGGACGCCTGCTCCATCGTGACACGGCGGACGCAGTCCGCCGTGGCCGGCTTGTCCACGGGCGCAACGTACTCCGGCTCGCCCAGCTCGTCTTTCAATAAGTAATCGGTGGAGACGCCGAAAAGGCGGCTCATGAGGAGTATGCGCTCAATGTCCGGCACGGACTGCGCGCCCTCCCACTTCGACACGCTCTGCCGCGTCACGTTCAGCTGTGCGGCGAGCTCTTCCTGTGACCACCCGGCCTTTTTGCGCAGGGCGATGAGTTTGTCTGCAAATATCATTTTCGCTTGTCCTTTCCTTGTTCGTTATGGCCACACAATAGCATTTTCGGCGGTTGCACACAAGAAATCCGGCTTGGAGATTTGTCAACCGGCGGTTGCAATTGTGCGTTTTCAAGCGTTTTCAGCGTAACACGCGTTACATTTTACGCGTTGCGACACGATTTGTCAAGAAAATCTTGCGGCAATTCTTGCCGCAAGACGGCGGGGGAACATAAAGGAAAAGGGCAGACCAATCGGAGAATACGCCGAGAACACAAAATCGGGCGCACGGAAAGCCGTGCGCCCGATGGGGTTTATGCTTTTGGGGTCGCTGTGAGTTACCCCCACAGCAGACGGAGTATCGGAGTCTGCTCAGATTATATCTTCATGCAGACATCCCATGCGCGCCAAATGACGGTACGCAGGTTGCCGATGGCAACGCAGTCGCCGACGCGGTGGGCCTTGCTGTTCTTGCCGCCGACAGGAGTGGGAACGAAGCCGATGCCGTTGACAA
>CAZXVA010000028.1:0-23833 GCA_964644305.1 uncultured Oscillospiraceae bacterium
TCAGGGCGCTTTCGGATGTGAGCTTCACATATTCGTTTTGGTACACGGCGCTGTTCGCGCTGGTGTCGCTGCTGCTGATAAACGTGCTGGCGTTTGCGGTGGCGTATGCGCTGACGCAGGGGATAAAGGGGTCGAACCTGTTCCGCACGGTGTTCTTCATGCCCAACCTCATCGGCGGCATCGTGCTCGGCTATATTTGGAGCATGATATTCGACGGCATACTCGCGCGCTACGGCACGGGCATACTGCTCAACAAGAACCTCGGCTTTTGGGGGCTTATCATCCTCATGTGCTGGCAGCAGATCGGCTATATGATGATAATATACATCGCGGGCTTGCAGTCTGTGCCGGAGGATATGCTGGAGGCGGCGAAGATAGACGGCGCGACGAAGTGGCAGACCCTGTGGAAGATAACCATTCCCAACGTCATGCCCTCCATCACGATTTGCACCTTCCTCACGCTGACAAACTCCTTCAAGCTTTTCGACCAGAACCTCGCGCTCACGGGCGGCCTGCCGTACATCATCAACCCCGACGGCACGTCTGTGCACACCACCGAAATGCTTGCGCTGAATATCTATAACACCTTCTACGGCCAGAATGTAAACGCGCGCGGCACGGCACAGGCCAAGGCGGTTTTGTTCTTCATTCTCGTGGCGTCCATCGGCCTTTTGCAGCTCACCGCAACACATAAGAAGGAGGTACAGCAGTGATGAAAAACTCTCTCAGCCGCGAAAAGAACGCGAAAAGGGCACTGACGATAATGTTCATCATTATCTGCGTGGTGTACGTTCTGCCGGTGTTTTTCGTGTTCCTCAACTCCTTTAAGCTCAACACCTTCGTGAAAACCGACACGTTCGGCTGGCCGAACAGCGAAACGAACGCGGGCTGGGCAAACTATGTCAAGGGCGTCACCTTCGGCGACTATCCCTTTGTCAAGTCTGCGTTTTACAGCCTTTTCATCACCTTGGTTTCAACCTTCCTCATCCTTTTGTGCACCTCCATGGCGGCGTGGTATATTTCGCGCGTGGATTCGCTTTTCTGCCGGATTGTTTACTATGCGTGCGTGTTCTCGATGGTCGTGCCGTTCCAGATGGTTATGTTCACGCTGTCGAAGACGGCGGACGTGCTGAAGCTGAACACCCCGTGGACCATACCCATCATCTATTTGGGCTTCGGCGCGGGGCTGGCGGTGTTCATGTTCTCGGGCTTTGTCAAGAGCATTCCGCTTGAGATAGAGGAAGCCGCCGCGATAGACGGCTGCGGCCCGATAAGGACGTTTTTCTCCGTCGTGCTGCCGATGCTCAAGCCCACCATGATATCCGTGGGCGTGCTGGAGATTATGTGGGTTTGGAATGACTACCTCCTGCCCTACCTCGTGCTCGACAGGAAAAAGTATATGACCATACCCATTCACATTCAGTACCTCAAGGGCAGCTACGGCACGGTTGACCTCGGCGCGACGATGGCGCTGATCAGCCTGAGCATAATCCCGGTGATAGTGTTCTATCTCACGTGCCAGAAGCACATCATCAAGGGCGTCGCCGCCGGCGCCGTCAAGGGCTAAATCATTTTGACTGACGAGGGGGAATACCCTCGTCAGTTTGAGCGATATTAAAGCGATTCTAACAAAAAGCGGGTGATATCCATGGACCGCAGCAGCGGAATTCTTATGGCCATGAGCGCCCTGCCGTCAAAGTACGGCATAGGCACCATGGGCAAGTGCGCATACGAATTTGTCGATTTTCTCAAGGCCGCCGGGCAAAAATACTGGCAGCTTCTGCCCCTTGGGCCGACGAGCTACGGCGACAGCCCGTATTCCTCGTTCTCCACCTTCGCGGGCAACCCATATTTCATCGACCTTGACATACTCATCGAGGACGGTTTGCTCAAAAAAAGCGAGCTGAAGCGCGTCGCCCAAGTGGACGACGCGGAGCGCGTGGACTACGGGCGCATTTACGCCGAGCGCTTTGACGTGCTGCGCCGCGCCTTCGAGCGCGGGCGCGAGACACTGCGCGACGAGCTGAGCGCGTTTCGCGCCGCGAACGCGTGGGTGGAAAACTATGCGCTTTATATGGCCGTGAAGGCCAAGTTCGGCATGGTGAGCTGGCTTGAATGGCCGGACGAGGGGATAAGGCTGCACCGCGAGGACGCGGTGCGCGCCTATCGCGAGGAGCTTGGCGACGATGTGGAGTTTTACGTATTCTTGCAGTACGAATTCTACAAGCAGTGGCAGGCGCTGCGCGATTACGCGCATGAGCGCGGCATTCAGTTCATCGGCGATATCCCCATCTACGTCGCGCTCGACTCCGCCGACGTGTGGAGCGACCCGCAGTTTTTCCAGCTGGACGAGAACAACGTGCCCACCGAGGTGGCGGGCGTGCCGCCCGACGCGTTCACGGCGGACGGCCAGCTTTGGGGCAACCCCCTTTATGACTGGGGGCGCATGGCCGCCGACGGCTACGGCTGGTGGATACGGCGCATCGACGGGGCGAAGCGGCTTTACGACGTGATTCGCATTGACCATTTCCGCGGCTTTGACAGCTATTGGGCTGTGCCCGCGGCGGACACCACCGCGATAAACGGTCAGTGGCGCCCCGGCCCCGGCATGGGACTGGTGGGCGTGCTGACGTCGTGGTTTTCCGATTTGCGGTTCATCGCGGAGGACTTGGGGTACACCACCCCCGGCGTGCAAAAGCTCTTGGCCGACTCCGGTCTGCCGGGGATGAAGATACTCGAATTTGCGTTCGACGCGCACGGCGAGTCGGACTATCTGCCCCACCGCTGCGGCAAAAACAGCGTCTGCTACATGGGCACGCACGACAACGACACCGCCCTCGGCTGGCTCGCCTCCACGGGCAAGGACGACGCGGCCTTTGCCAAGCGCTATATGCACATCACGGACGACGAGGGCTGGTGCTGGGGCATGATCCGCACGGGCATGTCCACGGCGTCGGATCTGTTCGTGATGCAGATGCAGGACATTTTGGAGCTGGACGGCAGCGCGCGCATGAACGTGCCCGGCAAGCCCTACGGCAACTGGGTGTGGCGCATGAAGCCCGGCGCGGCAACCAAAAAGCTCGCCAAAAAACTCCGCGACTACACCGAGACGTATAGAAGACTCCCGGAGGAGGAAATCGCGGAGGAATAAGCGCGGAAAACGAATAATAAAGGAATAAAAGAATTGACCCCCTGCGAAAATTCGCAGGGGGTCAAAATATATCCAATCAAATATACCTTATGCTCAGGCGGCAGACTTGGAATTCGTCCAAGTGGGAGAGGGAATAGTTGAAGCTGCCCTTGGACAGGCCGTTCCAGCGGCTCATCACGTCGCTGACGGAGGCGATGAAGTTGGTGTAATCATCAAAGCTTTCAAACTGAATATAGGCGGCCTCGCCGTCGGCAAGGGCGGAAAGGCGGTCAAAAAGCGCGGTTTCGTACTCCGCACCGGCGGGGACATACGCGCCGGAGAGCGCGTGATAGCTCATGTTCATGCTCTCGCTGCCGGGGACGATGAGAAAGCCCGCAAAGGCCGCGTTTTCGGGGTATTTGGAGCGTATCCAATAACGGGAGACGTTGAACGCGCCGTAATAATTATAATCGCGGTCGGCGGAGTTGACGTCATTGGTGACGTCAAGGTCATAATACGTGCCGTCGATGCACACGACGTTCCACGCGTGGCCGATGGGGGAGACGGCGTTGTTGCCGGCCATGACCATGCAGGATATGCCCATTTCCTCGCAAAGCCACTTCATGGCGAGGCTGATGCCGTCGCACTTGGCCTCGCGCTGACCCAGCGCGCCGTAGGCCGTGGAGGCGTTGGGCGCGTCAAAGGAATAAAAGCAGTTGGCCGTGATGTAATTATAGGCGAGAAGCTCTTTTTCATACTCGCTCATGCCCTCGGCCTTTTTGGCCAGGGTCTCGGCAATGCCCTGACAGACGGCGTACTGCGCGTCATACTCCTCGCGCGAGAGCGCGAGCGGCAGCTCGGCGGAGACGACGTTGCCGTCGGAGTCGGAATAAAAGGTGATGGACTCCGAGGCGGAAAACTGCAAAAGCTCCGGGCATTCATAGCTCAAGAGGAGGGTGAGATTTGAAAGCTCGTCCTTACTGAGCGGCCGGGAGAAGGAGCAGTTGGCCGAAAAGGAGCTGACAGTGCGGTAAAGCGTGCAGAACGAGTCCAAAAGCCGGTCATCGAGCTGTGTGAGGTAATAGCGCTGTTCAAAGTGCGGGATGAGCAGGCGCGCCTCACGCTCAACGAGGGAGAGGGGCGGCTCGGTGGGCTCGGGGGCGGCGGTCGGCGTGGGCGCGGCCGGGGCGCTCTCCGTCGCCTGCGCCGCGACGGGCACTTCCGGCGCGGCGACGTTGTCACGCCGCGCATCGCGGGCGAAGGTGACAAGCAAAACGGCCAAGGCCGCCGCCGCGACGAACATCAGAGCCGCCGCCGCGCCGTAACCCCGCTTGGGGTGAACAACGTGCACGGCGATTTTCAGCTCGCCCTCGGTCTCGACGCCGTCGGCGTCGAGAAACGGAGCCTCGACATAAAGCTCCGTGCCGTCTGCGAGCTGACCGGGCAGCTCAACTGCCAGCGGGCGCGGCGCGCCGGGATAGCGCAGGGTGCGAAAGCAGCCGGAGCGCGCCTCACTCGGCGAGAGCGAGACGGAAACTGTCGTATATTCAAAATCAGAGTATGTACTCATGGCAAAACGTCTTTCGGAGTGGTGTTTATAATAGTTTGCCGCGCGTGCGGCAAACAAGAATGATACAGCATGCGGGCGGGGGATGGGTGAATAGTGTGTAAAAAATGCGGGGAGGGGCGCGTCACAGGCAGGGGAGCTTCGCACCGACTTGCAGGGCAAGGCGGCGGACGTAGGCAGCAAGGGCGGCCTCGGACGGGAAGTGGACGAGCTTGCCCTCCGGCGGGTGCAGCACGAGATTGACCGCCTCGCCGCAGGCCTGACGCTCCATATATTCAACGGGCATCTCGGTGTAAAAATGCTCGGCGGCAATGTGGCGCAGCTCATGGCGGAGGACTTCATCGCGCCTTTCGTCGGGCAAAAGAGAATTGATGTACACGCTGAAGCTGCCGTCGGAATTGGGGAGAGTGACCCCCTCAACGCGCAAGGGAAGCTCGACCAGGCGGACGAAATAATCAGTCATTGTGCAGCGCCTCGATGATTTTGACGGCCTTGCGCACGTCATCGGGCGTGGCGTCCTTGGCCAGCTTGAAGAGCATGCGCATTTCGTCCCGATTGCGCAGAGCCTCCAAAAGCTCGGCAAGCTCGGCGTTCTGCGCGCTTTCGGGCGAGGTGAGCGTGTTCATGTCCACGCCGAAAAACTCCGACAGGAGGCGGAGCGTTTCAATGTCCGGCTCGCGCTTGCCGGTTTCGTACATGCCGACGGCACTGCGGGAAAGCCCCGTCGCGTCGGCCAGCGCCTGTTGAGAAAGCCCGGCTTGGCGGCGAAGGTGCAGCAGAGTATCGCTGAAATATGACATGGCATTTATCCCCCTCATTATGTAACAGATAGTATCACAAAGCGTGACAAAAGTAAAGAAAAATTTTTCGGCGGGGAAACGCTTGCGCCGCAAGGAAAAGCGCCCGCCGACACGGCGCGAAAATGCAATATACGGGAAAATTGACGGGCGCGGGTATTGACTTATGGGCAGGGAAATGGTAAACTCCGATTGTCACAAGGCGTGACAGATAAAGAGACGGAAAAATCGGGACGCGGCTGCGGCGGCGAGCCTGTATTCTTTCGCACTTTTTTGGTCACGAAACGTGACAAAACACCGGGCGGACAGGGGTTCTGCGTCCGTCCGAGGACGCGGAGGCCGGATTGATTTTACTGCGTGACGCGGATTATATACGCCGCGCGCGGCTGTTCGGATACCCGACGGGGGAGGACGACGACGCGCCCGACTGCGGCGCGGGCGCGATGATGCCGGAGTGGCTGTGGCGCGACGGGGAGGAGGACGATGAAGAATGGGAAGACATTTCGTAAGCTATGAGGCGCAGTGCCCTTTTTATAGGGCGGAGGACAAGAGAGTGATCTACTGCGAGGGAGTGGAGGAAAACAGCCTCATCCACAACGCCTTCGCCGGGAATGCGGACAAGTACAAGGCGCGGTTTTGCTGCGCCGGGTGGGAGGAGTGCAGAATCGCGAAGATGCTGTGGGCAAAATATGAGTGAGGGAGGGGACACCATGGAGAAAAGCCCGGCCGCCGAGGGCGGCAAAACGGCGCTGTGCCGCCGCTTTGAGGAGATGACAGACGCGACGGCGCGGCTCATCGAGGGCGCGATAAGCGCCGCCGACCCCGACGACCCCAAGGTGCTCAAGGCCATAACCGGGGCGCTGAAGGACTTGCGCGAGCTGATGGACGCGCCGCCGGGGGGCGCGGGAGGCGACATAGTGATACGCGTGGAGGGCGGGGCGCCGCGCCCGCCCGACAGCGCGGACGACAGCGCCCGGACAAGCGGCACCGAGCGCGGGGAGCGCGAGGGGTAAATGCCCTATATCGACATACCCGCGCCCAACGACAAGCAGCGGCGGTTTTTCGAGGACGGGCACAAATATGTGGCCTACGGCGGGGCGCGCGGCGGCGGCAAGAGCTGGGCGGTGCGCGTAAACGCGCTCATCACCGCCGCGCGCTGCCCCGGCGTGACGCAGATAATCATCAGGCGCAGCTACCCCGAGCTTTACGCCAACCACATCAAGCCCTTTTTGCAGCTTTTGCCGCGCGGGTGCTATGCCTACAACGACACGCGAAAGGAGATTACGCTGCCCAATTCCAGCCGAATCATATTCCGCTACTGCGCCAATGACGCGGATTTGCTCAACTTTCAGGGCATGGAGTGCGACGTGATGTACATAGACGAGGCAACACAGCTCACGGAGGAGCAATTCCGCGTGCTGTCGGCGTGTGTGCGCGGGGCGGGCGAGGGCATGCCCAAGCGGTGCTATCTCACCTGCAACCCCGGCGGGGTGGGGCACCAGTGGGTCAAGCGGCTTTTCGTGGATAGGCGCTATAACGCCGGGGAGCGGGCGGAGGAGTACAGCTTCATTCAGGCGAGCGTGCGCGACAACGGCGCGCTCATGCGCGCTCAGCCCGACTATGTGCGCCAGCTGGAGGCCTTGCCGCCGAAGCTGCGCGAGGCGTGGCTGGACGGGTCATGGGACGTGCACATGGGGCAATTCTTCGAGGAATTTTGCGACAGGGCTGAGCACTATGCCGACAGGCGATACACCCACGTCATCGACCCGTTTGACGTTCCGGAGGATTGGCGACTTTACCGCTCGTTCGACTGGGGGTATCACCGGCCGTTTTCCTGCGGCTGGTGGGCGGTGGATTATGACGGGGTGGTGTACCGCATTTTGGAGCTTTACGGCTGCACGGAGACGGCCAACGAGGGCGTGCGTTGGACGCCGGACAGGGTGTTTTCGGAAATCGCCCGCACCGAGCGCGAGCACCGCTGGCTGCGCGGCAAGAAGATATCCGGCGTGGCCGACCCCGCGATTTGGGACGCGTCCACGGGCGAGAGCATCGCCGAGTGCGCCGCGCGCCACGGCGTATATTTCACGCGCGGGGACAACGCGCGCATACCGGGGTGGATGCAGCTGCACTATCGCCTTGCGTTTGACGAGCGCGGTCGGCCGATGCTGTACGTGTTCAAAAACTGCCGGGCGTTCATACGCACGCTGCCGCTGCTGCAATATGACGCGCAGCGCGTGGAGGATTTGGACAGCGACGGGGAGGATCACATCGCGGACGAGACGCGGTATTTCCTCATGTCGCGCCCGATTAAGCCCCGGCGCGCCGAGGGCGGGGACGAGGGCACAAGCGCGATGAAGCTGCTGCTGGACATCGAGCCGGGCACGCTCGCCGCCGCGCGGACAAGGGAGAGAATGGAGATTATAAATGACTGAAAACTATATTGAAAGCCCCGCTGTGCAGGGCGAAAGGGCGCGCGCGATAGGCGAGGACGAGGTACGCGCGGCGTACAGCACGCTGCTGAAATACAAGGCCGGGCGGGCAAACCTTGAAAAGCGGATAATCGAGGATCAGCAATGGTACAAGCTGCGGCAATGGGAATGCCTGAGGAAAAGCGCCGACAAGGAGCAGATTGAGCCGGCCTCGGCGTGGCTTTTCAACGTGATCGCCAACAAGCATGCCGACGCCATGGACGCCTTCCCCACGGCGAGCATACTGCCGCGCGAGGCCGGCGACGAGGCCGAGGCCGAAATGCTGACGGCGGTGGTGCCGGTGGTGCTGGACGGGTGCGACTTTGAAAGCGTATATTCCGGCGTGGCCGACGACAAGCTCATCACCGGCACGGGGGTTTACGGCGTATTCTGGGACGCGGGGAAACTAAACGGCCTCGGCGACATCGACATCGTGCAAACCGACGTCATCAACCTTTTCTGGGAAAGCGGCGTGCAGGACATTCAGCACAGCCGAAACCTTTTCTATGTCAGTCTGCGCGACAATGACCTCTTGGAGGAGGAATACCCGCAACTTCGCGGAAAGCTGACAGCCCCTGTGGCGGACATGGCAAAGTATATCTATGACGACAGTGTGGACACCGCGAACAAGAGCATGGTGGTGGATTGGTACTACAAAAAGCGGCAGGGGCGGCGCACGGTGCTGCACTATTGCAAGTTTATCGCGGGGCAGAGCGAGCCGCTATACGCAAGTGAGAACGACACAGAGCCGGTTTTGGATGCCGCCGGGCGCGTAATCCGACGCGCGCCGAGCGAGGTGGGCTGGTATGAACACGGGATGTACCCGTTTGTGTTCGACCCGCTTTTCCGCACAAAGGGCACGCCCTGCGGCTTCGGCTATATCGACGTGGGCAAAAACACGCAGGAGTTCATCGACCGGGGCGATCAGGCGATTATGCAGAACATGCTTTTCAATTGCAAGCCCCGCCACTTCATCAGAAACGACGGCAGCGTGAACGAGGCGGAGTATGGCGACCTGACCAAGGACTTTGTCCACGTCGACGGCGCGCTGGGGCAGGACAGCATCATGCCCGTGCGCTCATCCAGCCTCGACGGCATTTATGTCACCGTCATCAACAACAAGATTGACGAGCTGAAGGAGACGACGGGCAACCGCGACGTGTCCTCCGGCGGCACAACCGGCGGCGCGACCGCCGCGGCGGCCATCGCCGCCATGCAGGAGGCGGGCAGCAAGCTCTCCCGCGACTGCAACAAGGCCGCCTATCGCGCCTTCAAGCGGCTGGTGCTGATGGTGATTGAGCTGATACGCCAGTTTTACGACGTGCCGAGGTATTTTCGCATCATGGGCGAGCGCGGGGGGATGAGGTTCGTGGCGTGTTCAAACGAGCGATTGCGCGCGCAGAGCCTGGGCGAAATGTCCGGGCTTGACATGGGAGCGCGGCTGCCGGTGTTCGACGTGGCCGTGACGGCGGTCAAGTCCTCGCCCTATTCGCGCATGAGCCAAAACGAGCTGGCGTTGCAGTTTTACGCGGCAGGGTTCTTTGACCCGGCGCGGGCGGACGCGGCGCTGGCGTGTCTGGACATGATGGACTTTGACGGCAAGGACTTCGTAACGGCGAGAATCGCCGAAAACGCCGCGCGTGCCGTGGCCGCCGCGTCGGCGCAAAGCGCCGCCGCGGCGGGAGCACCGGGCGCCGGGATGCCGCCCGTGGGCGGCACGAGCACCGCCGAGGCGAAAACCACACGCGAGGCACGACGACGCGCGGCGGAAGCCGCTGTGCCTTAAAAGAGGAGAGAAAAGGAGGAAAAACAATGGGAAAAAGCGGCATGGAGGGCGCGCTGAATGCCGAGTGCGCCGACATGGCAGGAGAATGCGCGGCGACGGTAGAGCCGCAGGAGGAGCAGCAGGGCGAGACGCGCGCGGCGCGCTTCAAGGCGCTCATCGAGGGCGAATTCAAGGCGGAATACGCCGAGGCGGTTCAGGGCGAGGTGGAAAAGCAGCTTGCAGGCAACAGGGAGTCGGAAAAAAGACAGAAGTCCGTTGAAAAGGCCGTCAAGCTGTTGGAAAACCGCTATGGCACGACGCCCGGCGACACCGACGCGCTCATTCAGGCGCTCATGGACGACGACCCCGGGGCGAGGAGAGAGGCCGGGGAGGCCAGAAGAAGAGAAAAGGCCTCCCGCCTTTACGGCAACTGGCTGCGCGAAAGCTGTGAACTGCGCGCGGCATACCCCGGCTTTGACTTGACGCGAGAGCTTGAAAACGCCGAGTTCAAGGAGCTTTTGCGCTCCGGCGCGAGCGTGAAGGCGGCATACGAGCTGGCAAACCGCGCAACGCTTATGCGCGCGGCGGCGGAGGAGATGGAGCGCAAGGTGACGCAGAGGATACTCTCCGGCTCTGACCGCCCGCGCGAGGGCGGGCTTGCCAGCCAAAGCGCGGCCGTGGTGAAAACCGACGTGGCCGCCATGAGCAAAAGCGCGCGGCAGGACATAATCCGCCGCGTCGCGGGCGGGGAAAGAATCACGTTCTAAGCCCCGCAAATGAGGCAAAAAAATCCATAAAAAAAGGAGAAATGAGCACAGATGAACAACGAAAACGTTCAGACCACAAGCACCCTCGGCCTTTCGGCCGAGATGAAGACCTTTTATGACATGGCGCTTATCGACGAGGCGCAGGCCAATCTCGTCCACGACCAGTTCGGCCAGAAGCGCCCCATTCCCGCAAACGGCGGCAAGATAATCGAGTTTCGCAAGTTCGCACCTCTTGCCAAGGCCACCACGCCCCTGACCGAGGGCGTCACCCCGGACGGCAAGCAGCTTTCCGTGAGCACCGTGTCCGCGCAGGTGAGCCAGTACGGCGATTACATCACCCAGTCGGACATGCTGGAGCTGACCGCGCTTGATAACACCATTCTCGAATCCGCCAAGCTCCTCGGCCGTCAGGCCGGGGCGACGCTCGACACCGTGGTGAGAAATGTTCTTCACTCCGGCACCAACGTCATCTACGCCGAAAAGCAGACCGCCGCCGGCAGCGAGACGGTTGACAAGCGCGAGGCGCTTGACGGCGACTGCCGCATCAACGTCGAGCTTATCCAGCGCGCGGTGGCCAAGCTGCGCGCGCAGAATGCGCCCACCATCAACGGCAAGTATGTCGGCATAATCCACCCTTACGCCGCCTATGACCTCATGCGCGACGACGAGTGGATCGACGCGCACAAGTACGCCGCGCCCGAAAACCTCTACGAGGGCGAGATAGGCGAGATTGCGGGTGTGCGCTTCGTGCAGACCACCGAGGCCAAGATTTACGCCGGCGACGACCTCGCCTCCGACAGCCGCACTCTCGCGGTCAACAACGCATCCGGCTACACCGGCGCGGTGACGGAGATAAAATTCGACGGCGGCGCGGTGGAGGAAAACGCCCTTGCCGGGCGCTATATCCTCATCAACTCCAAGCGCGCCAAGGTCACGGCCAACACCGCCGACACTATCACCGTCGAGAGCGCCGACTTCGGCACTGTGGCCGACAACGCCGTCATCTATCCCGGCGAGGGCGGGGCAAACGGCCTTGCCGTGTTCGGCACGCTCATCCTCGGCGACGGGGCTTACGGCGTGACCGAGGTCACGGGCGGCGGACTGGAGATAATCGTGAAGCAGCGCGGCTCGTCCGGCGCGGCAGACCCGCTTGACCAGCGCTCCTCCGTCGGCTGGAAGGCCATCAAGACGGCGGAAATGCTCATCGAAAACTACCTTGTGCGCATTGAAAGCGTGTCCCCGCGCTTTTCCGCAAGCGCCAAGGCCAACTGATTGAAACGGGAAAGGAGCAACGGAAAATGGCAAAGAAAAACGTGAACGGCGAAAAGCTGATCAAAATCCGCCTGCCGAAGGAGCGCCGCGAGCAGGAGGATGTGTTCGTCGGCATCAATGAGCGCACCTGGCTTATAAAGCGCGGCGTCGAGGTGGAGGTGCCCGAGTGCGTGGCCGAGGTTTTGGAAAACCGCGAGATGATGCTGGAGACCATTTCGGCCTTCGAGGACGCCGCGGCCAAGCGCCGCTGAAAAGATGACGCTTCGGGAGGCGATAGCGCGCGCAGACGCGCTGCGCCCCAACGGCTTCAGCTATGCGCAAAAGCTGGCGTGGCTGTCCGCGCTTGACGGCGCGGTGACGGCAGAGGTGATAAACACGCACGAGGGCGGGGAGTGGGTGCAGTTTGCGGAGTACACCGAGTGCACCCCTCCGGAGACCGTGCTGCTGATCCCGCCGCCGTATGACGAGGCGTATCTGAGGCACTTGGAGGCGCAAATGGACTACGCAAACGGCGAATTCGACCGTTACAACAACTCAAACGCCATGTATTCCGCCGTTTACGGGGCGTTTGTGAGCTTTTACAACCGCACGCACATGCCGCGGGGTGAAAAGAAGCGATATTATAAATAGTACCGAAGGGAGGGCGGAGAATGCTGTACCCGATGCTGAAGCGAAAAAGCAAAAAGCAGCAGACCGTGAGCGCATTTCGCGGCTATGAGCGGCGACTGCGCACGAGCGAGGGCGCGTTTTATGACACGGAAAACCTATCCACGGCGCACTACCCCCTGCTTTCGGTGCGCCAAAGGCGGGGCGAGGTGATGGCGCTTTCGGCCCCGCAGGGGCTGGCGGAAAAGGACGCGCTGGCCTATATCGACGGCGGAACGCTTTATTATAACAACGCCGCCACGCCCCTCGCGGGCATGAGCGCGGGGGAAAAGCAGCTTGTCAGCATGGGCGCGTATCTGTGCATTTTCCCGGATAAGCTCTATTACAACACCCAAGATGCCGCGGATTACGGCGCGATGGAGAGCGAATGGAGCTATGAAGGGCAGGTGGAGTACGCAATGTGCTCGCTGACCGGCGAGGAATTCGGCGAGGCCGAGAGCGCCGCCACAGCGCCCGACAACCCCCAAGAGGGCGAATACTGGATAAACACGGCCGACGGCACGCTGTCGCAATACAGCGTGTCGATGAAAATGTGGGTGGAGGTGGAGAGCGTATACACAAAGCTCACGTTCACCACACAGGGGCAGCTGCCGACGGCGTTTTCGCAGTATGACGGGGTGACGCTCGCGGGGGCGAGCATGGAGAGCGCAAACGGCTCGAAAATCCTCTATGCCGTGGGCGGCAGCCCCGGCACGGCGCCGGATTTCGCAGACGCCGAGCGGGATTATATCATCATCGCGGGCGAGCCGCTGAGCGCGAAGAAAATCGTGACCGACGAGCGGGTGACGATAAAGCGCAGTGTGCCGGATATGGACTTCGTGTGCCAATGCGCAAACCGCCTGTGGGGCTGCCGCTACGGCAACGACGGAGAGCAGAATCTCAACGAGCTTTATTGCTCGGCCTTGGGCGACTTCAAAAACTGGGAGCAGTACATGGGGCTGTCCACGGATTCATGGCGGGCGAGCGTCGGCTCGGACGGGGTGTTCACCGGCGCGGTCAGCTATCTCGGCACGCCGCTTTTCTTCAAGGAAAACTGCATCCACCGCGTGTCCGTTTCGTCAACGGGTGCGCATCAGGTGGGCGAAACCGTGTGCCGAGGTGTGCAAAAGGGCTCGCACAAGAGCCTCGTTGTTGTCAATGAAACGCTATATTATAAGTCGGCAAGCGACGTGTGCGCATATCAGGGGGCGTTCCCGGAGAGCGTGTCCGCCGCGCTGGGCAGTGCGCGCTACCGCGACGCCGTGGCCGGGGCGCTGGGCGATTGCTACTACATCTCGATGCTCGACGAGGGCGACGTGCCGAACCTTTTCGTGCTGGACATTGCCAAGGGGCTGTGGATGCGCGAGGACGCGTTTCGCGCCGCGGCCTTTGCGCGGGTGGACAATGAGCTTTATGCCCTCTCCGGCAAGACGCTTTACGCCATGCGCGGCACGACCGGCGCGAAAGAGCCGCCGGTGAAATGGCGCGCGGAGACGGGCATGCTCATGTGCGAATACCCGAGGCAGAAATATTTGACGCGCGTGCTGCTGCGCGCGTGGATGGACGCGGAAACGGAGGCGGAGGTGCACGTGGAGTATGATTCCTCCGGCGTGTGGGAATACGCCGGGCGAATGCACCTTGCCACGGCGGGGTCGGCGGAGCTGCCGCTGCGCCTGCGGCGCTGTGACCACGCGCGAATACGCCTTTCCGGCCGGGGCGAGATGCGCCTTGTCAGCCTGACGCGCGAGATAACGGAGGGATGACATGCACGAGCTACCGCCGATTTTGACCGGCACACAGACCCAGCAGCTGGCCGCACTGCGCGCCTATCTCGTGCGCATGGCGCAGGAGCTGAACGCCGCCGAGGGTGCGGCGGCGCATTACGGCGCGGCAAGCGGCACCGTCACGGCGGGCAAGCCCGCCGCGATCGGCGCCACGACCGGCAAGAGCCATGCGAGCGCGGGCGCGAGCGAGGACGCCGTGCGCAAAAACGCCGCCGCACTGCGCCAGCTCATACTCAAAACCGCCGACGGCCTTGCCGGGGACATCGAGCTGAGCGGCGAGAGCGCGAAAAGCTATGCCGACGCGCAATTGAGCGCGGCGGAGGAAACCTTCCTCGCACGCTCGGAGTTCGGCACGTTCACCGAGAACATCGAAAGCCAAATCGCCTCCTCCGCGCGCGGCATAGTCGAAAGCTATGGCTATACGGAAAAAATAGAGTCCAACCAAGAGCGGCTGTCGCTTTTGCAGACTTATGTCACGGACATAGACGGGCAGATACGCCGGGGGCTTGTCAAAGACCCGGCGACGGGGGAGAGCGTGACGGGCATCGCCATTTCGCAAAACCTGCAATTCACCGGCGAGGTGACCACCGGCAGCGACGGCAAAAGCTATTACACCCTCTCCTCCGGCCAGACCTTCGGCCTTTACACCTCGACGGGCTGGCAGTTTTGGATAAACGGCTATCGGCGCGGGTGGTACAACTCCGTGGACGGCATGCTGCACATCGCAAACGTCGCGGTGGAAAACGCGCTGCAAATAGGCGCGGCGTGGCGCATCAGCGACGAGGGCGGACTTGGGATTAAATACACGGGGGAGTGAGCACATGGGCGTGAACTTTTTTCAAAACGGGGTGAGTCTCGGCGCGAGCGCGGGCTGGGGCGGCTATACGGGCGGCAACAACTATGTCGTGCGCTATGACTTCACCACCGGAGCCGCCGGCGCGTCCGCCGTGACGCTGACCCTGTCGTGCATATATAACGGCCACGAGGCGGGCACGCAGAGCTTCGGCTTCAAAATCGGCTCATCCGGCACGGCGTGGGCGAATGCGCGCGCCATGGCGGCCGACTCCGGCCTTGCCGCGATGAGCTATAACGCCGCGAGCGGCTACGGCTGCACGCTGACGGCGACGGGGCTGAATCTCGCGCCGTACACGACGTATTATATCTTCGTGTTTGTTGCAAGCGCGGGGGCGGAATATTACACCGCGTGGAACTGCACCGCGCCGGGGATAGCCCTTTCCGGCGCTTATGTGCCGCCGAGCTCGGCGATAAGCTCGGTGTCGGCTCAGGTGAGCACGGGCAGCGCGGTGTCGATAATCATGAACCGCTCCGGCGGGTGCTGGCACAGGGCGAAGTTTTATTATTCGGGCGAGCTCTTGGCCGAGTCCGAGGCGTTCGCCGCCGCGCTGAGCCACACCTGCCCGCGCGCGTGGCTTTCCAAAGCGCCGGGGGCGAAGAGCGTGAGGATAGATGTGGCGGTGCAAAGCTATGCCGAGAGCGCATGCGCGACCGCCACGGGCGCGCCGCAGACGGCGCACTTCACCCTGACGGCGGATGAGGACATGCGCCCTGCGCTCACTGCCGCCGCCGTGACCGCCACGGCGGTCAACACCGGCGCGGCGGCGACGTTCAGCGAGGCCATTGCGGGCGTCAGCCGCGTGACGGTGCGTTTCAACACGGCGAAAATCGACCTTTCCGCCTGCGCCGGGGCGACGGCGGAATATTACAGCGTCAGCGTTGACGGGCGCAAGATAATCTCCACTCAGCCGACGCTGGATGTGGGCGTGCTCGGCGCGGGGAGTACACTCTTGTGCACGGTCACGGATTCGCGCGGGAGAGAGGGCGGCGTGAGCATAAGCATGGACATGCTGCCCTATGTCAAGCCCTCACTGGGCGAGCTGGCGGCGGAGAGGTGCAGCGCCTCCGGCGAGAGCGACGAGGGCGGGGCGTACATCCGCGTGCGCGCGGCGCTGTCCGTCACGGCAATCGGCGCGAAAAACAGCGCCACGGTGTACGCCGCCGTTCAGCCCTCCGGCGGCGAGTGGGGCGCGGAGACGACCCTGACCGCCTTTGAAAGCGGCAAATGGTCAAGCGCGTGGGCAACGCCCACGTATCTCGGCGGCGACCTTGCCGGCGACAGCTACACCGTGCGGCTGCGCGTATGCGACGCGGTGGGCGGTGAGGGGGTTTACACCCTGCGGCTTTATCACCAGCAGTGGGCGGTCAAGCTCAACGAAAACGGAACGGCGATCGGCTTCGGCATGGCACCCACGGCGGCAAACGCCGTGATGGTGGCGTCAACATGGCGGCTGTACATGGGCACGCCGGTGCTGGCCGAGGGTGCTTACGGCACGGCAGAGCCGACGCAGGCCGTGAGCGCGCCCGTCGAGGGGCAGCTGTATTTCAAGCTCAAGGAGTGAGGACGGATGGGGTATTTCGGCGCGCTTGAAAAGCGCGCGAGAACAAGCGGCGGCTGGGGCGCGTGGGGTGCGCTGTCCGGCGCGGACTATGTATCAAGCGAGGGCAAATGCGTGGTGTACCGCGTGCGGGCGCATTATGACAGCGCCGACGCGGCGCTGTCGGCGCTCAGCGTGGCGACAAACTTCGTCAGCCCTCTCACATCGGCAAACCCGTCAACGGCCTGCTGCTATCTATACACCTTTGACCCCACCGGCGGCGACGTGAGCGCGCCGCCGGGCGGGTACGCGGCGATGGCGGGGCCTGTCGCGTTCGAGGCGAGCAACGTGGGCAATTACATAAGCTTTCACTTCCCAGCGCCGTCCGGCGCGCCGGAATGGCTGTATTTTTTCTTCACGTCCACGGCGCGCTATGCCGATTACGGCACGAACCAAATTTATCACTACGCCACCGGCAACTGGAGCGACGCCTATCAAACCGGCACGCGCACACCCGCCGTCACCGGCGGCCTGTCCGGCACGACCGGGGGCGGCTCAAGCGGCGGCGAGGGCGGCTTTGCCGGGGTGGACAGCTATAAGATAAAAGACTGCGGCGCGCGCTATAACATACCGCAGACGCAGCAGAGCTTTTCAATGAGCATGGCGAGAGGCGAGATAGGCCGCATGACGCTCAGCTTTGATTACGCCGTGCAGACGGACATTGTGGTGTCCTCATCGGGGAGGAGCGAGATGACGTATCTGTTCTTTTCCGACTGCGCGGAGATTGACACGCACACCGGGCGACCCTTGAGCACACTGCGCGAATTCGACGCCGACGGCGCGCTGACGGCCACGCGCGTGGAAAAAGGGCGGGTATACTACGTCTTCGCCATGTACTACGGCGGGGCGGAGAGCGGGCAAGTGTCATTCACGCTCTCGCCCCCGGCGGCCAAATGGTCGGTGGGCGACACGGCGGAGTACACGGCGCTGAAAAACCCGGTGACGCGCCCAATCGCCCTTGCCAAGGCGAAATACTCCGTGCTGAAAATGAGCTTTGCCTATTCCGGTGTGGCGCGGTTTTATACCGACGCGACGACGGTGGAGGCGGAGATGGTGGCAATGGGCTATTTCGGGCGAAATGACAGCGTGGACACAAGCGACGGCACGGCCACGGACTATCTCGCGCACAGCCACGGCGACATGGCCACCGGCGACCCGCCGGATTATGACATGACGTATTACGTCGAGGCGGGGCAGACGTATTATCTCATCACAAGCTGCTTTTCGGCGTCGTTTCCGATGAGCACGAGCATACACATTATCCCGCCCGAAGAGGAGGGCGCGGCGTGGCTGAGCGCCGGGGGCACGGCGCGCGAGGCGGAATGCTATGTTTATACGGGCGGCGCGTGGCGCGCGGCATCGCCGAGAGTGTACGCGCGCGGCGCGTGGCACACGGGAATTTAAGGAGGATATACATGACACAAGAGGAGAAAAAGGCAAGGCGCGAGGCGGAGTTGAATTATGCGGCCTCGACGAGGCCGCAGTACGCCGGAAGCTATGACAAAGAGCTTGATGCGGCGTACAACGCCATCGCCGGGCGCGGCGGGTTTGAATACGACGCGGCGTCGGACGCGCTATATAAGCATTATAAGGACAATTATATCCGCCAGGGGCGGCTTGCCATGCGCGACACCGTCGGCCGGGCCGCGGCGCTGACGGGCGGGTACGGGTCGAGCTATGCGGAAAACGTGGGGCGGCAGAGCTATGACGCGTATCTTGAAAAGCTGGGCGCGGTCGTGCCGGAGCTTTACACGCTGGCCTACAGCCGCTACCGCGACGAGGGGGACGACCTGCGCGAGCGCTATGACATGCTGGAGGGCTTGCGCGACAGGGAGTATAAGGAATACACCGACGCGCTGGATGATTATAACTACGCGCAGGAGCAAAAGCACAAGCGCGAGCAGGAGGAGCAGGAGCACGCCGAGGCGCAAAAGCAAAAGGAATATGACCGCGCGCAAAACGAGGCCGCCGCAAGGGCAAAATACGGCGACTTCGGCGGCTATGCCTCGCTTTACGGCGACGACACCGCCGAGCGCATGCGCCAATACTGGATCGCGGCAAACCCCGACGTGGCCTACGGCATGGGGCTCATCACCGCCGAGCGCTATTACGCCGTGACCGGTGCGCTTGCGCCCGGTCAGGCCGCCGCGGCGGCAAGCACCGGCACAAGCTCAAGCAAGCGTTCGGGCAGCTATTACCCCAACACCGCGCCCGACGGCAGAGACGCCACCGTCGTCCAGCGCGAGCTGCGCAACAAGGGCTATAACATCGCAGTGGACGGCGCGTGGGGGCCGCGAAGCCAAAAGGCCTGGGAAAAGGAATACGGCAGCGGCAAGAGCGCGTCCGCCGGCGCGGCGGACGCGTCCGGCACGACACGTGACGGCAGCAAGAGCGCGGGGTCAACCAAGCGAAGTGCGGGCGCGGTGAGATAAAGGCGGTGCGGCTGATGAGAAAAAGCACATATCACATCTCGCTTGACATCCAGCGCCGCACGGCGCAGGCGGCAATGTCCGTCCGCTGCGGCGAGACGGGGCGCAGGCTCGCCATAGACCTGATGAGCGGCGGCGCGCCTTATGCGCCGGACGAGGGAGCTTACGCCGTCCTCGCCGCGACAAAGCCCGACGGCACGACGCTCTTCAACGGCTGCGTCCTCGCCGGGGCGCGCGTGGAGTACGGGTTGACGGCGCAGACCACCGCCGCGCCGGGCAGGGTCGAGTGCGAGGTGAGAATATACTCGCGCGATGGCGAGCTGGTAATCTCGCCGAGGTTCACGATTCAGGTTTATCTGCCCGCCGTCGCCGAGGGCGACATTGCCTCCGCCCCGGAGGCCACCGCCCTCACCGAGCTTATATCAAATGCGAAAAGCACGGCGGAAACGCTGGAAAAGGCCGCGATAGGCGCGGTGACGGCCACCGTGGACGATGAGCAGGGCACACCCGGCGTGAGCGCGAGCCTGACGCAGGGGACGGAGTATCAAACGCTCAATCTCGCCTTCCATGCCCTGCGCGGCGCGCCGGGCAAAAACGGCGCGGACGGCGCGAAAGGCGACACGGGCGAAAAAGGCGAGCGCGGCGAAAAAGGCGAAAAGGGCGACATGGGCGCGGCGTTCACATACTCCGACTTCACCGCCGAGCAGCTGGCCGCCCTGAAGGGCGAAAAAGGCGACCCCGGCGCGCCCGGCCGAGACGGCGTCGACGGCCAAAACGGGGCAAAGGGCGACAAGGGTGACAAGGGCGACACCGGAGAAAAGGGCGAGAAAGGCGAGCCGTTCACCGTCAAGGGCTTTTTCGCCGACGAGGCGGCGCTGAGCGCCGCGGTGACCGCGCCCTTGGCGGGCGACGTTTACGGCGTGGGCGCGGCTGCGCCCTACGACATATACATCTATGACGCCGCGGCCGCCGAGTGGAAGAACAACGGCCCGCTTCAAGGCGCGAAAGGCGACAAGGGCGAGTCGTTCACATATTCCGACTTCACGAGCGCCCAGCTTGAAGCGCTGAAGGGCGCGCCGGGCGACCCCGGCGCCAAGGGTGCCAAGGGTGACAAGGGCGATAAGGGCGACAAGGGGGACAAAGGCGACACCGGCGCGGCCTTTACTTATGCCGACTTCACAGACGAGCAATTGGCCGCCCTGAAAGGCGCGAAAGGCGACAAGGGCGACCCCGGCACACCCGGCCAAGACGGCGCGCCCGGCGCGGACGGAGCACCCGGCGAGAAAGGCGACACCGGCGCGCAGGGCGAAAAAGGCGAGAAAGGCGAGAAAGGCGACAAAGGTGACAAGGGCGACACGGGCGCGAAAGGCGACAAGGGTGACACCGGCGCGCCCGGCGCCACGGGCGCAACCGGCGCGGCCGGGTACACGCCCGTGCGCGGCACGGATTATTGGACGGCGGCGGACAAGCAGCAGATGGTGAACGACGTGCTCGCCGCGCTGCCCGACGGAGACGAGGTGAGCTACTGATGGCGACTGTGACAACCGACAACGCCCATTACGCGGCGATTGCCGCCGCGATACGCACGAAAAACGGCGAGACGGCGCGGTATACCCCCTCGGCGATGGCCGGGAAAATTGCCGATATACCGACGGGGGCAAAGCTGACATATTCCGTCATCGCCGCGCAGACCCGCCCCGGTACGGCGGAGGAGAACACAATATGGATCAAAAGCTCGCGCGCGGTGACCAAGACGCTTTTTCAGCGTGAAGAACCGGCCTCGCCCACGGCGGGCACGGTGTGGATAAAGCAGGGCATCACGGCGCACGCGCCGTTTCGCCCCGTGGAGGACGCGGACTTCTTGCTCTATCCGGTGTCTGCCAAGCAGTACACCGGCTCGGCCTGGACGAATGTGCCCGACGTGGCCACGTACATAAACGGCGCGTGGGAGAATTGGCACACGCATTTATACGACCGGGGCAATGAGTACACGGACTTCACCGGCGGCTGGAACGCCATTGCGCGCGCGATGGACTCAAACTGCTACGCCGTCACCCCCACGCTGACGCGCGAGGCACAAAGCCTTTACGTCACCGCCACCTCGTTTGCCAACAGCTATTACCGCGCAAGTGGGTTCTCCCTTGTCGCGGCCGATTTCATCGACTTGACCAACGTCAGCACCATCGGCGTGGAGACCTCCGACTGCGCCGGCTCGGCGACGCTCGGCCTGAGAGCAAGCGGCGAAAGCTATATCAACAGCAATACCACGGTTTCCTGTTCAAACGGCAGCTCGACGAAGAACAGCTTCACCCTCGACGTGTCCTCAATAAGCGGACTGCGCGAGGTGAGCATCGCGGTGACCAGCGGCGGGTCAACCTCGTCGGCAAATCCCATGGCGCTGAGAGTGCACAGAGTGTGGCTTGAATGAGCGGGGTGGACATGACAAAGAGAGGCGACACCGTCGAAAAAGCCGTGGCCGAGGCCGCCGCGCTTGCCGCCGATGCAAGATGCGGCTATGACCAGACCTCGCGTTGGGGGCCGGACTATGATTGCAGCAGCCTCGTCATCCACTGCTGGCAGAGCGCCGGGGTGGCGCTGGAGTGCACATACACGGGTGACATGCGCGGCGACATGCTGCGCCGGGGCTTCGCGGACGTGACGGGCAGCGTGCGCCTTGCAGACGGCGCGGGGCTGATGCGCGGGGACGTGCTGCTCAACTTTGCGCGCCACACGGCGCTGTATATCGGCGCGGGGCGGCTCATCCACGCCTCTTCAAATGAGCGCGGCACGGCGCGCGGCGGCGCACCCGGCGATCAGACCGGGCGCGAAATCTGCGAGCGCGGGTATTTCAACTATCCGTGGGAGTGCGTGCTGCGTTACATGCCCGCCGGGGACGGGGCGGACGCCACGTCCTCTCCGGAGGAGGGCGAGGCGGCGGTGCTGCCGACGCTGAGCGTCGGCAGCACCGGGGCGGCAGTCGCGGCGATGCAGGGGGCGCTGTTATGGCGCGGGTTTGACCCGCGCTGGGTGGACGGCGAGTTCGGCGAGAGGACGCGCCAAGCCGTGCTCGCGCTGGAGCGCGAGCACGGCCTGACAGAGTGCGGCGTATGCGCGCGCCGGGAATGGCGCGCGCTGCTGGGGCAGGGGGTGGACGCATGAGCGAGGCGCTTATTGTGGCGCTATTGGGCTTTGCCGGGACGCTGACGGGCGCATATCTTGCCAATCGGCGCTCCACCGCGCTGATTGCATACCGCCTGGAGGCGTTGGAGAAAAAGGTGGACAGGCACAATACCGTCATCGAGCGCACGTATGAGCTTGAAAAGCGCGCCGCACTCACGGCTGAGCAGATAAAGGTGGCAAATCACCGCATTGACGACCTTGAAAAGCTGTTTTAGAGCATATTTATACTATTATAATCGAAATTTATACCAAAAGGAGAGACAAAAATGGATTGGAAAAACATTTTGGAGCGCGCGGCGTGGACGTTTTTGGAGGGGTTTTTGGTGGCGCTTCCCGCCGCGAGCGAGCTGGGCACGGATTCTGCGGCATGGGCCGCCGCCCTCATCGCCGCCGCCATGGCCGGCCTGAGCGCCCTCAAAACCCTCGCCCTTGAAATAATCAAGGCGAATAAAGCTTAATATTTGACTCAAAACGGCTGCGGGGATTATTTTTCCGCAGCCGTGTTTTATGCATGACATTATTTTCACATAGATGCTTGAAATGCGGCGCAAAGAAATTAGCCGATTCGGGTAATATCTTTACAACTTCTTTAACCCATGGTCGATTATGAGAATAGAATCTTAACATAAATGAATAGTATTATAATAGCGCATAGGGGTAGTGTCGCAAATTTATTCATTTCGGCATTGCCGCATACGGTGGTCAGGCCGACCACGGAATGTAACGCTCAGATTTTTTACAGAAAAGGGAGGGTTTATTTTGGTAACATTCATAATCGGCCTCGTTATTCTCTTTGTAGGAGCATTCTTCTACAGCAAACTCTGCGAAAAGGTTTTCGGACCTGACGATCGTAAGACCCCTGCATACACCAAGCAGGACGGCGTTGACTACGTCCCGATGAAGAGCTGGAAAAACAGCCTCATCAACCTGCTCAACATTGCCGGCACCGGCCCCATCATTGGACCGATCCAGGGCATTCTGTTTGGACCTATCGCGTTCATCACTATCCCCATCGGCAACGTCATCGGCGGCGCAATGCACGACTATTTCTCCGGCATGATCTGCCTGCGTGACGGCGGCACTCAGATGCCCGACATGATCAAGAAGTACACCGGCAAGGGCGTGTATGCTGTTTACAACGTCTTTGTCTGCCTGCTGCTCCTCCTCGTCGGCGCTGTGTTCATCTACACCCCGGGCGACATCGCCGCGACTCAGGTCTTCGGCTTCTCCGGTGAGGCCACCGCAGTCTCCACTTGGGTTATCTACGCTGTCATCTTCGCGTACTACCTCATCGCGACTGTGTTCCCCATCGACGCCATCATCGGCCGCATCTACCCCGTGTTCGGCGCTATCCTCCTCTTCTCCGCAGTTGGCGTGTTCATCGGCATCTTCGCAAAGGGCTATCCCCTTGTTGAGCTGTGGGACAGCGTTTGGGAGTACAACGGCGTGTTCAACTACTCTCAGTACTTCGGCGAGAACCACTTCATCCCCGTGTTCTTTGTCACTGTTGCATGTGGTATCCTCTCCGGCTTCCACTCCACTCAGACCGCTATCATCACCCGTACCATGAAGAGTG
>CAZXVA010000029.1:0-23686 GCA_964644305.1 uncultured Oscillospiraceae bacterium
CAAGGGCAAGGGCGTGTCGTTCATGGAGAACAACGCCTCTTGGCACGGCTCAACGATAAAAACCGCCGACTATGAGGCGGCGAAAAAGGAACTGGAGGCTGCGATAAATGGGTAAATCGACCAGAGAAGCCTACGGCGAGGCGTTGGCCGCGCTCGGCATGGAAAATGAAAAAATCGTCGTCATGGACGCGGATCTCGCCGGGGCGACGAAAACCGGCACGTTCAAAAAGGCCTTCCCCGACAGATTTTTCGACTTCGGCATCGCCGAGGCGGACATGATATGCGCCGCCGCCGGCTTCGCCTTTTCCGGCTTTGTCCCCTTTGCCAGCACCTTTGCGATGTTCGGCGCGGGGCGCGCCTTTGAGCAAATCAGAAACTCCGTGGCCTATCCCGGCGCGAACGTGAAGCTCGCCTTCACCCACGCGGGGCTCAGCGTTGGCGAGGACGGCGGCTCGCATCAGGCGCTGGAGGATGTCGCGCTCATGCGAGAGCTGCCGGGTGTGACGGTGTTCTCCCCGTGTGACGCCGCCGAGACCGTCAAGGTCGTCAAGGCGGCGGCGGAGATGGACGGCCCTGTGTACATCCGCCTGACCCGCCCCGGCACGGACGATATCACCGACGAGTCCACTCCTTTCACCCCCGGCAAGGCCGTCGTGCTCCGCGAGGGCAAGGACGCGGCCATTTTCGCCACCGGCCTGATGGTGACGCGCGCCCTGCGCGCCGCCGAGCTTTTGGCCGCCGACGGCATTGACGCCGCCGTCGTCAATTTCCACACGATAAAGCCGCTGGACGAGGAGTGCGTGCTTTCGTACAATTCCTCCGTGCGCGCCATCGTCACGGCGGAGGATCACTTCGTCACCGGCGGCCTCGGCTCTGCCGTGGCGGAGGTCATCGCCGGCAAGCCCGGCGCAAGGTTTGCCCGCGTCGGCGTTGAGGATAAGTTCGGCCGATCCGGCTCGCCCGACGAGCTCTACAAGGCCTACGGCCTGACCCCCGAATCCATAGCGGACAGGGTCAAAGCGCTGGTGTGATTTGAAATAAACAGAACAAACAGAGGGAGCGGCATTTTGCCGCTTCCTCTGTCTGCGTATTCACTGCCGCACGGGTGCTTTACATTGGGCGCGGAATGTGATAATATATAGCATAATTTGCAAGGATTCGGGCTGTATAAGCCGCGAATGGGGAGAAGCTATGGCCGAGAAAAAGATTAGAAGCTCCAATATTGAGCTGCTGCGTATCGTCGCAATGCTGATGATTATACTATTTCACATTATTCTGCATTGCGTATTCAATCACCTTCCTCAGAGTGAGGATTATTTCAACCAGCCTATTCTTTATAAGAGCTTGATTGTTCCGCAGATTATTGCATCGTTTGGCACAATAGGCAATGACATTTTCATTCTTATTACAGGCTATTTCATGGCAAATCGTGCTGAAAAAGGGAGCATGAACATTTCCAAGGTGGCGTCGAAGCTGCTGACGCAACTTGGCTTTGCCACGATGATACTGATTGCCGCCTCTGCGGTTGCGGTTTATGCAGTCCGCAGTGTCCGCGTCGAAGCGGTCGGCTTTCATTTGTTCAACACCTATGCTTGGTTTGTCGGCTATTATTTTCTTATATTTCTGTGCGGGGCGCTGTTTTTCAACCGCTTTATTCTATCACTTGACCGCAAAGGTTATTTGGCACTTGTTTTGTCTCTTTTCGCGCTCATATCGTTCGAGTGGACGGGCAGACTTATTGACGGGCTGACGGAAGGCTTGCTGAATCTCGTCACCGGCTTTTTCCTCTATGCCGTCGGCGGCTACATACGCCGCTATGAACCCTTTGAGCGCTTTCGCGGCGTGTTCTTTGTCCTGATACTCGCAGTGTGCGTCGCCATTACCGCGGTTTCCCAGTTCAACTTCACAGCCTCGACCATTGCGGCGGCGCGTGAGAGCGGGCTGGAGCAGGTCTTGATGCCGCACAGTTTGATGAGGTTTGATAACAACAGCATAATAACGCTCATTGTGGCCATATCCATGCTGGAGCTGTTCAAGCGCATTCGCATACCCAACAGCAAGGTCATCAATTTCCTCGGCAGTGCCACATTTATGGTGTACCTTATCCATGAAAATGCGTTCATAAACAGCCTTTGGAGAAAGGACAACTGGCTTGAAATCCTCAGCCGTTCGCCCGTAGAGTTTGTGGCAAGGTGTGCGATGTGGATGATAATATGTTTCGCCTGCGGCGTTGTGGCCTATGCGCTGTATTTGCTGTTCATGCGCGCATGCAAAGTGATTGCGAAGCTGTTTCTCAAGCCCGAAAAAACGACAATATAACAAAAAAGCATGGTGCGGCTGCACCATGCTTTTTTGGGCTTATTTTTTGGGCTTATGCCCTTATTCGCAATCGAAAATTGCTTTTTTTTCCACGTATTGCCCGAAGTCGGACTTCCAACTTTTGTGGACGGCGGACGCGTCCCAGGCGGGGAGGGCGTCCTGCGGCAGGTGAACCACTATCATCAGGTCAAAGCGATTGTCGCGCGCGACGCAGTTTTCAAAAAAGTCATAGCCCGTCACGCCGTCGGGCATAGCCTCGGCGGCGAAAAGCGCCTTGACCTCGCCGACGAGAGCGGCCTTGTCCGCGACCTCCGGGGTGAACTTCACTATAATATGGTGCTTCATATTTCTCTCCGTTCCGCCGCGCGTTTGCGCGGCATTTTTTCCGCCGTCTAAACCCGACTAATCCGGTTCACTCGCCGTCGCGCACGAAATCCCCGTGCACGCCGCCGGACTTGGACACGAGGCGAATGTCGCTTATCACCATGTCGCGCTGCACGGCCTTGCACATGTCGTAAACCGTCAGCGCCGCCGTGCTCACGGCGGTCAGCGCCTCCATCTCGACGCCCGTGCGCCCGGTGCACGATACGCTTGCGCGTATCTCGACGCTTTTGCGCGCCTCGTCGAGCGTGAGGGAAAGGTCAATGCCGCCGGTGAACACCGGGTGGCACATGGGGATGAGCTCGCTTGTGCGCTTTGCGCCCATTATGCCCGCCACCTGCGCCACGGTCAGCACGTCGCCCTTTTTCACCCCGCCGCTTTTGATGAGGGCGAAGGTTTCGTCATTGACGAGGACGCGCCCGGCCGCGACGGCTGTGCGCACGCTCTCCGGCTTTTCGCCGACGTTGACCATCTTTGCCCGACCCTGCTCGTTGAAATGCGTGAAGTCCCGCATCGTCATCGCTCCTTTGCGCCGTTTTTCTCTCCTGCGATTATATTCCACCCGCCGCGTCAAGTCAACAAAACAATTCTCCCCGACCGCACCGAGCGACACACTTCTTTGAATTGCACATTTATAATTGAGTCAAAACTTATGTCAACTAAACGGAGGCTCAATAATGGCAACTGGGGGACTGGGAAAGCCGGCCGCGCTCGCGGGGTGCAGCGCGCCGCGGCGCATCGAAGCGCGCTTTTACATGGCGGCGCGGTGCGCGGTGTATATGGGTCTGGGTATGCTCATGTCGTGCGCGCGGGTATTGTCGGGCGGGGCGCCGTTCGGCATGGCGATGGTGGCCTGCTCCGGCGCGGGGCTGAGCGGGGTGTGCGCGCTGTGCGGCGCGTCGCTGGGGTATGTGCTCAGCGGCGGCATCGAGTGGGGAATCCGCTATGTGGCGGGGTCTGTGCTGGTGTACACGCTCTCGTTCATATTCCAAGAGGTCTCCGTATATAAAAGTGAATTCTTCATGCCGTGCGCGGCGGGGTTTGTGTCCGCCCTGACGGGCTTTCTCGGCAGCTTTTACGTCGCCGAGGGCGCAACGCCGCTTTATGCCGCGCTTTTCCTCGAAAGCGCGCTCTCCTTCGGCGGGGCGTACTTTTTCCGCGAGGCACTGACCAACACCCTGCGCACGACCGAGGCGCAGGAGCTCAAGCACAGCACCGCCGCGCTCATCATGGCCGCCTGCGCCCTTGTCAGCTTTGCGCGGGTGACGGTGTTTTCGGGCGTGTCGGTGGGGCGCGCGGCGGCGCTCGTGGCGCTGATGGCCTCGGCCATGAAGGGCGGCATGCTCACCGGCGCGGCCGTGGGCACGGTGCTCGGCCTTGCGATGGATCTGGCGCGCGACGGCGGCGCGTTTTACACGATGGTGTATGCGTTCGCGGGGCTTATGTCGGGCGTGTTCGGCAAGCACGGGCGCGCGGTGTTCGTGCTGTCGTTTCTGCTGGCGTCGGCGCTGGCGGCGGCGTGCGAATGGGAGGAGGGCATGTGCCTTGCCGCGATGTTTGAATCCGGCTGCGCCGCGCTTATATTCATGGTTTTGCCCGGCGCGTGGGTGACGCAGTTTGCGCTGATGCTGCAATATGCCGAGCAGGGGCGGGGCGAGGCGTCGCTGCGCCGCTTTGTGGCCGGGCGCGTGCTCAATCTCGGCGAGGCTTACGCCGAGCTTTATGAAACCGTGCGCAAAAACGTGGAAGAGCCGTACAACGACGAGAACATCGCCCGTGTGTTCGATCGCGCGGCGGACGAGGTTTGCGTCCGCTGCAAGCACAAAAACCGCTGCTGGAACACCGAATACATGGACACGCTCTCGGCCATGAACGACGCCACCGAGGCCATGACCGAGCACGGCACGCTCACCCCCGGCGACCTGCCCGGCTATTTCCGCGAGCAGTGCAACGGCCTTGCGGCCTTTGTCGCCGCCGTCAACGGCGAGCTGCGCTCGCTGAGCTTCCGGCGCGAGCTTCGTGCGCACCTGAAAGAAAACCGCAGCGTCGCCTGGGAAATATACGGCGACGTGGCCGCCATGCTGAGCCGCGTCGCGGGTGAGCTGGGCAGCCTCAACGGCTCCGACCCCGCGGCGGAGCGCCGCCTCGTGCGCTATCTCCGCTCGCTGGACATCGACGCCGAGGCCGCCGTATACCGCGACGGGAGCGGGCGCGTGCGCGTCATCATCGAAAGCGGACGGCTCACGCCGCTGACAAAGCGCGCGGGGTACTTGGAAAAGCTGTCCGCCGTGGTGGGTGTGCGGCTGTGCCTCGCGCCGGAGAGCGAGGATGACCCGGCGCGCCTGACGCTTTTGGAGGCCGAGCCGCTGGCCGTGTCGGTGGGCATCGCGGCCTTGAAAAAGCGCGGGGAAAAGGTCAGCGGCGACAAGGGCACATACTTCAAAACCGATGAGGGCGTGCTGTGCGTCCTCCTCTCCGACGGCATGGGCACGGGCGACGAGGCCGCGCGCGGCAGCGGTGAGGTCGTCGCCATACTCGAAAAATTCCTGCGCAGCGGCGTTGACCCCGCCGCCGCGATGAAAATGCTCAACTCCGTCATGCTCCTGCGCGGTCAGGACAGCTGGGGCTACGCCACGGTCGACCTCATGTGCGTCGACCTTTTCACCGGCGACACCTGCTTTTATAAATACGGCGCCGCGCCGTCCTACGTGTGCTCATCGCGCGGGGTGCACCGCATAAAGGGCGACACCCTTGCCGCCGGGCTGAGCCTCGGCGAGGGGCGCGCGCCGGACATTGTCCGCATGCGCCTGAAACCCGGCTGCACCGCCATAATCGCCTCCGACGGCGTGATTGCCGACGCACAGGACGAATGGGTGAAAGCTCTTTTGAACCGCGGCTTTGAGGACATGAAGGCGCTTGCGCGCTCCACGCTCAAAGAGGCCGAGAAGCATTACGGCGCGAATGACGACATGACCGTCGTCACCGTCAGGGTGGAGGAGCGGGCATGATGAAAAGACCGCATCTCGCCTCACTGCGTGCCCTGCTTACGCGCCGCAGGGCGCGCGGCGCGTTGGGCGCGGCGCATATTGGGCGCGGCGCGATAAAGGGCAGCGAGCGGCGCGTCATCATCGTCCACCCGCCGGGCGGCATGTTTTCGGAGGCGGTGTTCGTGCTCAACGATGATTATTATTCCACCCCCGGCATCAGCCGCGAGGCGCTTTTGCGTCAGGCGCGCGCCGCCGCCGAGGAATACACCCGCACCGCCCTGCCCGAAACGGCAAACGGCGCGCGCATAATCGCGCGCGTCGTCATCTTCTCCCTCCTCGCCGCGACTCTCGCCGCCGCGCTGTATCTCACGGGGGTGATATAAAAGCAAATGAGGGAGGCGTCACAGCCTCCCTCATTTCTCAATTTCGCAATTTCACAGCTTTTCCGTTTCAAACGCGGCGTAGCCCTCGTAGTAATAGCTGTGGTCAATGCCCTTCATGTATATCTCGCGATCATCGACGCGCTCGGTCAGCGCGGACTTCAAAAGCGCCTTTATCTCGGTGTCGATTATCGGGCTGCGCTCCATCGCGAGGAGATACTGCTCGCGGTCGACCATGCTCCAATCCACCACGACGCCCAGCTCTTTTTTCAGCATGCAGTCGAGCCATATTCGCGCACTTCGGCCATTTCCCTCGCGAAAGGGGTGCGCCACGTTCATCTCCACGTATTTTTCGATTATTTCATCAAAGGTCGACTGCGGCATGGCGTCAATCGCCCTGAGCGCGTCGGCAAGATACATCACCGGCGCGAAGCGGAAGCCGCCCTTTGCGAGATTCACCGTGCGCATTTCGCCCGCGAAATCATAAATATCCTCAAAAAGCCGCCGATGAATGACACGCAGGGCGTCAAACGTGCCCGCGTCGAGCGCGTCGAGCACGCCGCTGTCAAAAAGCTCTTTGGCCTTGCGCTTGCTTATTTTTTCCTCGGCCTCGGCCAGTGCGGCGGATGAGGCAAGCCCCAGCTTGTTTTCAAGCATACAATCAACTCCCGTCGGAATTATTATACCACATTTTCGCTCACTCCACAAATATCTGCACCCACGCCAGGCCGAATTCGTCGTTCGGCGCGACTGCGAGGGCGACGCCCTTGGCGTTGGGATAGAGTATCAGCTCGCGGTGTCCCTCGGAGTTCATGAACTCCTCCATTGCAAGCGCCGCACTCGGCGGGCCGAGTGTGTAGTTTTCGCCCGCCATGGTTTCGGTGATGCCCAGGTCATAAAACACCGTCACGGCCTCGCGCCCGTCGGGGCGGTTGTGGTGCATGTCATAGTATTCGTTCAGCTCCTCGGCGCGCAAGTCGGCGGCGGGCTGTATGTCCTCGCAGTAATAAACCTCGCTCAGCCCGGCCTCGGCGCGTGCCGCGTTTATCAGGCGGAACATCTCCTGCACCGATTCATTGCCGGGGGAGGTGTCGATGGTGGGCTTGGGGTTCGTCATGCGGCTTTCCACCTCGCCGCAGAGCGCGCACACGCGCTCGTCAAGGCCGTTTGACGTCGTCGTCGCGGCGACTATCGTCTCCCACTCGCCGTATGCATGCGCGCATACAACGGGTATGGTCGAGGGGGACGGCGACGGCGACGGGGTCGCCGTCGGCGCGGGGGTGGGATCGGCCGCGGCGGTGGGCGATGGCGCGGCGCTTGCGCGCGCCATATCGCCCAGCGTGGCAAAGCCCTCATAAAATTGCCACACGCTCACCGCGAGGCAGCCCGCTATGTATATCACCAGCAGCGCAGTGCCCCACGCGCGGCGCTTGTTGTCTTGATTCATGCAAATCACATCCTTGCGGACAAGTGTCCATGAGCCTATCATACCACAGCGCGCGAAAAGAAAACACCCCGGAATGTAAACAATATAAAATAGGTGCACTCTCTTTGAGTGCACCTATAATCATGATTATCAATCCGCGCTTACTATGTTTCTCACCCACACGCCCTTTTTCATCAGCGCGATGCCGATGACGCACTTGATGAAGTCGAGGGCGTTGACCACGAAGTAAACGCTCACGATGGGCAGGGCGGTGAAATGCGACAGGCAGAACGCCGCCGGGACGGACACCACCCACGAAAAGCAGCTGTCGAACAAAAAGGTGATGAGCGTTTTGCCGCCGGAGCGGATGGTGAAATAGGCATTGTTTGCAATGCCGTAAAGCGGCATGCACACCGCCGCCACGCAGATAAGCTCGGTGGCGAGCGTGCGTATGGCCTCCTCGGTGTTGTAAATGAGCGGCACAATCGGCGCGCACACGGCCAGCAGCCCGCCCATGCACACGCAGCTTGCAATGCTCAAAACCAGCATGCGCCACGCCGTGCGCCGCGCGCTGACCAGCTCGTTTGCGCCCAGCTCCTGCCCGACGACGATGGCCGTGGCATTGCCGAGTGACAAAAACGCCCCGTTGAAAATCTGCGACACGGTTGAGCAGATGTTCAATGCCGCCACCACCTGAATCCCGCGCACGGAATAGCATTGCAGCAGCACCGCCACGCCCGAACCCCACATCAGCTCGTTTGCCAACAGCGGCAGGGACTTGGACATGATGCTCTTTGCCAGCTCCCACGGAATCGAAAACCTGCGCAAAACGCCCCGGAAGAACGGGTAAAGCTCAATGTTTTTGCGCACGCTCACAAGGATTATACCCAGCTCCACAAAGCGCGAGAGCACCGTGGCAATCGCCGCGCCCGCCACGCCGAGCTTCGGAAAGCCGCACAGGCCGAAAATGAGCAGGGAGTTGAAAACGAGATTGACGAAAATAGCGGCGACGCTCGCCTTCATGGGCAAAACGGTCTGCCCGCTTTCGCGCAGAGTGCCCGCGAGGCACTGGGAAATGGCAAACGGGATAAGCCCCACGGCCATGATGGCGAGATAATCCTCGGCATAGCCGAGTGTGGCCGCGGCGTCGGCGGGGGAGGTGTCCGCGGCGATATAGCCGTTGATGAGCCGCGTGCCGAACGCGGCGAAAATGCCGAACGCAATCACCACAATGCATGACACGACCACCAGCTTGAAGCGCAGCGTGTGGCGCACGCCGTCCATATCGCCCCGGCCGAAAAACTGCGCCCCGTAAATCCCCGCGCCGGATGTGCTGCCCCAGACGGCGAGGTTGAAAACAAAGATGAGCTGGCTGACGATGGCCACGCCGCTCATCGGCAGCGTCCCCACCTGACCCACCATCACATTGTCGAGAAGGTTGACCACGTTTGTCAGCGTGTTTTGCACGATTATCGGCAAAACCACCGCCAAAACGCGCTTATAAAATGCGCGGTCGCCCAAAACGCACTCGCGCACAGTCAGCTTTTCAGAATGCTCCATGACAGTATAAATCCCCAAATCCGTAATAAAAAATGAATATTAGTATAACGTTCAATATTATATAGCCCGTCCGTCGCGATGTCAACACTCAGATGCCGCGCAGCTCATTCTCGGCCCCCGAATGAAATAATGCGGTTTTTACACATTTTCTCTCTTTTGACCAATGTTATTTTATTGACTATCATCACCAAGCGTGTTAAAATACTGTCATACGGCAAAATCAACAAAAAACTAAGCGAAATAGTTAAAATTTTTTAAGGAAGTGGTATTTTGAAGCTTACACCCGAACAGCAGGCTCTGCTCAACGGCGAAAAAGGCGAAATTATGGCCAAGGTCATGAAGACCCTTGTCATGTACGGCGATACCTTTGGCGCAGAGCGCATGGTGCCCGTGACGAGCAAGGAGGGGCACACCGTCATCTCCTATGGTCTCGCGGCGCTCAAGCCCGTTTATGACCTTTTCGACAAGCTCATCGACGCCGGGCTTACCGACGGCCAAAAGTTCACCGCTGACCCCCGCCCGCTCGACAAAAATGTCCCGTCGAGCTTCCTTGAGGACATCGTTTTCAAAAAAATCATGTACACCGAGCAGGAGCGCTTTGAAAAGCAGCTCAACAAGCTCGGCATCGTGGACGACGACGCGTATTCCTGCACCTGCTATGTTGACCAGATGGGCAACAAGCCCGAAAAGGGCGACATTTTGAGCTGGGCGGAATCCTCCGCCGTGGTTTATGCCAACTCCGTCCTCGGCGCGCGCTGCAACCGCAACTCCGGCATGATAGAGCTGATGGGCTCGATCGCCGGGTTCGTGCCCGAATTCGGCCTGTTGACCGACGAGGGGCGCAAGGCCACCTGGATTGTCGAGGTCAAAACCACCAAGAAGCCGGAGGCTCAGCTCCTCGGCTCTGCCATCGGCATGAAGGTCATGGAAGAGAACCCCTACGTCAAGGGGCTTGACAAGTGGCTCGGCACCGAGCTGACGGACGAGGCATGCTCTTACCTCAAGGACTTCGGCGCGGCGACGGCCTCCAACGGCGCTGTCGGCCTTTACCACATTGACAATCTCACCCCCGAAGCCAAAGAGCTGGGCGAAAAGCTCATCGCCGACGGCGCACAGGTTTACGTCATTGACGACGCCGAGCTTGAGCGCGTTCAGGCCAACTACCCCGTCATTTGGAAAGACATCAACGCAAAGCCCGAGCTGTGCTTTGTCGGCTGCCCGCACTTGACGCTGCAGCAGATGATGGACTGGGCGGACAAGATCGAGGCCAAGCTCAAAGCAAACGGCCTTTCCAAGGTCTCCGTCCCCACCGTGTTCACGGCCTCTCCCGCCGTCATCAAAGAGCTCAACCGCGGCGCGTATGCCGCCAAGCTCGCCTCTTGCGGCGTCATCGTCAGCTACATTTGCCCGCTTATGTACATGAACAACCCCCTGTGCAAGAAGAAAGCGGTCATCACCTCCTCCAACAAGCTCCGCACCTACACCAGCGCGAGATTTTACAGAGAAGATGAGATTCTTGACATCATCACAAGCAAGGAGGGCAAAAAATGAAGCAGTTCAAAGGACGCGTTATCATTCCCGGCACATGCACGGCGGAGGCGCTCGTCAGCCACGGCGGCTTCAACACTCTCGCCAGCTACCAAATGGCCATGATGTTCGGCGACAAGAAGGTCAAATGCGGCGACCAAAATAACCCCGACCTTTACAAAAAGTCCATGATCGGCAAGGCGATGTGCCTGCCGCAGACCATCGGCTCGACCACGGGCGGCATGGTGCTTTACACCGTTTGCTCCCGCAACAGCCAGCCGGCCTGCATGCTCTTCTCCATGACCATTGACTCTCTCGCCGCCTCCGGCGCGATTCTCGCCGATGTGTGGACAGACGCGAAAATGCCCGTCATCGACCAGCTCGGCGATGAATTCCTCGATTACGTCAAAACCGGCATGACCATCACCGTCAAGGAAGACGGCATCGTCGAGGTCGAGTAATCCAAACGCAAAATCAAATCGGTTTTCCCGCCCTGCCCCGCGCGACGCACCGTCGCGCGGGGCAGGATTTTTGTTGACGCGCCGGGCAAAATGTCGTATAGTAGAATCGAGAAAAAATGACTGTGGAGGGCACATGAAAGGCTATATTGACGCGCTTGTCGCTTACGCCGTGAATAACGGCCTCATTCACCCGGATGACACGGGGTATATATTCAATTCGCTTTTGGCCGCGCTGGGGCTTGACGCGCCGGGCGAGTGCGCCGCGCCCGAAGGCGCATCCCTTGCCGACATACTCACCGCCCTGACGGACGACGCCGTCCGCCGCGGCGTTGTTGCCGATGACATCACCTCGCGCGACTTGTTCGACACGCGCTTGATGGGCGTGCTCACGCCGCGCCCGCACGAGGTTCGCGCCGAGTTTGCCGCGCGCTATGCCGAAAGCCCGCAGTGCGCCACCGAGTGGTATTATAAATTCAGCGGCGACACCAATTACATCCGCCGCGACCGCATTGCAAAGGACGTCCAATGGCGCTATCCCTGCGAATACGGCGAGCTTGACATCACCATCAACCTCTCAAAGCCGGAAAAAGACCCGCGCGCCATTGCCGCGGCGCGCCTCGCGCCGCAGTCGGGCTATCCTTTGTGCCAGCTCTGCGAGGAGAACGAGGGCTACGCCGGGCGCATCAACCACCCCGCGCGGCAGAACCACCGCCTCATCCCCGTCACATTGCGCGGCGAGAGCTGGTATCTGCAATATTCCCCGTATGTTTATTATAATGAGCACTGCATCGTCCTCAATTCCGCGCACACCCCCATGAAGGTCGAGCGCGCGTCGTTTGACCGTCTTTTCGACTTCGTGCGCCAATTCCCGCACTATTTCGTCGGCTCGAACGCGGATTTGCCCATCGTCGGCGGCAGCATATTGAGCCACGATCATTTTCAGGGCGGCAATTACGAGTTTGCCATGGCCAAAGCCCCCATCGAGCGGGAAATCGCCTTCAAGGGCTATGCCGACGTCGCCGCCGGGATAGTCAAGTGGCCGATGTCGGTGGTGCGTCTGCGCGGCGCGGACAGCGCGCGCGTGGCCGAGCTTGCCGAAAAGGTGCTGAGCGCGTGGCGCGGCTATACCGACGCCGAGGCCACGATCTTTGCCGAGACCGACAACACCCCCCACAACACCATCACGCCCATCGCCCGCCGCCGCGGTGAGGAGTATGAGCTGGATCTCGTTTTGCGCAACAATCTCACCACGGATGAGTTCCCTCTCGGCGTTTTCCACCCGCATCAGCAGCTGCACCACATCAAAAAAGAGAACATCGGCCTCATCGAGGTCATGGGTCTTGCGGTGCTGCCCTCGCGCCTGAAAGGCGAGCTGGAGCTGCTGAAAACGGCGCTGATTGACGGCGCCGATGTGCGCGCGGACGCGCGCATCGCCGCCCACGCCGATTGGGCGGAGGAGCTGAAAAAAGAATACACCTTCACCCCCGACAATGCCGAGGCCATACTCCGGCAGGAGGTGGGGCGTGTGTTCATGCGCGTTTTGGAGGACGCGGGCGTTTATAAATGCACCGACGCCGGGCGCGCGGCGTTCATGCGCTTTGTCGACGCTGCCAATCGCGCGCTTTGACGCATTACCGCAGGGGCGGCTGGATACACTCAGCCGCCCCTGATTGACATGAAAGGAGCAAGCTATGCTTTCACTTTGCAACGGCTGGGAGTTCGCGCGCGAATGGAGCGCGCCTTGGGCACTCGGCGAGGGCACGGGCGAGGCTGTCCGTCTGCCGCACACAAACGCCGAAGTCCCCCTGCATTACGCAGACCCCAAGCATTATGAAATGGTGTGCGGTTATCGCCGCCGCATCACGCCCGACGCGGCGTGGCGCGATAAGCGCGTTTTCGTGCAGTTTGACGGCGCGGCGCACATCGCCGAGGTGTTTTTCAATGGCAAAAGCCTCTGCGAGCACCGCTGCGGCTACACGGCCTTTCGCGTGGAGCTGACGGACGAGCTTTCGTGGGATGGGGACAACATCCTCGCCGTGCGCCTCGACTGCACGGAGAACCCCGCCGTGCCGCCCTTCGGCTTTGTCATTGACTATCTCACCTACGGCGGCCTTTACCGCGAGGTGTGGCTGGATATAAAAAACAAGGATTATATCGACGATGTTTATCTCACCACGCCCACCGTGACCACGGCGCGCGTGGCCACCGCGCTTGTCGGCGCGGGGCGCGTTGAGCTTGCCGTCACGGATGACGGCGGCGCGATTGTCGCGCAGGGCGAGGGGTGCGATGTCACCCTTTCCGCGCCCACGGCTGAGCCGTGGGACACGGAAAACCCGCGCCTATACACCCTTTCCGTGCGCATGTACAATGCCGCGGGCGAGCTGTGCGACAGCGTTGAGCGCCGCTTCGGCTTCCGCACGGCGGAATTTCGCGCCGACGGGTTTTATCTCAACGGCAAAAAGACCTTCCTGCGCGGCCTCAACCGCCATCAGTGCTACCCCCACATCGGCTATGCCGCGCCCGCAAGCCTTCAGCGCGAGGACGCGCGCATATTGAAGCAGGAGCTGGGCTGTAACGCCGTGCGAACCTCGCACTATCCGCAAAGCATGCACTTCATCTCCGCCTGCGATGAGCTGGGGCTGCTGGTGTTCACGGAGATTCCCGGCTGGCAGCACATCGGCGGCGACGCGTGGAAGCGCCAAGCCATTGAAAACACCCGCGAAATGGTCATGCAGTACAGAAGCTGCACGTCCGTCGTCCTCTGGGGCGTGCGCATAAATGAGAGCTTGGACGATGACGCCTTTTATGCCCAAACAAACGCCCTTGCCCACGAGCTTGACCCAAGCCGAGCCACCTCCGGCGTCCGTTATCTCGAAAAAAGCAGCCTCTTGGAGGATGTTTACGCCTATAATGACTTCTCCCACTCCGGCCAAAACCCCGGCGCGAAGAAGAAAAGCAGCGTCACGCCCGACATGAACAAGGCCTTCCTCATCTCCGAGTGCAACGGCCACATGTTCCCCACCAAGCCCTTTGACCCGTGGGAAAAGCGCCAGGAGCACGCCCTGCGCCATGCGCGCGTTCAGGCCGCCGCAATGCAAAGCGGCGAGCACGCCGGGTGCTTCGGCTGGTGCATGTTCGATTACCCCACGCACAAGGACTGCGGCTCGGGCGACCGCGTGTGCTATCACGGCGTGGCGGACGCGTTCCGCAACGGCAAGCTCGCCGCCGCGCTTTACGCCTCGCAGTCCGATTTCGCGCCCGTGTTGGAAATCGGCTCGTCCATGGATATCGGCGACTATCCCGCCGGCAACATCGGCAGCATTTACGCCTTCACCAACGCCGAGCGCGTCGAGCTTTATAAAAACGACGTGTTTGTCGCCGCGTTCACGCCGCATGAGCTAATGAGCCTCAACCACCCGCCCGTGGCAATCGACGACACGATAGGCGAGCTGTTGAAAACCCAAGAGGGCTATTCCGACGGCAAGGCCGCCCTCATCTCCGAGTGCCTTTCCGCCGCAGCGAAGTACGGCTTTGCCGCCCTGCCGCTGAAATATAAGCTCAAGCTCGCTTGGGCGATGCTGCGCTATAAAATGACCTTTGCCGACGGCGTCGAGCTTTACGGCAAGTATGTCAGCAATTGGGGCGGCGCGGCGACGCGCTGGCGCTTTGACGCCATGCGCGGCGATAAATGCGTCAAAAGCGTCACCAAGGCGCCGGGCAGCGCGCTGCATCTCGACGTGCGCGCCAGCGCCACCGAGCTTTGCGAGGGCGCGAGCTATGACATGGCCGCCGTGCGCGTGCGCGTCATGGACGAATACGGCAACATCGCCCCCTATGCCCAGCTTCCCGTGCGCCTTGAGCTGAAAGGCGCGGCGGAGCTTGTCGGCGGCGAGGTCATCACGCTCGAAGGCGGCATGGGCGGCACTTACATCAAAACCGTCGGCAAATCCGGCACGGCGGAGCTTGCGCTCATCGCCGAGGGCATGCCCGCCGCGCATATCAAATTTGACATTAAAGGTGATGCGATATGAAACTGACCTATGAACTGACCGCCCACCGCCCCGACGGCGAGCTTTTTGAGCTTTCGGGCAGTGAAGAGCTTAATTGCGGCGCGCTGCACCTCGTGCCGAGCCTGCCCAAGTGCACCCTCGGCCGCGTCGCGGCGGAGCTGACTGTCCCGCACGATGACGCCACCCGCGTTTTCATGAACGGCTATCAGACGTGGACCTATTGCCCGGAGTACACCATGCGCGACTCCGTCCGCGGCATTGACCGCCTCCCGCGCGCCATCATCCGCCACTATTCCCTCGACCGCTACGGCGATTATCATTTCATCCCTTACGCCAACCGCCGCGGCGAAACGCACGGCTTTTCATGGTGCTATTTCCGCGACGGGGCGAAATACCGCCTTTTCGCCTCGCTGGATGAGCGGCCGGGCTACACCGTTTTCTTTTACGATGCCGCCGCCTCGCGCCTCACCGTTGAGCGCGACTGCACCGGTGTCGACACCGAGGGCGAATTTCACGCCTTTGACCTTTTTTACGCTGAGGGCGGCGAGGACGAGGTTTTTGACGCGTGGTTTGCCGCGATGAACCTCCGCCCGCGCACCACCGAAAAGCTCGCCGGGTATTCCAGCTGGTATAACCGCTATCAGCACATTGACGAGGCCGCCCTCCTGCGCGACCTTGACGGGTGCAAAAAGCTTCTGCGCGCGGGCGACATGTTCCAAATCGACGATGGGTGGGAGCTTGCCGTCGGCGATTGGGACGTGGACACGGCGAAGTTCCCGCGCGGCATGCGCGCCATGGTGGACGATGTCCACGCCGCCGGCTTTCGCGCGGGGCTGTGGCTCGCGCCGTTCGGCGCGCAGAAGGACTCCGCCCTCGTGCGCGAGCACCCCGATTGGCTCTATACCGTCGAGGGTCAGCCGTATCTCGCCGGGTGCAACTGGGGCGATTATTACGCCCTCGATATCGACAACCCCGCCGTCTGCGACTACCTGCAGGGCGTTTTCGACCGCGTTTTCAACGACTGGGGCTTTGACCTTGTCAAGCTCGATTTTCTTTACGCCGCCGCGCTTTACGGCGACGCGCGCGAAAGCCGCGCCGGGCGCATGTACCGCGCGATGGAGCTTTTGCGCCAATGGTGTGGGGACAAGCTGATTCTCGGCTGCGGCGTGCCGGTCGTGCCGGCGTTCGGCATAGTGGATTACTGCCGCATAAGCTGTGATGTCAGCTTCGATTGGGACGACAAGCTTTATATGCGCATCATCCACCGCGAGCGCGTTTCCACACGTCAGGCCATCGGCAACACCGTCTCCCGCCGCGCGATAAATGCGCGCGCTTACATGTCCGACCCCGATGTGTTCTTCCTGCGCGATGAAAATCTCAAGCTCTCGGACGAGCGCAAGGATAAGCTCATGTACGCAAACGCGCTCCTCGGCGGCGTGCTCTTCATCTCCGACGACCCGAACAACTATTCCCCCCGCCAGTTTGAGCGTTACGCCCTCGCCCGCCGCCTCTTTGACGAGGCAAGCGCCCACTATGACCCCGATAAGCAAGCCCTCATCTACACCCTCGACGGCGAGGAGAAAGAGTTTTCGCTCTGAGGGTAATATATAATAGTATACCGGTATATACCGGCTCGGCACGGGAAAGCCCGCGCCGAGCACGTTTTTTGGAACAAATCCGCCCCGCGTTCGTTGGAACAAATCCGCCCCGCGTTCGTCTGAAATAAAGCTGTGGCACGGCCACAGAGCGGGAAATTTGACTGAAATATAAATTTATATAAAGATTTCTTGTCTTTGCCGTGCGTGTGTGCTATAATGTCTCAGTATGTAAATTGGAGTATTATGCTAAAAACAATTTCGATCTTTCCCCGTGAGGTGTGTTAATGAAAAAAGAAACAAACAGCAAGCTTGAATATATTGAGCGCGACGACGCCCTGCAAGGCGAAAACCCCGCCATCGAGCGCGAGCGCAAGCTGCGCCGCGCCAAAAACCGCCGCGTGATGACGGTTTTGGACAGGATTTTCGGCTTCATGCTGGTGACGGTGCTTGTCATCGGCGTGTCGGGCATCGGCTTGGTTTACGTTCTGGAGCGCGGCCCGTCCGAGGCGTTGACGAACATGTTCGTCCGCACCATGCAGGAAACCCGCCGCTTTGACTTCATGGCGAACATTTTCCTCACCGAGGATGAGGTTTACGCCATGCGCTCTCAGACCCAGTCCTCTTCCGAGGTTGCGGCGTTCAACGCCTCTCTCGTCACTCTCGGCACGGCCGAGGGCCAAAGCGAAGAGCCCGCCGCCATTTACCCCGAAGACGAGGACGGCGACGGCATAATCTTCGAGGAAATCTCCTCCAGCGGCTATACCGGCTATCTCATCACCGTGCTTGACCCCAAGCGCATTATCCTCGGCACGCCGGACAATTACGGCTCCACCGGCCTGACGCTTGAGGAAATGGTGCAGAAATATGACGCCATCGGCGGCATCAACGCCGGCGGCTTCCAGGATGACGGCGGTTCGGGGCTCGGCGGTGTGCCGGAGGGCTTGACGGTCGTCGACGGCGTGAGCGTCGGCAAATCCAACGATGTCAGCATCTTCGTCGGCTTTGACGGAGACGGCTTGATGTACGTCGGCTATTTCGACGAGTGGAACGTGGAATACAACGGCATCAAAAACGGCGTTTCCTTCGGCCCCATCCTCATTCTCAACGGCCAGCCCGTTGACCCCAACGCCCTGCCCAGCGGCGTCAACCCCCGCACCTCCATCGGCCAGCGCGCCGACGGCGCGGTGCTCCTGCTTGTCATCGACGGGCGTCAGGTGCACAGCATGGGCGCCACCTATGCCGACTGCCTGAACATCATGCTCGACCGCGGCGCGGTCAACGCCATCAACATGGACGGCGGCTCGTCCACCAGCATGTACTATAACGGCGGCTACGTCAACCGCAACTCCAGCAAGTACGGCGCGCGCCCGCTGCCCTCTGCATGGCTTATAAAGTAAGAGAGGTGGGTCGAAATGTCCAAAAGAACTAAGCGCGGCAAGATAATATACTGGGCGTCGCTGCTGATATACACGCTCGTGCTCCTCGTCGTGGCTTTCATCGCGCTGAAAGCCGTTTGGAGCTATGCCGAGCAGTATCAAGCCTCCATGCCCGAACCCGTGGTTGAAGAATACATCGCGGGGCTCAACTCCAATCTTTTCGACGCGGGCGTCGCGGAGACCATTTCCTCCATGCCCCACGAAATGCAGACCGATGAAGAGGTTCAGCAGGCCGTCAGCGCCATCCTCAACGGCGAAATCACCTATGCCCGCACCTCCAGCAATGAGCCGGGCATGAATGCCTACGCCATCCTCTGCGACGGCAGCAGCTTCGGCACGGTTTATCTCAAGCGCGATGAAACCAAGAGCGCGGACTTCATCCTCAACGGCAAGGCCGTCAAAGTCCCGTATCTCAACTATGACCTGCGCCCGTGGCTTGTGGCCAAGGAGGAGTTTGACTTCACCGGGCTTTACAGCTCCGTCCAGGTCACCATCCCCTCGTCCTACTCCGTCCAGCTCAACGGCCACACTCTCGGCAGTGAATACATCGTCGAAAGCGGCATTCACTATGATTCTTTGAAGAGCTATTATTCCATCAACCCCAATCTCCCCACCAAGGTCACTTACCGCTATGACAATATCATCGGTCACATGGACCCGGTGATTTTCGACGAAAGCGGCAATGAATACACCATCGACACCACGCGCGACGATTCCCAGTACATCAAGTCCTGCTCTGCCGAGCAGCTCACGCGCCTTGACGCGTTCCTCATCCAGTTCATCCAGTCCTACTGCAAGTACACCTCCGGCGTCTTGGGTGAATACTCCGCCGGCGGCTATGCCGAGCTTCAGCTCTATGTCCAAGCCGGCAGTGACCTCGACAAGCGCCTTTTCGCCGCGCTTGACGGCTACATGTGGGCGCACACCAACAGCTATTCCCTCGATTCTTATGTCCTCAACGGCGCAATTGACCTCGGCGAGGGCTATTACGTCTGCGATGTCACCACCGAAACCACCTCCAACACCTCCGGCAACGGCGTCCAGCAGGACGTCAACAATCTCAAGGTGCTCGTTCTTGATTCCGGGGCGGACATCCGCGTCATTTCACTGGTCTGACGACCATCGAGGCTGATAAAATGGATGAACACAAGCTTTGTCTTTCTTCCCTTGCGGTGATTCTGCCCTCCCTCAACCCGGACAAGAAGTTTCTCGGCGTGGTTGACGGTCTTTATGAAAGCGGCTTTGAGCACGTCGTCGCCGTCGACGACGGCAGTGATGCTGAGCATAAACAGCTCTTTGACGAGGCTCAGCGCGCCCACCCCGCGCTCGTGGTGCTGCACCACGGCGAAAACCGCGGCAAGGGCAGGGGCTTGAAAACCGCCTTTGAATATGTCGAAAATGAGCTCCCCGACGCCAAGGGCGTCATCACCATCGACGGTGACGGCCAGCACCTCGTCGGCGACATCATCGCCTGCGGCGAGCGCATGCTGCGCGAGGGTGACAAGGTGGTGCTCGGCTGCCGCGATTTCGATGCGCCCGGTGTCCCGCCGCGCAGCATTGCCGGCAACAAAACCACCGCGCGCCTGTTCCGCCTGTGCTATGGCATCAAGCTTTCCGACACGCAAACCGGCCTGCGCGCCATCCCGCGCGAATACCTCAAGCCCTTCATCGGCATCGAGGGCGAGCGCTTTGAGTATGAGACCAACATGCTCCTCAACATGAAGCGCATGGGCATCGGCTTTGCCGAACAGCCCATCACCACCGTCTATGACCCGGACGATTATTCCTCCCACTATGACGCCGTCAAGGATTCCTGGCGCATATTCAAGGTCATGTTCAAGTTTCTTGTCAGCTCCCTCGGCTCGACGGTGATTGACCTGACGGTGTTTTACATCATGATGCGCCTTTTCGGCGTCACCGCCGGCAAGTATGCCGAGCTTCTCGCAACCGCCGTGGCTCGCGCCCTCTCGTCCTTTGCCAATTTCAACGCCAACAACTCCGTCGTCTTTGACAATCGCAAGGGCTATAAACGCGCGCTTTTGCGTTATTACTGCCTCTGCATCCCGCAGATGCTTGCCTCCGCCGGCCTCGTCACGCTCATCAATCATCTTCTTTCAAACTCCGTCCCCATCATCGCCACCCTCATCAAATTCGCCGTGGACATCGTTCTCTTCTTCATAAGCTACCAAATCCAACGCGAATGGGTCTTCTCGCAGAAATAATAAGGAATATAAAGAACATAAAAGCAGGGATTGTTGCAACTGTGCGACAATCCCTGCTTTTGCATGAGAAGCTATATTTCCGCGCCGTGCGGCGCGGGCTGATTTTCACATACGTTTATTCCTCTGCCTTGTCCTCTTCCCCATCCCGTAGATCCAGCGGGAGTATTGCGGTCAGGTCGTCCTTCGTCGGGGCGTCCATGGCGGCGACGCGGTTGGACTGGCGGATTATCATGTCCTCGAAGCGGTTGCGCACGTCGCGCCCGTTGCCGAAGTTCTCATCGCGGTTCTCGTAAAGCTCGTTGAACATTTCCAGCGCCGCGCTCTCCGCTTCGGGGGTGAGGGAATAGCTGTTTTTCTTGCACTGCGCGCGGAAAATGTCCATCAGCTGCTCGCCGTTATAGTCGGGGAAGAAAAAGCGCTTGTTGAAGCGAGATTCAAGGCCGGGGTTGGAGTTCATGAAGCCCTCCATCGGCTCGGTGTACCCCGCGACGACGACGATCAGGTCGTCGCGGTGATCCTCCATCGCCTTGAGTATCGTCTCAATCGCCTCGCGGCCGAAATCGTTGTCCCCGCCGGAGGAGAGGGAGTACGCCTCGTCGATGAACAGCACCCCGCCGAGTGCGGACTTGATGACCTCCTGAGTTTTCAGCGCCGTCTGCCCCACGTACCCGGCCACAAGGCCGGAGCGGTCGACTTCCACAAGCTGACCCTTGCTCAACACGCCGATGGACGCATAAAGCGAGCTGATCAGCCGCGCCACGGTGGTTTTGCCCGTGCCGGGGTTGCCGAGGAACACCATGTGCAGGCTCATCGGCGGCACGGGCAGATCGTTCTGCTCGCGCAGTTTGCGCACCTTGACAAGGTTGATGAGGTTTTTGACGTCCTTTTTCACGTCCTCCAGCCCCACCAGCGCCTCAAGCTGCGCCATCAGCTCGTCAAAGCTCGGCTTGTCCTCGGCCTCGGCTTCGCCCTGCGCGGCGGGGGCGGCGTCGCCCTTGCCCGCGCCGGACGCGGCGGAGGACACCTCCGCGCTGTGCTTTTCGCGAAATCCAGCGTCCCCGCTCGTGACGTAATCGAGCGGGTCAAGCCCCTCTTGCCCGCGCTTGACGTTGTTCGCGTCGCAAATGGCGGCCAGACGGTCGATGCCCTCGGTTATGTACTCCGCCTCTTTCAGCGACACCTCGTCATCCGCCGCCGCGAGATACAGCATGATGTTCGTGAACATGCGGATGAACGTGCGCGAGGTCTGCGCGCCGCGCTTGGCGTCATCCTCGGCCAGCGCCCAGAAAAACAGCGGCGGCATAAACTCATCGCTCGCGCACACCGAGCTTGTCAGCCCCCACAGCATCCACGTGGGCTTGGGCTGGTTGCGGGAATAAATCTCGTTTGCGAGGTCGGCGTGGCGCTGCGTCAGCCCACCCCCGCGGCTCCACAGCGCCAGCGCGCACGTGGTCATGAAGCTGTCAAGCTCGCCCGCGAGGGTATAGCTCGCAATGCGGTAAAACGCGTCTGTGTTCGCGGAATATATCTTGTGAAAATCCTCCGGGGATCGGCTCCAGGTGGTGGGCATGATTGCACAACTCCTTAAATATCATTTGTTCTATTATATTACAAAATCCCGCCGGGTCAAGAATAAATCCGACCCGGCGCGATGTTTTTGCGTGCTTTTTGCTTGCTTATTTGCGCCCGTCCGGCCTCGTGAAGCGCACGGCGGCGCTTTTTTGTGCCCGGCGCGGCATGAGCGTCAGCCCGTCGATGGCGGGGGCGCGGCCTTGCTGCACGCGCCGCCACACTTCGTCGAACGCGGCCAGCTCCGCCTTGAAGTCTCTTTCCATGCTTTCAACTCCCGCAATATTGTATGCCGGGGCTTGAAAAGCGGTGAAAACTGTGAGATAATAAGATCACGATAATATGCGAAAATCCGCTTTCGGAGGGAAAATATATGCCCAGATTTTTTATGGCAGGAACCAATATACTCGGCGGCATGGCGATAATGCGCGGCAAGGATGCCGAGCATGTGCACGTGCTGCGCATGCGTCCCGGTGAGGACATGATAATCTGCGACGGCGCGGGCACGGATTATAAGTGCCGCCTCGTCAAGGCCGACAAGGAGCAGGTCGAGGCCGAGGTCATCGAGGTCGTGCGCTGCCCGGCCGAGCCGAGCGTCAAGGTCACGATGCTGTGCGCCCTGCCCAAGGGCGACAAGACCGATTATATCATTCAAAAGTGCGTCGAGGCCGGGGCGAACGAGATTTTGTTCTTCGCCTCCTCCCGCTGCATCGCCAAGCTCGGCAACGAGGAAAAGAAGCTCGAACGCTGGCAGAGAATCGCCGAAGAGGCGGCCAAGCAGTCCGGCCGCGGCATAATTCCGTACGTCGGCTGGGCGGGGGAGCTTGCCGAGGCGTTTGACGTGGCAATTAAAAAGGACGTCGGCCTTTTCATGTACGAGGCGGGGGAGCGCGAGGCGCTCGACGCCGTGCTCGAGGCGAACAAGTCCGCCGCCACTGCCGCGATAATCACAGGCCCCGAGGGTGGCTTTGCCCCGTTTGAGGTGGAGCTTGCCAAGATTGTCGGGCTGCATATCTGCTCCATGGGCGAGCGCATACTCCGTTGCGAGACCGCGCCCGTCGTCGCCCTCACCGCGGCCATGTACGCCACCGGCAACCTCGCATGAGGGATAATGCATTGTATTGAATAGCAAGGAGAATAAATATGTTCAGAGAAATGCGCAGGAAAAAGCAGCTTCTTTCGCAGGAGGAAAGTGAAAAAATCCTGCGCGAGGCGCGCACGGCCATGCTCGGCCTCGCCGGGGATAATGATTACCCATACGTCGTGCCCGTCAATTACGCCTTTGTCGACGGCAAGTTTTATTTCCACTGCGCGAAAACCGGCCACAAGCTCGACGCGATACGCCGCAATGATAAGGCGTCACTCTGCGTCGTGCAGCATGACGAGCTGGTGGCCGAGGAGCTGACGACGTATTACCGCAGTGTCACGGTTTTCGGCCGCGCGCGTATTTTGGAAAACGACGATGAAAAGCTCGCCGCCGCTCAGAAGTTCGGCATGCGTTTCTACCCCGACAAGGAAAAGGTCGATAACGAAATTCACCGCGCGTGGGACGCCCTCTGCGTCGTGGAAATCACCCCCGAACACATCACCGGCAAAGAAGCCATAGAGCTCGTCCGCGCCGGAAACGCGGAGAAGTGATTAGAAGCAAAAAACGCTTGAAAGTTGATATCATATAAAAGAGCTATAAATACTTCAAAGAGACTGTTGCCGCCGCGCAACAGTCTCTTTGCGTATATTTTTTGCCTTTGTTGAAATATCTTGCATTTTGCCGTTGTGTATGTTACCATATTCGCGGTACATAGTGCCCCTA
>CAZXVA010000030.1:0-23388 GCA_964644305.1 uncultured Oscillospiraceae bacterium
CTCTGGAACAAACGATATATATCGCTTCAAGCCCTTGGTGTAATTCCACTCTTTAAGATTAGTATACTTCCAATCTTGGTATTTATCAAGCGAATTTGGCACGGCATTGCCGACAATTGCGCGGTATTCTTGCCACTGCTTTTTATCGGCAGACGCGCGGGCAACTTCCTTAAATTCAAGTGCCGTCCCCTCGGTGTCTTCGGCGAATTTGCGTTCCAGCCAGTCGGGATATAATTCCCTCTTGCGCTCGCTGCATTTTACCGATGATGTCAAACTGCACCGGCAATTATAGATGTTCCACCCACTTGCGCCGCGTGAAGTATCGCCCGGAAACATAAGCTCCTCGCCGCCGACGATAAACGGCTCATCAACTACTACGCGCTGACCATCTGCCATACCGTGTACGTGGCGTGTCCGCGCGTCGTGAGTGGCAAGCCATTCCCGCGTCATCTCAACGCCCATCTCGGTGGCGCGCTCGTAGCTTGCCTGTCGCCCGCCGTTCTCGGCGGCGGTTACGGCTGTCCGAGCAGACACACACAAGCATATGTCTCCGATAGAAAAATACATTTCAGAGAATACCGAGATACGCAGAACGGTTCTTTACTATAACGATGACAAATATGAGGTCTATACGTCCGATATTTCCGAATTTGAAGCAAGAATGAACAAACAAGGCTTTATTGCAAGCGGCCTTGTATCGCTTGCCGATACAAACGGCGAAAAAATTTATGCCGATGTCGTAACATTTTACGAATCTGCCGATTTAGGTTGAATCACACAAAACACCCGTAAACGCAAAAAACACCGCCGCTTGGGTCAAGCGGCGGTGTTGAGTTATTTGATTACTCTTCCTCGGAAGCATCGACTTCGGGGGCGATGCCGGTGGCCTCGCCGGACTCGGAGACCTCGTAAACCAAGGCGTCCTCGCCGGACTCTTCCTCGTATTCCTCTTCATACTCTTCCTTGGCGGCGGGAGCCGGCTCGGAAAGAGCGCGGATGGAGAGGGAGATCTTGTGCTTGTCATCGTCAATGGCGGTGATCTTGGCCTCGACGACGTCACCGACGGTGAGAACGTCTTCGGGCTTGCCTATGCGGCGGTTGGCAATCTGGGAGATGTGGATGAGACCGTCAACCCCGTCAACAACCTCGGCGAACGCGCCGAAGGGCATGAGCTTGACAATCTTGACCTCGGCGACATCGCCGACGCCGTATTTATTGGTGAAAACAACCCAGGGATTTGCTTCGGGATCCTTGTAGCCAAGGGAGATTTTGCGCTTTTCCTTGTCGAAGTTGATGACATAAACCTCGACCTCGTCGCCGACGGAGAGAACCTCGGAGGGCTGGTGGATGCGACCCCAGCTCAGCTCGGAGACGTGAACCATGCCGTCAATGCCGCCGATGTCGACAAATGCGCCGTAGCTGGTGAGGGACTTGACGACGCCGGAGTACTTCTTGCCGATTTCGATCTCGTTCCAGATAGCCTCGGTGCGCTCACGGCGCTCAGCCTGTGCAACACGGCGGATGGAGCCGACAACGCGCTTGCGAGCCTTGTTGACCTCGGTGATCTTCAGGCGGACGGTCTTCTTGAGAAGCTGAGCAAGGTCAGCCTCGCGGGGCAGATCGGTCTGAGAGGCGGGGACGAAAACGCGCACGCCCTTGACAGAAACGACAACGCCGCCCTTGTTCTCCTCGGTGACAACACCTTCGAGGACAGTGCCGTCTTCGACAGCGGCCTCAACATCGTTCCAGCTCTTGGCGGCGTCAAGGCGCTTCTTGGAAAGCTGAGCCGTGCCCTCGACGTCATTGACGCGGACAACAACGGCCTCAATGGAGTCGCCGATCTTGACGACGTCTTCAACCTTGATGCCGTCATCGGTGAACTCAGAGGTGGGAATAAAGCCGGAATACTTGGTGCCGAGGTCAACGCTGATCTCGGTGCCGGTAATCGCAACGACTATACCTGTTACCTTATCTCCATTATATATAGTTTTGAGAGTTTCCTCCAACATTTCGTCAAAGGACTTTTCATTCTCAAGCTTGGTTTCTTCGACTTTGATTTCGTCAGACATTTTGTTTCTTACCTCCTTAATTATCCACGCGGGTGTGGATGCCCCTGCCGTGACGCCGATGACGGACGCTTTTTGCAAAGCCGCGGTGTCAAGCTCGTCCGGTTTTTCGACAAACTGGACATTGTCGCAACCTTCGGCGCAGATTTGCGCCAGATGCACACTGTTGGCACTGTGCTTTCCGCCGATGACCACCATCGCGTCACATTCAGCGGCCAGCTTTGCAGCCTCCTGTTGCCGCGTGAACGTAGCAAGACATATTGTATCAGAAATTTTCGCGTTTGTACACCTTTTTTTTATGATATCACAACATTCGTTAAAATTACTGCGTGTCTGTGTCGTTTGAACCACAACAGTTATGGGTTTTGTCCAGTAATCGGTGTTTTCGGTCAGCCAAGCGTCGAGTTCGGGGGCATTTTCAAAAACCTTGTGCTCGCCGCACCAGCCGCAAATGCCCTCAACCTCAGGGTGTTCGCGCATGCCGATGATGATGACAAAATCCCCGCGCGCACTTGCGCGGCTGACGATTGTGTGAATGGCCTTGACCTTGGGGCAGCTCGCGTCCGTGACGGATGCGCCGCGCGCTTCAAGCGCGCTGTACACCCCCTCGGCCACGCCGTGCGCGCGAATGAGCACGCACTCACCGGGCTGCGCCTCATCGGGCGAGGATATCACGCGAAGCCCCTTTGCTTTCAAACGCTCGACCACGTCTTCATTATGTATAAGCTGGCCGAGGCTGGCGCACCTGCCCTGCTCGGCAAGCAGCCTTTCCGCCATTTCGACCGAGCGCTGCACGCCGAAGCAAAACCCCGCGCTTTCCGCGATTTTCAGCTCTTTCATGACTGCGCCTCCTTGCCAAGGCTGAGCTTATCCGAAATAATTTCGGACAGCTTTTCAAGGCTTTGGTCAAAGTCGATGTCGCTGGTGTCAAGCAGAACGGCGTCCTCGGCCTGTCTGAGCGGCGCGGCGGCGCGGGTGGTGTCCTGCTCGTCGCGGTATTTAATGCCGGACAGCACTTCATCAAAACTGCTTGCAATCCCCTTTTGCTCAAGCTCCAAAAGGCGGCGTTGGGCGCGCGCCTCGGCGCTGGCGGTGAGGAAAATCTTCAAATCCGCGTTCGGCAAGACGACCGTGCCGATGTCGCGCCCGTCCATGATGACGCTGTTATGGCGCGCCATGTCGCGCTGAAGCTCCAGCAAGAACGCGCGCACGGCACTGTGCGCGGCGACGTCGGAGGCGCACTTAGAAATCTCCGGGCGGCGAATTTCGGCGGAAACGTCCTCGCCGTTGAGATTCATGCGCTGGGTGCCGTCCTCGCCATAGCTCATGGTGATTTTCAGCCCCGGCAAAATGGCCGCAACGGCGGCGGCATCATGCGTGTCCAGCCCGCGGCGATGCGCCGCAAGGCCGACAGTGCGATAAATCGCACCGGTGTCGACATATATAAAGCCGAATTTGCGCGCGGCGGCCTTGGCGAGGCTGCTTTTGCCCGCGCCGCTCGGCCCGTCGATGGCAATTGAATAAATCCCGTTCATATCAAATCTGCCTTTCCTGTGAATATATCAGCACGAGCTTCCGGCGACAAAGCCGGTCGACCACGCGATTTGCAAGTTGAATCCGCCCGTGTACCCATCCAAATCGAGCACCTCACCGGCAAAATACAGCCCCGAAACAAGCTTTGACTCCATCGTGCGGGGGTTAATCTCCTTGGTGCTGACGCCGCCGGAGGTGACAATGGCCTCATCAATGGGCCGCGTGCCGCTCACTTCAACCGGGAACGCCTTGAAAAGCCGCAGGAGCGCGCGGCGCTGTTCGCGCGTGATGCTGTTGACCTTTTCGTCCTCCGGTATGCCCGACAGGCGGACAAGTGTGGGAATCATGGTGTACCCCGCGAGATCGCAAAGCGCGTTTTTGAACTCGCGGTTTGAATACTTTTCAAAGTCGCGCAGTATTCGTGCATCAAGCTTTTTCTCATCGAGTGCGGGCTTTAGGTCAATTTCAAGGCGATACTTCGCCTGGCCGAAGCGGCGCATGTGGGAGCTGGCCGAGAGCACCAGCGGACCGGACACGCCGAAGTGCGTGAACAGCATTTCGCCCTGCTCTTTGTATATCAGCTTTTCGTCCTCATACACCGAGAGAGCGACATTTTTCAGCGAGAAGCCCTGCATCTCGGCGCAGTAATCATTCGGGCTTTCAAGCGGCACGAGCGAGGGGCGGCACTCGGAAACGCTGTGCCCCGCCGCGTGGGCGAACGCGTACCCGTCCCCGGTCGAGCCTGTGAGGGGGTACGACAGGCCACCGGTGCACACGCACACGGCACGGGCGGAGATTAGCCCCGCCTCGGTCAGCACCCCGGCAACAGCGCCGTCAACGATGTGAACACGCTTGGCGCGCTCATGCACTACGCGCACACCCGCGCGGGTGCAAAGCTGGGTCAACAGCCCCGCGACGTCGTTGGCGTTGTCCGACATCGGGAAAACGCGCGCGCCGCGCTCGGTTTTGACGGGGAGACCGTGGCTTTCAAAAAAGCCGATGGTGTCCTCCGGCGAAAAGCGGTTGAGCGCGCTGTACAAAAAGCGGCCGTCGCCGGGGATATTGCGCATGAATTCCTTGATGTCGCAATTATTTGTGATGTTGCAGCGGCCTTTGCCGGTGATGCGCACCTTGCGGCCGAGGAGACGGTTCGGCTCTAAAAGAAGCGTGTCCACTCCCCTGCTCGCGGCGGTGTATGCGCACATCATGCCCGCCGCGCCGCCGCCGACGACAACAAGCTCTGCTTTGTCAATTATCATATATGTATGCTCCGTTCGTTATCGGGGTAAAGCCAAGTCAATCATCGCGCATGACGGAGTTGATTTCGTCTGCGGTGAGGTGGCGCCATTTGCCGAGGGGCAGATCGCCGAGTTGAAGCTCGCCCTCGCTCACGCGGACAAGGCGCGTCACTTTCAGCCCACAGCATTGGCACATTTTGCGCACTTGGCGGTTGCGCCCCTCGCCGATTGTGATGAGCAGCACCGCCCCTCCGGGGACAACGCGCTCAATATCAACATTTTCGGCGCGGACAATATAATCGCCGATGTCAAGCTCGCCGCGCAAGAACTCCACCGCAAGACCGACGTCCTCACCCTGCACCCACGTGCGATAGGTTTTGAGGACGTTGTGCGACGGGTGCATGAGGCGGTTTGCGAAATCGCCGTCATTCGTCATCACCAGCAGCCCCTCGGAGTACATGTCCAAGCGGCCGACTGGGTAAATGCGCCCAAGGGGGCGCACAAGCTCGGTCACGTCGCGCCGCCCCTTTTCGTCGGAAAGCGTGGTGACATAGCCTTTGGGCTTGTTGAGCATGATGTAAACGCGCTCACCCGCGCTTTTCAGGGGCTTGCCGTCGACGGTGATCGAATCCGTCTCCGCATCCGCCCTGTCGCCGAGTGCGGCGACACGGCCATTGACGGCCACGCGCCCGGCGGCGATATACTCCTCCGCCGCCCTGCGGGACATCAGCCCGGCCGAGGATATGATTTTTTGCAAGCGTTCAGTCATATTCGCTCCACTAACGTTTCTTAACGGAAACGGTGTTTTTATAGACAAGATAATACTCCCCAATCGTCTTTCCGTCAACACCGACGGTGACTTTTCCGCCGCGCTCGCCCTCTGTGACGGGGGCAAATTCAAACCACGGCAGCTCCGCGCGCAGTGAAATTTCCGCACCGCGCGGCAAGAGGAGAATCAAATCCTTTTCCGGCACGAGATACGCCCAGCGGCTCTCACCGGATATAATGGGGATGCTGAAAGACAACTTGTCGGTCAAGTCATGCCTGTCGCAAGTTGAATACGCCCAGTCATAGAGCGCGCAGTGGTCATCCCAATCGTCGGGCGCGGAGAGCGTGACGCAGACAAGGCGCGCCCCGCCGCGCTCACAGCAGGACACAAGGCAGCGCCCGGCGGCCTCGGTAAAGCCGGTTTTGCCGCCGATACAGCCGGGGCAGCTTTGCAAAAGCCGATTGTGGTTCAAAAGGAGCTTGCCGTCCACGGTGCACTGCGGCATGGCGTCCAGCTCGGCAAAGAGCGGGTTTTGCATGCAGTAATCCATCAAGCGCGCAAGGTCGCGCGCGGTGGTATAATGCTCAGGGTCAGTGAGACCATGCGGGTTTACATAATGCGTGTCGGTCATGTCAAGCTCGACCGCCTTGGCGTTCATAAGCGTGGCAAAATGTACATCATCCCCCGCGATGTGCCCGGCGAGTGCCGAGGCGGCATCATTGCCGGAAACGAGCAAGAGGCCAAGCAAAAGCTCGCGCACAGTGCGCGTCTCGCCCGGCGTGAGGAACATGGACGAACCTTCGATGTTGCAATATTCGCTTTTAATCTCCACGGTGTCTTCGAGCGCGCAACTTTCAAGCGCGATTATGGCGGTCATGAGCTTGGTCGTGCTCGCCATTGGGAGGCGGAGATCGGGGTTTTTGGCATACAGCACCGCCCCGCCGGAGGTGACAATGGCGCTTTGGGCGCTGACTTTGGGCGCGCCGGGCGCGCCCTCGGCAAAGGCGGGCGCGGAAAGCACCGCGCACACGACAAGCGAGGCGGCGATTATACGAAATGGTCGTTTATTTTGCTTAATAATATGCACCACCCTTTATAATTTGGGCAGTGCTTATTATTGACAAACGATGAAATTTTATTCCGAGCCGGAAATTACTTTTTCTTCTGCTTGTCGATGAAATTGTCCACGCGATCCATGACCTGCGGCACCATGTCGATGATTCTGTCGACAGTATTGCCGGCGGGAGGAGTGACATTGATCATTCTGACCGTGCCCTCTTTGATGACAAGGAAGCCGATCGGCTCAATTTTGACGCCGGTGGCGTTGCCGCCGCCGTAGGGGCGCTCGGCGCCGTTCTTCTTGCTGTTGAATTCCACGCCGCCGCCACCGAAGCCGAGGCTGATTTTGGAGATGGGGACGAGGGTGATGCCGTCGGGCGTGATTATCGGGTCGCCGACAACGGTGTCAACTTTGAGGACGTTTTTCACGTTCTCCATGGTGGTCTGCATGAGCTGGCTGATAGGGTTGTTATCCATTTGAGTTCATCCTTTCCTATGCCTGTATATTATTTTCTTTTTCCATTTCTATATCAACGACGGGAGTGTCGTCAACTTTCTTTTCTTTGCCGTGGAACAGCTTTTCGCCGAGGAGACGGCACTGGTTTTTGATGAGTATGCCCAGTGCGCTGCCGGCTATGCCGAAGATGAGGCCGAAGAACGCGCCGATGCGGATGCTGAACGCGACGGCGAAGTCAATCTCCAGCTTTTCTTTGGAAAAGTCAATGTCCGTCCACACGTCGCAGTCGCTCACGTCAAAGCGCTCGCGGCACATGGGGGCGAGGGTGGAAAGTGCGGCGTTGACATAGCCATAGGTCACGGCGGTGTTATACGGGTCATCCCCCGCGGCAATGTAGTGCAGGAGGAAGCGATCCACCCGGAACTTTCGTCCAAAGCGGCCGAAGCGACGCAAAACCTTTTGCACAAGGGAGAATATTTCTTCCTTGGTGAAGCTCAATTTCAGCTTTTTCTTGGGTTTTTTCTCACCGTCGGCATTCTCGGCGGACTTGGGTTCTTTTTTCTTTTTTTCTTTTTTCGGCTTCTTCGGCTTTTTCTCTTTTTTCGGGGCGTTGGGGTCAACTTCGGGCTTGGGGAAAAGCTGAAGCAGCACGCCGCACATTTTCGCAGACAGGCCGAATTGCCCTCCGATATAGCTGATATCCGCGCCGACGGGTATGAGCATGATGAGCGCGATGATCGCAACGATTATGCCGATGATTTTCAGGGCAAGCAATTACATCACTCCTCGGTCGAATCTATTGTAACTTCGTTGAAGCTTATCTGCTGAGAGTCCTTGTTTTGCAACAGCTCAATCGCATTTTGAAGCTGCTCGATGCCCTCGCCGGAGGTCATGTCCGGCAGAGTGGGCAGCTCATCAAGAGAGCTGACACCCATGGTGCGCAAAAACACGTCCGTCGTGCCGAAGACCGCCGGGCGGCCGGGTGCGTCGAGCCGCCCGCAGGGGGCGATGAGGCCGCGCTGCTGCAAAAGGCTGACGGTGTATGAGCTGTCCACGCCGCGAACCTGGTCGATATACGCCCTTGTGACGGGCTGAAAATAGGCCACAATGGCAAGCGCTTCGAGCGCGGATTGGCTGAGGCGCGGCGGGGTGCGCTGTTCAAGCGTTTTGGTGATATAAGTGGCAAACTCCGGGGCGGAGCACATTTGAAGACTGTTGTCGAGCTTCAAAAGGCGGATACCGCGCTGTTCGGTTTCGTATTTTTCGTTCAGGGCGGCAGCGGCGTATTCAATCTCGCCCTCGCTCACTTCCAATATGAGCGACAGGCGCGCGATAGGCACGCTGTCACCGGAGGCAAAGAGTATCGCCTCAATTGCGGATGAAATATTCATTATATCACTCAATTATCTTTTCAATTATTTCGTCAACGTTGCCGCCGATGAAGCTGATGAGATAATCATCGGCCTTTTTCGTGACGGAAACGCTGCCCATAGAGCAAAGCTCCAGCACGGAGACAAACGCCGCAACCACCTCAGAGCGCGAAACGCAGTCGCGATAAAGCGCGGCGAGGGACATGTCCCCTTTTCGCAAAAGGTCGAGGATTTGGCGGGTTTTGTCGCGGACGGGATAGATGATGCGGTGGGGAATGGCGTCTTCAAGCTCGGCCGTTTCCGGCATTTTCACGCCGCGCGAGTATACCGCGTGAAGCGCCTTTAGCAAATCCACCGGCTCATGCTTGTAATTATAATCCTCAGAGGCCTTGGGCAGGGGTTCGGGGGGCTTGGGGAAATAAAGCATGCCACGCTCGGACGCCTTTTTCAGCTCCGGGGCGATTTTTTGTACGGCGGCAAGCGCGTCGCGCGCTTTGAGCTGTTCAAGAGAGGCGATGAGCACTTCAAGCTCGGACACCTCTTCCTCGCTGGTCAAGAGGGTTTTGGTTTTGATATACAGCAGGTGCGACGCCATTTGGATGAACTCGCTTGCCACTTCCAAGTCCATGCTCTGCATCTCGGCGATATAGGCCAAATACTGGTCAAGGATGTCGGCAATTTTGATGTCGCGGATTTCTATTTTGTTTTTGGAAAGGAGCATGAGAATAAGGCTGAGCGGACCTTCAAAGTCTTGCAGCTCGTCCTTTTCATGCACAATGCCCTCAAGTCGAAAACTGGGATTTTCCATCAAAAACTCACTTATAAAAGAGATAATACACCATGTCACAGCCGCACTGCGCAACGGGGATAAGCGCGGCGTAAAGCCAATCGATGACGATTGAAAGAGGCTTGCCGAGTGCGCCCGTGGCCACGAGCAGCAGCATGATGACAAAGCCGTATTTTTCATAGCGCATGAGCTTGTAATACTTTTCATCGCTCATGAGAGAGAAAAGCACCTTTGACCCATCGAGCGGAGAGATGGGAATGAGATTGAAAACGGCGAGGCCGAGGCTGATATACGCCGTCAACTGAAGCATGGCGAGAAAATAGCCCCCTACCGATGAAAAGCCGAGCGGGATATACGCCACGCCGTAAAGGAACAAAAACACAAGGGCGATGATGATGTTGCTGACAGGGCCTGCCAAGGCCGTGACAGCCATGCCGCGCTTGGGGTTTTTGAAGCGGAACATGTTCACCGGCACGGGCTTTGCCCAGCCGACGTGAAAAACAAGCATCATCAAAAGACCCGCAACGTCAAGGTGCTTCATGGGGTTCAGGGTGAGGCGGCCGGCGCGCTTGGCCGTGTCGTCGCCGAGCTTATAGGCCACAAGGCCGTGGCTGAGCTCATGGAGCGTGATGCACACAAGCGACGGGACGACGGAGAGCAAAATGCTGAGAATATAAGTAAAATCAAAGCCGTCCCATATTGATTGAATTGCGCCTATTTCACTCACCTCAAATTTGGTCTGATTATATTCTATCAAATTCGGAGAAAAAATACAAGAGCAAGAACGCCTTGCTCTTGTATTTTTTGAAATTTGTCGTATTCAAACGAGCTTTGTAAGCTCTTTTATCAGTTCGTCGCGCCCTTGACCCTTTTGCGCGGAGAACGGAATGATGCGCACATCGTCGGAAAGGGCAAGAGTCTCGCGGATGAGGGCGAGATTCGGCTCGATTTCGCTTTTTTTGAGCTTGTCGAGCTTGTTGGCGACGACCACGAGCGGCCACTCGGACGCCTTGAACCACTCGGCCATGGTGACATCGTCCGCCGTGGGCTTATGGCGCGCGTCAACTATCATGACGCCGAGGCGGAAAAGCCCGGAGGCGAAAAAGTCCTCCATGAGCTTACCCCAGCGCTCGCGCTCGGCGCGGGAGACCTTGGCGTACCCATACCCCGGCAGGTCGACGAAATAGAGCTTGCCGTCAATGAGAAAATAGTTGACGTGGATGGTTTTGCCGGGCTCAGAGCCGACGCGGGCGAAGTTTTTGCGGTTGAGCAGGCAGTTGATGACGGAGGATTTGCCGACATTCGACTTGCCCGCAAACGCCACGGACGGCACGGAGCTTTGGACAAACTGCGACGGCGTCGCGGCGGATTTGACAAACTCCGCTTTATTCATGTTCAGCGTGGCCATAGTGCCCTCCTTTTAGAATTATTGCCGTAACGCATCACTGCCTGACGGCGGGCGAGTCCGCGCCCTGTTGGAGCATGGCGACGGAGACATTGGGCGCATTGTGGTCTTGCCGTTCGGGCAAGAGGGCGGCGTCCAGCGCCTCATCGGCATAACTGACGGGAATGAAGCTGAGCTTTGCGCGCACGGCTTGGTCGATTTCATCTAGATCCGGCTCATTCTCGGCGGGGATAATCACGGTTTTGACGCCGTTTCTCAATGCGGCCATGGTCTTTTCGCGAAGCCCGCCGATAGGCAGAACTCGGCCACGCAGGGTGATTTCTCCCGTCATGGCGACGTCATGGCGCACAGGCCGACCGGTGAGCGCGGAAACAAGCGCCACGCAGGTCGTCACGCCGGCAGAAGGCCCGTCCTTGGGCACTGCGCCCTCCGGATAATGAATGTGGATATCGCAATTTTTATAAAACTCACGGTCAATGCCGAGCTTATCGGCACGCGAGCGAATGAAGCTGATTGCGGCCTTGGCGGATTCTTTCATCACGTCGCCGAGGTTGCCGGTGAGCTCAAGCTTGCCCGTGCCTTCGGTGACAAGCGCCTCTACGTCGAGCATTTCGCCGCCCACGGAGGTGTACGCAAGACCGTGCACGAGGCCGACCTCATCATAAAAGCGATAAGGTTCCGGGCGGAATTTGACAGGCCCAAGCAGCTCTTGAAGCTTCGCGGGCTTGACCGCGAGGCTTTTATACTTGCCCTCGGCGATGCCGGATGCCGCCTTGCGGCAGATTGCGGCAAGCTCACGCTCCATGCGGCGGACGCCGGATTCGCGCGTGTAGCCGGAGATAACAGCGCGGAGAGCCGCGTCATCAACCTTCAACTGTGAGGCTTTCAAGCCGTGCTTTTTCCTCTGCTTGGGCAGAAGATGGCGCTTGGCGATTTCCAGCTTTTCTTCATCGGTATAGCTGGGCAGCTCAATGACTTCCATGCGGTCAAGGAGCGCGCGGGGGATGGTGTCGGTGGTGTTCGCGGTGGTGATGAAAAACACGCCCGACAAATCCAGCGGCAGCTCCAAGAAATTATCACGGAAGGTGGAGTTTTGCTCGCTGTCCAATGCCTCAAGCAATGCCGCAGACGGATCGCCGCGATAATCGGAGCCGAGCTTGTCAATCTCGTCGAGCACCATGAGCGGATTCATGCTGCCGCTTTGAATGATGCCGCTGACGATGCGGCCGGGCATAGAGCCTATGTAGGTTTTGCGGTGGCCGCGGATTTCGGCCTCGTCGTGGACGCCGCCGAGAGAGACGCGGCAGAGCTTGCGGTTCGTGGCGCGCGCCACGCTCATGGCAATGCTGGTTTTGCCCGTGCCGGGAGGGCCGACAAGGCACAGCAGGCCGCCCTTGACATCGGGCGAAAGCTGCTTGACGGCGAGGTATTCCAAAACGCGCTCTTTGACCTTGTCAAGGCCGAAGTGCTCATCGTCCAAAAGCTTTTTGGCCTTGGCAATGTCAAGGGTTTCCTGCGTCGTGACGCCCCAGGGGATTTCGAGGCACACGTCAAGATACCCGCGCATAACCGCCGCCTCGGACGAGCCGAACGGTTGCTTTGCAAGGCGGGACAGCTCTTTCAACAGCTTTTCGCGCACTTCCTCCGGCGCGGCAAGGGCGAGAATCTTTTCGCGATAGTCCTCAATGCCGTCGCCGCCGTCCTCGCCGAGTTCGGCCTGAATGGCTTTCATTTCCTCGCGCAGGTAATATTCGCGCTGGCTTTGGTTCATGGACTCCTGCGCGGCGTCACTGATTTCTTTCTCGATGGAGAGAATGTTGAGCTCTTCATTGATGAGCTTGGACAGCTTCATCAGGCGGCGGCAGGGGTGCAGCTCCTCCAAAAGCGCCTGTTTTTCTTCCAATGAGAAGTGCAAATTGTGCGCAAGATAATCGGAGACGAAGGACGGGGTGGGGTTTGCCAAAAGGTGCAGAATCTGCTCGCTGACGGTGTCGCTGCCAGCGGAGAGATACTCCTCATAAAGCGACATGCAGCTTCTCAGCAGCGCCTCGCGGCGCGCGGCGCTGACGCGTTCGGGCTGGTCTTGCAGCTCGTGCACGCGCGCGGTGAGGCTTTCGCCCGTGGTGTCGATAAACTCGGCCACGCCGCGGCTCAGTCCCTCAACCAGCACACGCGCCATGCCGCCGCGCGGCTGGTGAATCTGCTGGCGGACACGGCAAATCGTGCCGACGTGGTATATGTCGTCCTCCTCCGGCAGGTCGACCGAGAGGTCGCGCTGTGCGGCGAGGAAAATTATCTGATTTGATCTGACGGCCATGTTGAGCGCGGCGATGGAGGCCTTGCGCTCGACCTCAAAGCTCAAAAGCTGGCCGGGGAAAACCGCAAGGCCGCGCAGAGCGAGCAGAGGCAGATTCATCGCGCCGTCATTTTCGATTATATTCATGCTTTTTCTCCTTTCAGGAGGTTGGGTGTGGGCATCAATTGTCGTTCAGGCGCTCAACGCGCGGCGGCTCGATACCGTTGACGCTGTTTGCCGTGACAACGACCTTGTGCACGGTGGGGTCAGAGGGGACGGAGTACATGATATCGGTCATGACGCCCTCCATCACACTGCGCAGGCCGCGCGCGCCGATGTGCATTTCAATGGCCTTGTCGGCAGCGGCTTCGAGCGCCGCCGGCTCAAACTCAAGCTCGACCTTGTCAAAGTCGAAAAGCGCCTTATACTGCTTGGTCATGGCGTTTTTCGGCTCGGTGAGAATGCGGACAAGATCCTCGCGCGTCAAGGATTCAAGCGACGCGATGACCGGCAAGCGCCCGGCAAGCTCCGGGATGATGCCGAACTTCAAAAGATCGTGCTGCTGAACCTGGGAGAGGATTTCGCCCACGTCGCGCTCGCTTGAGCTGATGATATCCGCGCCGAAGCCCATGGTTTTTTTGTTGGTGCGCTTTTCGATGATTTTGTCCAGCCCGTCGAACGCGCCGCCGCAGATAAAGAGAATATTCGTCGTGTCGACGTGAATAAACTCCTGTTGGGGGTGCTTGCGCCCGCCGTGCGGCGGGACGTTGGCCACAGTGCCCTCAAGCAGCTTCAACAGTGCCTGCTGCACACCCTCGCCGGAGACGTCGCGCGTGATGGAGGTGTTTTCGCTCTTGCGGGCGATTTTGTCAATCTCATCAATGTAAATAATGCCGCGCTGGGCGCGCTCAACATTGAAGTCGGCGGCCTGCAAAAGCTTCAAAATGACGTTTTCCACGTCCTCGCCGACATAGCCGGCCTCGGTGAGCGTGGTGGCGTCGGCAATGGCGAAGGGCACGTCGAGCATCTTGGCCAGCGTCTGGGCAAAGAGAGTCTTGCCGCTGCCGGTGGGGCCGATGAGGAGAATGTTGCTCTTTTGCAGCTCAATGTCGGTGTTGTTGGCATGCAATATGCGCTTATAATGGTTGTAAACCGCGACGGAGAGAGCCTTTTTCGCCTTGTCCTGACCGATGACGTACTGGTCAAGACGCGCTTTGATCTGCACGGGCTTCGGGAGCTTTTCAAAAACGAGCGGTAGCCCGTCATACCCGCTGACAGTGGGGGCGGACATGCCGACGTCGTCCAAAATGCCGACGCACATGCGCACACATTCATCGCATATATAGCTGCCGTTTCCGGCGATGAGGCGGTCAACCGCGCCCTGCGGCTTGCCGCAGAATGAACATCTCATGCTTCGTCTGTCATCAAGCTTACCCATACTCTACCTCCCTGCGGCACAGCCGCGCGAATGAAAAAATATAAATCCGATTATTAAAACTATGGGGGAACGACCGTTCCCCCATGTCAGTAAAGAACCTCAACTGCGGTTCAGCGTTTGTAAATAACCTTGTCGATAAGACCGTAGGTCTGTGCCTCCTCGGCACTCATGAAATAATCGCGCTCGCAGTCGGCCTCGATGGTGTCGACGCTCTTGCCGGTGTTTTCGGCGAGGATGGCGTTGAGCCTCTTTTTGATTTTGAGTATATGCTCGGCCTGAATCTGAATATCGGTGCACTGACCCTGGCTGCCGCCGGAGGGCTGGTGAATCATGATTTCGGCGTTGGGCAGGGCGATGCGCTTGCCCTTGGCGCCGGAGCTGAGCAGAAACGCGCCCATGGACGCGGCCATGCCGATGCATATCGTGGAAACGTCGGGCTTGATATACTGCATGGTGTCATATATCGCAAGGCCGGAGGTCACGCTGCCGCCGGGGCTGTTGATATAAAACTGTATGTCCTTGTCGGGGTCTTGCGCTTCAAGATAAAGAAGCTGGGCGACGATGAGGCTGGCGGTGGTGTCGTTGACCTCTTCGGAAAGCATGACGATTCTGTCATTGAGAAGGCGGGAGAAAATGTCATACGAGCGCTCGCCGCGGCTGGTCTGTTCGACTACATAAGGTACTAAACTCATTGTATTAAACTCTCCTTATAATTATCAGCGTCCAAGAGAGCATATCCTTTATCCGAAAGAATTATTCAGCCTTTTCCTCGGTCTTTGCGGCGGCTTTCTTTCTGGTGGTCTTGGGCTTTGCTTCGGCCTTGGGCTCGGCAGTCTCAGCGCCCTCTGCTTCGGCCTTCTTGGCCTTGGTGGTTCTCTTGGCCTTGGGCTTTGCCTCGGTCTCGGCCTCGGTCTTTTCCTCGGCGGGCTTGTCGGCGGCCTTCTTGGCTCTGGTCTTCTTGGCGGGCTTTGCCGCGGCGACGACGGCGCTGTCATACATCACGTTGGAGGCCTTGTCCTTCTTGCACTCTTCCTTGATGAAGTCGATGCCGAAGTAGCTCTTGAGGTCTTCGGGAGTGGCGTTGACGTCCTCGGCGACCTTCTTGAGGTATTCCTCAACGTCGTCATCGGTAATTTCGATATTCTCGGCCTTGACAATGGCCTCGATGAGCATGTCGTTCTTGACCTGGAACTCGGCGGCGGGGCGGAGATTTGCGCCGAGAGTATCGTCGTCAAGACCCATCATCTGCTTGAGGTTGTCAAGGGGGATGTTTCTGTCGGTGAGGCCGTAATTGGCGGCGTAGCCGCGAATCATCTCTTCAAGCTTGTCCTCAACCATGACGGCGGGAATGTCGACAACGAGGTTGTCGCAAGCCTGGCGGAGAATATCGGTGCGGAACTTGTTCTCGGACTGCTCGGTGGCGGTCTTTTCGAGGTTGGCGCGCACGTCGGCCTTGTATTCATCCAGAGTGTCAAACTCGGAAACATCCTTGGCAAACTCGTCGTCGAGTTCGGGCAGCTCAGGGGCGGTGAGGCTGTTGAGCTTTATTTTGAAAACGACGTCCTTGCCGGCGAGATCCTCGACGTAATCCGCGGGGAAGGTGATGTTGATGTCCTTCTCCTCGCCGACGGACATGCCGACGACCTGCTCTTCAAAACCGGGGACGAAGGAGTTGGAGCCAAGCTCAAGGTCATAGCCCTCTGCCTTGCCGCCGTCGAAGCGCTCACCGTTGAGGTAGCCGTCGAAGTCGATGTTGGCGGTGTCGCCCATAGCGGCGGCGCGATCCTCGATGGGGAGCATGCGCGCATTGCGGCGGCGAACGGCGCTGATTTCTTCGTCGACCTTGGCGTCGTCAACGACAACGGCGTCCTTTTCGGCCTCAAGACCCTTGTACTGGCCGAGGGTGACTTCGGGGTAGAGGGTGATGTCGAAGGTGAAAGACGCGGTGCGCTCATCGGTGACGTTGACATCGGAGATGGCGGGAGAGCCGACCATTCTCAGCGCGGACTCATTGAGGCCGAACTCGAATGCGGTGGGGGCAAGCTCATCAAGCGCGTCCTGATAGAACACCTCTGCGCCGTACATGCCCTCGACGACTGCGCGGGGCGCTTTGCCCTTGCGGAAGCCGGGAATATATATATTGCTCTTGGATTTCAGATAAGCCTTGTTGACAGCCGCTTCAAACTCGGCCTTGTCGGTTTCGACCTGAAATGCCGCGGAATTATTTTCTTTCTTTTCTACGTTCTTGAGAATCATGGTTGATTTCCTCCTCTATATGTGCATAACCTTGGATATATTAGCAGATTTCTTTCATAAAATCAATGACTATTTGCAGTATATTTTAATTTTTTGCTCAATCCGCCAGCCTGACGGGGGTGAAATTGACAAAATCAGCCGAAACGAGGCGGTACTCCGTGCCGTTTTTCCACCCGTTGAAGGCACAGCGGCACGCTTTGCCGTGGATATGGCCATAGCAGCACAATCGCACATTGTGCTTTTTCAAAAGCTCCAATATCTCCGGGCACTCATAATTGAGAAACACGGGCGGATAATGGAGGAAGACCAGCTTCTCCCTGTCCCCTGCCGCGTTGAGCGAGGCTTCAAGGCGCATTATCTCGCGGCGCATTATCTTTTTGTCATGCTCGCCGCCCTTTTCCTCCTCGAAAAACCACCCGCGAGTGCCGCAGAGGGCATAATCGCCGTAAGGGAAAAAATTATTGTGGATGATGCCGATGCTGTCAATGCCGTTTTCGGCGAAAAAACGCTCGGCCTTGGCGGCGGTGCTCCACCAATAGTCGTGATTGCCTTTTATGATGAGCTTTTTGCCGGGGAGAGAGTTGACAAAGAGAAAATCCTCGCGCGCCGATTCCATGCTCATCGCCCAGCTCAAATCGCCGCAAAGGACGGTGACATCATCGTCCGTCAGGGCGGAAAACGCGGATTTGAGCTTGGCTTCATGGTTTGCCCATTTTTCGCCGAACACGTCCATGGGCTTGTCCATGCCGAGGGCGAGATGAAAATCGCCGATTGCGTAAAGAGCCATGTCAACCTCACTTTCAACGGAATAAAACTGCTCACAGCGCAAAGAATAATGCCGAACCCATATCATTTGAGGAGGCAAAACCATGAGCGAGAAAAAATGCGGGGGCAACCCCGGCGTGGCTTGCGACGTGACCAATTGCAAGTACAACACCATTGACTGCCATTGCAGTGCGGCCAAGATAAGCGTGCAGAACGAAAAGGCCTGCACCAAGGGCGAGACCTATTGCTCGACCTTCTGCCCGCGCGGCACTTGCTGCGACTGCTGAAGAGCGCGCTAATGCGCGCTTACATATTATAATCAAAAATTATAATCAAATCATTATCACATGAACGCGTTTTCGATCTGATTGATGGTCAGCTCGCCGCGCGCGCCTTGGGGCGCATAGACCTCGATGACGTCAAAACGCGGCTGCTTTTCGCCGGTGTAGGCCGTCAGCCACAGCTGCGCCGTGGCGATGATTTTGCGCTGCTTTGAGCGGGTGACGAATTCGCGCGCCTCGGCAAAATCGGCGTTTTTGCGCAGCTTGACCTCGGCAAAAACGATGAAATCACGGTTTTCCGCGATTATATCAATCTCGCCCAAGCGGCAGGTATAATTCATCTCGACTATGCGATAGCCCTTTTTGCGCAGGAACTTCGCGGCCTGCTCCTCGCCGAAGCGGCCAAGCTGTTTCGTGTTCATCAGTGCATCTTTCTCAAAAAGCTCATTCTGTGCACCTCGCTCGCGCCGTATTCGCGCAAGCGCTCATAGTGCAGCGCCGTGCCGTAACCCTTGTGCTTGGCAAAGGCGTACTGCGGGTATTTTTCGTCAAGCTCCAGCATGTATCTGTCACGCGTGACCTTGGCGAGGATGGACGCGGCGGCGATATCGGCGCAGGTGGCGTCGCCCTTGATGACACAGCGGGACGGCACTTCGATGCCGGAGCTGCGGTTGCCGTCGATGAGGGCGAGCTGCGGCGCGACGGCGAGCGCCGCGATGGCGCGGTTCATGGCCAAAAATGTCGCCTGCAATATGTTCAGCCGCTCTATCTCCTCAACCGTGGCAAAGGCGATGCCGTAACTCACGGCCTCGCGGCAAATCACGTCATAAAGCGCCTCGCGCTTTTTCTCGCTGAGCTTTTTGGAGTCGTTCAAGCCGGGAATGTCGATGCCGCGCGGCAGAATCACCGCCGCGGCGCACACAGGCCCGGCCAGCGGGCCGCGCCCGGCCTCATCCACGCCGCACAAGGGGCTTATGCCGCTGTCATAAAGCTCGTTTTCAAGCGTCCAAAGATCATTCATCGGGCATCTCCAGTGTCAGGCGGCCGAGCTTGCCGTCGTGATACTCGGTCAGGAGGGTGTTTGCCATGCGCTCAATGTCATATTCGCCGCGCGAGACGAGAAAGCCGCGCTTTTTCGCCGCCGCTTCCAGCAGCTCATAGCCGTTCATTTCATCGTCCGGCTCGATTTTATAGCGCTCTGTGAGCGCTTGGGGATAGAGCCTGCGGAGTCTGAGCATAAAGTTTGCGCCGAGGGTTTCTTTGTCGATGACATCGGCCTTTATCGCGTTGGTGACGGCCAAAAGCTCGCCCACCTCTTGCGAATCGAACTTCGGCCAGAGTATGCCCGGTGTGTCGAGAAGGTCAAGCGAGCGGTCAATGCTGATCCACTGTCTGCCGCGCGTGACGCCGGGCTTATCCCCGGCGACGGCGGCCTTGCGCCCGGCGACCTTGTTGATGAACGTGGACTTGCCGACGTTGGGAATGCCGAGAATCATCACGCGCAGCGGGCGGCCGACCTGACCCTTTTGCTCATACTCGCGCAGTTTATCCGCCAAGAGGCGGCGCACGGCGGGGACGAAGCCGTTCACTCCCCTGCCGCTTTTCGCGTCCGTTTCCAAAACGGACAGCCCCTGCCGCTCAAAGCATTCGCGCCAGCGCTTTGTAAGCTCGGCGTCGGCAAGGTCGGTGCGGTTGAGGATGACGAGGCGGGGCTTTCCGGCGGCGAGGCGGTCAATGTCCGGGTTGCGGCTGGCGCGCGGGATGCGCGCGTCGATAATCTCGCACACGGCGTCAACCAGCTTGACATTTTCTTCTATCATGCGCTGTGCCTTGGTCATGTGGCCGGGAAACCACTGGATGTTCATTTTTTCAAAGCCGTTATCCTGCATCAGCTCACCTCGCCAAAGGACGTCAACGGGAAGATGACGCAATAGACCTTGCCGATGATGAGGCGGTTGTCGACCATGCCGATTTCGCTTTTGCGGCTGTCGGTGGACATGTTGCGGTTGTCACCCATGACGAACACGCACCCCTCCGGCACGGTTTGCGGGCCGATGAAGTCGAGCTTGGTGGTGGTCAGCTCGTTTATGTAATCCTCCTCGATGGCCTGCCCGTCAACATAGACTATGCCCAGGTCAAAGTCGATGTTGATCTCCTGCCCCTCGGTGGCGATGACGCGCTTGACGAGCGCCTTGTCGGGGTCATATTCGTCCTTGGTGAACACCACGACGTCGCCGACCTTGGGCTTATAAAACAAATCGGAAACGAGCATCTTGTCCTGATTGTTGAGCGTGGGGTACATGGACGTGCCCTTGACGTCAATGACGCGGACAAAGAAAATGAAAATCACCACGCACACGATGAGCGCGCTTGCAAGGCATTGAATCCAGTCATACGCGTTGCTGCGCTTTTTCTGCTCCAGCGCTTGTATATCCTCCGGGGTCAGCTTTCTTCTCGGTTTGCTCATATATATGCTACGCTCCAATCAATTTGCCTAGAAAGTCAATCTATTATACCACAAAAGGGCGCAAAATCAAGCTGTCATCTTGAAACGGGGCGGCATGTGTGGTAAACTGTCTGTAAAATTTCCGCCGTGGAGGTTGCAAAATGCCAAAGCTGACAGTAATGATACCGGTTTACAACGTGGAGGGATATTTGCGCAAGTGCGTGGACTCGGTGCTCTATCCCGAGCTCGGCGGATATGAAATCGTGCTGGTGAATGACGGGTCAACGGACTCCTCAGGGGAAATCTGCGCGGAGTATGCCGCGCGTTACCCCGGCCTTGTGCGCGTCATCACCACGGAAAACGGCGGCCTCGGCACGGCGCGCGACATCGGCATTGACAACGCGCGCGGCGAGTTCATTCTCTTTCTCGACAGCGACGATTATCTCGCCGAAAACGCCCTGCCGGAGATGATGGAAACCCTGTCGCAGGACTTTGACATGTGCTTTTTCGACATTCGCTCCGTCAACGAGGACGGGCGGCTGCTCAAATATATTCACGGCTGCTCAATCGAGGGCGAGTTCACGCTGGACAGCTTCCCGGAGCTGCTGTTTGAAATGCCCTCGGCATGGAACAAGATTTATCGCCGCTCGCTTTTCACCGAAAACGGCATATACTACCCCGGCCGCGTGTGGTATGAGGACATGTACGTCACGCCGCATCTATACATCAAGGCGAAAAAAATGCTGTCGGTGCACCGCCCGTGGCACAACTATCTCCAGCGCGCCGGGTCTATCACCAACAACAAAAACACAGCCCGCAACCTCGAAATAATCCCGGCGGTGGACGCGATGCTGGACGCTTTTCGCCAAGAGGGGCTGTATGAGGAATATTTTGAACAGCTTGAATACGCGGCGTTTTATAATCAGGTCATCGCCGCCTGCACCCGCGTCAACCTCGCCGACATGAAAAGCGACGTGCAGGACAAGCTCTACGCCGATTTTATCGCGAAATTCCCGAATTATGAACAAAACCGCTATGTCCGCGGCATGAGCCGGAAGTATAAGCTGCTGCACTTTTTAATCCGGCGCAGAATGCGCCTTGCACTGCACCTGGTGATGAAAGCGAACAACATCATCAAGGGCAAATGAACCGAATATAAAAATGTGAACCCCCGGTGGCTGCTCTCGGCAGTCTCCGGGGGTTATCGCCACGGCAGGTGTCACCATCTGCCGATTGCCGCCATCCGCGCTGAGACACGCGGAATTGTCATGTATTTTATTTGGCTTTCCCCGCATGGGGAAACGCCGTGTATGCTTGGGAAAATTACTTGATGATGAACTCGGTCTTGCAGCTGCCGTCGTCAAAGACGAACTCGATTTCGTGCTCGCCCGCTTCGAGAGCCTCAAGAACCTCGGCCGCGATGACGATTTCGCCGTTTTCGACCGTGAACTCAACCTCAACGCCGTCAATGAGAACCTTGACAACCTTGTCGGAGTTCAGCTCGAACTTCAGCCCGTCTGCGCTGCCCTTCGTCCATTCCTGACCCTTGCCGTCAACGACATAGTACTTTGCAAAAAGCACTTCGCCGGTGGTGGCAGTGGGAGCAACAATGGTCATGCTCTCGCCGTTCTTAAGGGGAATGCCGAGAATGATGATGTCTCTGCCGGTCTTGTTGATGACGGTTGCACCGTCGGGGAACTCAATAGGCAGGGTGACATTGTCGAACTGCTCAGGATAATTCGTCAGCTCGATAGTCTCGCCGGCCAAGAGTGCATTGACAACATCTTCGCCAACAAGATACTTGTCGCCGGAAGTGCCGATGATGACCTCGTTCTTGTCGATGTAGTCCTCGACAGAATCGTCGGAGTAGACACCGCCGTTAACCTCGGGATTTTTGTCATCATTCTGCTTGTTCGGGTCAGTACTATTGCCCTTGTAGACGCCAAGAGCCTTGCCGTTTGCACTGCTGACAGTACCATTGCTCAGATAAAGCCCATCTATTGGGTTGTAGCCAGCTGCGTTGTATTCGACAACAATAGCGTCACCGGTGGATTGGCAACCCTCTGTGAGAGGATTGTAAGAAGCAGCTGCACCATTGCCGATGACCGTGCCACCATTAAGGGTAAGTTTGCCGCCCTTGACATATATACCAGTTGTGCCGGTGATAGTACCGCCTTTGACAGTCAGAGTACCGTTGGGCAGATATACCGCAACATCTTTACCATGGGTTATTTCAGCACCATCGTGTATCACGATACTTGTACCCTCATAACCTTTAGAGCCATTAGTGGATACGGCAGCGAAAGTGTCACCTTTATAATAGTAGTTGGTGGCGTCGACTTCGCCGTAAATATTAACTGAAGAAGACCCTTGAAGGACTACAATCCCTTCAATAGTAAGGCCTTTTTCCAAGTTAACTACTGCATTACCGTCAATACCGAATTTTCCAATCACTGTACCGTTTCTCAGAGTGTAGGTGCTATTGCCCTTGATATAAAAAGCACTTAATCCATTAGCTCTCTTGATGGTATGACCACCAAGGTCGATAATGATTTCTCTTTCGGCGCTATCATCGTCAGAGCCAAGAGCAACCCACTTATCACCAGTTACGGTATCCAAGTCAAGATCCTCTGTCAGATGAATAACCTGGCCGTTACCGGCAGCATTGGCCTCAGATTCCAAATTGGCTTTGTTGTTGACATCAATAACAGCACCGTCGTCCGTCACTTTGATGGTGTACTCAACGCCACCGACAACGACAACAAGATCGTGCTCGGTTGTAAATGCCTTGTGGGAAACAACAACAAGACCATTTTCACCATCGGCCACGCTGAACAGATCGTCGGCATTGCCTTTGGCCTGAGTTGCGCCGGTCGTGAAACCAAGCTCAGTAAGAATCTCGTTCAGGTCAAGTTGCTCACCGCCGAGAAGTCCGTCTTTGATGACGGTCTTGTCGTTATAGGTGAACTCAACCTGATAGCCGGGCTTTTTAGTGGGCTGGAGGATTTCGGGAGACTGTCCCTCGTCGGTGTTACCCTCGTTGGTGCTACCCTCGTCGGTCTTACCCTCGTCGGGGTTACCCTCGTCGGTGGTACCCTCGTCGAGGTTACCCTCGTTGGTGGTACCCTCGTCGGTCTTACCCTCGTCGAGGTTACCCTCGTCGGTCTTACCCTCGTCGAGGTTACCCTCGTTGGTGGTACCCTCGTCGGTCTTACCCTCGTC
>CAZXVA010000030.1:23488-23610 GCA_964644305.1 uncultured Oscillospiraceae bacterium
GAGGTTACCCTCGTTGATGTTACCCTCGTCGAGGTTACCCTCGTCGGTGGTACCCTCATCGGTCTTTCCCTCGTCGAGGTTACCCTGTTGCTGATTCTGCGGTTGCAGGTCGCTTTCCTCTT
>CAZXVA010000031.1:0-22653 GCA_964644305.1 uncultured Oscillospiraceae bacterium
CTCCGCCGTGAAAAGCGCCGAGGGCGTAACCGTAGTATAAGGGCGTAGAGAATAACGAAACACCGGGCAACATAGGCGTTGCCCGGTGTATTTTGCTATATAAGTTATCGAACCCTTGCTTCGGTGGCAAGCACGGTGACGGTGTTGTTTGATACTTCGGCTATGCCGCCGGCAATGTCAATCATCGCGCCGCCCTCACCGGCGAAGGCACAGCGAATCACGCCGCGCCCGACAGAGCACACCATGGGGCAGTGCCCCGTGAGTATGCCGATGGAGCCGTTTGTGGTGGGGAGATTGACGTAATCGACATCGGAATCGAACAGCGTGGCGTCCTGCGTGACGACGCACAGTCTCAGCTTTTTTTCCATTGCCCGACCCTCAGAAATCCTTGCGCTTGGCGTAAACCTCGTCTATGTCGCCGCAGAGGAGGAACGCCTGCTCCGGCAGGTCGTCGGCCTCGCCGCCAAGAATGGCCTCGAAGCTGCGAATGGTGTCCTCAAGGCGGACATAGCGCCCTTGCATGCCGGTGAAGTTTTCCGCCACGTGGAACGGCTGGGAGAGAAAGCGCTGAATGCGGCGGGCGCGGTTGACGGTGGCTCTGTCCTCCGCGCCGAGCTCGTCCATGCCGAGCACGGCGATGATGTCTTGCAGCTGCCTGTACTTTTCAAGCACGGCCTGAACGGCGCGCGCGGTGTTGTAGTGCCGCTTGCCGATGATGCCGGGTTCGAGAATGCGCGAGGTGGAGTCGAGCGGGTCAACGGCGGGATAGATGCCAAGCTCGGAGATCGCGCGCGAAAGGACGGTGGTGGCGTCCAGGTGCGCGAAGGCCGTGGCGGGGGCGGGGTCGGTCAGGTCGTCCGCGGGCACGTAAATTGCCTGAACCGAGGTGACCGAGCCGTCCTTGGTGGAGGTGATGCGCTCTTGCAGAGCGCCCATCTCGGTGGCGAGCGTCGGCTGATAGCCGACGGCGGAGGGCATGCGCCCCAACAGCGCCGACACCTCAGAGCCGGCCTGAGTGAAGCGGAAAATGTTGTCGATGAACAAAAGCACGTCCTGCCCGCTCCTGTCGCGGAAATCCTCCGCGATGGTAAGACCCGAGAGGGGAACTCTCAATCTTGCCCCGGGCGGCTCGTTCATCTGACCGAAAACGAGAGCGGTTTTGTTTATAACGCCGGACTCGTTCATTTCGTTCCAGAGGTCGTTGCCCTCGCGGCTGCGCTCGCCCACACCGGCAAAAACGGAGTATCCGCCGTGCTCATAGGCAACGTTGCGTATAAGCTCCATTATAAGCACCGTTTTGCCCACGCCCGCGCCGCCGAAAAGGCCGATTTTGCCGCCCTTGGCGTAGGGCGCGAGCAGGTCGACGACCTTGATGCCGGTCTCCAGCATTTCGGTCGCGGGGCGGATGTCGGTGAAGGGCGGTGCGTCGCGGTGGATGGGCAGGTGAGAGTCGGCGTTGACCTCGCCCTTGCCGTCAATCGGCTCGCCGACAACGTTGAACATGCGGCCGAGGGTTGCCTCGCCCACGGGCATGGTTATTGCCGCGCCCGTGTCCGCGGCCACTGTGCCGCGGGATATGCCGTCGGTCGAGGCAAGGGCGATGCACCTTGCGGTGCCGTCGCCGACCTGCTGCACGACCTCAAGCGTAGTTTTGCCGCCGTCGGGGCGGGTGACCTCGATGGCGTTATATAATTCCGGCAGCTGACCCGCCGGGAACTGAACGTCAACAACAGGTCCGATGACCTTTTTGACGATGCCGTTTACCATGTATTCAACCTCCTGTTGTTGGGCAGACGGGCGTTGCGGCGGGTGTAGCCCCGTCTGCCTGGGTGAAAGGGGAATTGCGGGGGAATCAAAGCATTGCGCTGCCGCCGACAATCTCGGAGATTTCGGTGGTTATGGCCGCCTGTCTTGCATGGTTGAGCTCGAGGGTGAGGGAGGAGATAAGCTCCTCGGTGTTGTCGGTGGCGGCGGTCATGGCCGTCATGCGCGCCGAGTGCTCACCCGCCTTGGCCTCCAACAGCACGGAATAGACCGCGTTGGAGATATAAAGCTCAACAAGCGAGGACAGCACGCTCTCCTCGTCGGGCTCGAAAATGTAATCGCCGGTGCTGTTTCCGGCCTCCTGCGGCGGCACGGGCAGAAGCGTCATGCGCCCCGGAGTCTGCGACAAAACGGACTTGAACTGCTGGTATATCAGCACAATCTCGTCGGCCTCGCCGGAGAGATAAAGCCCCTTGAGGTATTCCGTCAGCTCGCCCGCGTCGGATGCGCCGGGGGTGTCGCTCATCTCGTCGAACGTGCGGCGGATGTCAAGCCCGGCGGAGGCAAAGCCTTCTTTGCCCCAGCGCCCCACTGTCACCGCGAAGCCCTCGCCGCCGTCGGCGGCGATTTGCTCTTGGGCATAGTGCGCCAGCGCCGAGTTATACACCCCGCAAAGACCGCGGTTGCCCACGAAAATGACGTAGCACCGGCGTTTTATCTCGCCGCGCGGCGTGAGGAAGGGGTTATTCGCGCCGGAGGCGCGCCCTGAAAGGTGAGCGAGGACAGCGCGGCTTTTGTCGCTGAAGCTTCGGAGATTTGCCACAGCCGTCTGCGTGCGGCGGCGTTTGGCGGCGGAAACCATTTTCATGGACTTCGTGATCTGCCGCGTGCTCTCTATGCTTTTTATCCTTGTGCGGATTGCGCGCATATTTGCCATATGCCCCACCTCCTGTTTCGCTTATTTGCCCCGTGCGGGTCAAAATGCCCGCACGGGAGGTTGTTTATTCTGCCTTGAAAGCCTCAATCACGGCGCGCAGCTGCGCCACGGTGTCGGCGGAGAGCTTTCTGCCGCTCATAATCTCGCCCTTAATCGCCGGGTAGTGCGCGTTGATGTAGCTGACGAGCTCGCGCTCAAACTGCGCGATGTCCGCGACCTCCACGTCGTCGGCATAGCCCTCGGACGCGGCGAAAATGGAGATGACCTGATCGGCTGCGCTCATAGGCGCGTAGCACGGCTGCTTCAAAAGCTCGGTCATTCTGTCGCCGCGGTGGAGCGTGTCGCGCGTGGCCTTGTCGAGATCGGAGCCGAACTGCGAAAACGCGGCCAGCTCTCTGTACTGCGCCAAGTCCATTCTCAGCCGACCCGCAAACTGCTTCATCGCGCCCAGCTGCGCGCTGCCGCCGACACGGGACACCGAAAGCCCCACGTTGACCGCCGGGCGCACACCGGCGTTGAAAAGGTCGGTTTCGAGGAAAATCTGACCGTCGGTGATGGAGATGACGTTTGTGGGTATGTAGGCGGAGATGTCACCGGCCTGCGTTTCGATGATGGGCAGCGCCGTCATGCTGCCGCCGCCGAGCTCGTCGGAAAGACGCGCGGCGCGTTCAAGCAGCCTTGAGTGCAGGTAGAACACATCGCCGGGGTATGCCTCGCGTCCGGGCGGGCGGTGCAGCAGGAGCGAGATTTCGCGGTATGCCACGGCCTGCTTGCTCAAATCGTCGTAGACAATCAAAACGTCCTTGCCCTTGTACATGAAGTATTCGCCCATGGCCGCGCCGGAGTAGGGGGCGATGTAGAGCATGGGCGCGGGCTGAGACGCCGTCGCGGACACGACGATGGTATAGTCCATTGCGCCGTGCTCTTTGAGCTTGTCGACGAAGCTTGCCACGGTGGACTCTTTCTGCCCTATCGCGACATAGATGCAGATCATGTCCTGACCCTTTTGGTTGATGATGGTGTCGAGCGCGATGGAGGTTTTGCCGGTTTGGCGGTCGCCGATTATCAGCTCGCGCTGACCGCGCCCGATGGGAATGAGCGCGTCAATGGCCTTGATGCCCGTCTGCATCGGCACGGAAACGCTCTTGCGCTCGATGACGCCGGGCGCGCGGTTTTCGATGGGGCGGGTCTCGGTGGTGCGCAGCTTGCCCTTGCCGTCCACCGGGCGGCCGAGAGAGTCAACCACGCGGCCGAGCAGCGCCTCGCCCACGGGCACTTCGATTATGCGCCCCGTGCGCCGGACGGTGTCGCCCTCCTGCACCTCGTCATAATCGCCCAGAAGCACGACGCCCACGTCGTCCTTCTCCAAGTCCATCACCATGCCGCGCAAATCGCCCTCAAACTCCAAAAGCTCGCCGGCCATGACGTCGGCCAGACCGGACACGCGGCATATACCGTCGGAGAGTGTGGTGACGGTGCCGCACTGGAACACGTCAATGCCCGTGGCGGCGTTGGCCAGCTTTTCGCGCATGAGCGCGAGCATATCGCCGTCGCCCTCGCACTCGGCGACGGATTTTTTGGCGGCGTTGAGCATGGACTGCGCCGTGCCGTCATAAACCGTGTCGCCCACGGCCACGCGCGCGCCCGCGATGACGGCCTCGTCGCGCTCGACGGTGATGTTCACGTCCTCCGCGCCGAACTTCTCTTCAATGACGGCGGCAATTGCGTCGGCCTCGGCCTCGCTCAAGGAATCCGAGCCGGTTATGGTCACGTTCAGCTCGCGCCCTGCGGCGAGCTGAACCTTGTCACTTTGCTGCAAGGCCAGCTTTTCGGGCAGGTCTTGTATAAACCGCGCGGTCAGCGCGGCTTTGTCGCTTGCGCTTGCCGTGCGCAGAATGTCCGCCGCCGCCCTCGTGAGGGTTTCGGCGGCCTCGGCGTTTATGCGCCGCTGCATGTCAAAGCGAAGCTGTTCAAGGCGGCTTTCCTCCTCGGCGCCGGCCGCATCGCGCAGACGCGCGCGCTCGGCCTCGCTTTGCCGCGCGAGCGCGGCAAGCTCATCGTTGGCGCGGCTGAGTATGGCCGCGCATTCCTTTTTGCCCTCGGCCTCAATTGCGCCGAGTGAGGCGCGGGTCGCTTTCGCGGCCTCGGCGGCCTTGTCTGCACCTTTGAGCTTATCGGCGATATCATCCTTATAGTCTTTTACGGTTTTTTGCGCGATGGGCTTGCCGACAAAGTAAAGCCCCGCGCCCAAAATGCCGAAGTTGATGAGATTATAAAATATATTCCATTCAAACATTGCTTATCTGCCCCTCCTTTCTGCTGTTTTCAGTGTGATTTCCGTTTCAATCCCGGCCGATGAGCCTCTCTGCGAGAGCGCGGGCGAGCGCGTCCTTCTCCGCGTCAAGCTGCGCGGAGATGTCTGCGGCCTCGGCGTCGATGCGCGCCTTGGCGTCGCGCCTGTCCTTGGCGCTTTGCGCGTGGAGCGCTTTGGCGAGGTCACTCTCGGCCTTGCTCTCCTCGGCGCGCTGCGCGGCGATGAGCGCCTTGGCCTCGTCGCGCTTGGCGTTCTTTTCGCCGTCGATGCGCGCGGAAAGCTCGTCGGCCTCGCTTTGGGCAAGGCGGGCGGACTCGTTGCCCGCGTCAATGCGCGCCTGACGCTCGCGCATGAACTTCAGCACGGGGGTGTACAGAAACTTGTTGAGCAGAAACAGCAAAAGGAAGAAGCTTATAATGGTGAGAACAAGCTCTGAAATATTGATGCTCAGCATATTTATCTCCTTCGCCGCGTTTTGGAATATCGGCGCGCGCCGCGCAAGCGGTCAGCGGGGTGCGCGCCCTGCCGGGTCAAGCCCGGCAAAGCCCTGCCAATCAGACGATTTTGGCCACCAGCATGAACGCGATGAGCAGGCCGTAAATGGTCAGCGCCTCCATAAGACCGAGGGAGAGGATGAGCGTGGAGCGAATGTCCTTGGCGGCCTCGGGCTGGCGGGCGATGGCCTCCATGGCCTTGGAGGCGGTCAAGCCCTGGCCGATGGCGGGGGCAATGGTGCTGACGGCCATGGCCAAAGCCGCGGCGAGTGCGATAAGTCCGTTGGTGATATCCATTGTTTTATCTCCTTTATAATAATGGTTTGTTGATTATTCTTCCTCTGCCGCCTCGCCGATGTAAATCGACAGCAGCATCGTGAAAACAAGCGCCTGAATCAGGCAGAACAGCAAGCTCAGCACGTTCATCACGAGCGGCACGAGCACGGGGAAGATGGTGTACAGATTCTCCGTGACCATTTCCTCACCGTAGAGGTTGCCGAACAGACGCAGCGCCAGCGAGAACGGGCGCACAAGCTGTTCAACCAGCGTCAGCGGCAGCATCACGCTCAAAAACGATTTGAGATAGCCTTTCCACCCGCGCTCTTTCACGCCCACCGTGTGAATCGTGAAAAACCCGACTATGGCCAGAGCCGCCGTGACCGACAGGCTCGCCGTCGGCACCTTGAAGGCGTTGAAGTGCCCCGCGCCGGGCAGAAGACCGGAATAGTTGCTGACAATGATGAAGATAAAGAGCGTGGCAAGCACGGGGAAATATTTGTCCGTCAAGTGCGTGCCGAGAATGTCGCTGAAGTAGGAATGGAGCTTGCCGACGGCCTGCTCGGCCAGATTTTGCAGCAGCCCCGGCTCATCCTTCATGTTGCGCGTGGCCAAAATCGAAAGCAGCGTCAAAATCGCGGTGATTATCCAAATTGTCACGACCGTGCCGGTCACTTCTATCGGCCCTAAGGAAAATAGCACATTGCTCGTCTCTTCCATTCTTTCACCTCCGTTTTCTTGTTTGTTTCCGTGATATAATAACACTTTTTTCTATGCTTTTCAATCAAATAATATGCGTTTATTCGTTTCAAATCTCACGCCGCGCGAAATCGGCGCAAAAAAACGCCGTTTTTCACGCCGACTGACCTGAAATATACGAATAAATTAGATGCAAAGCATGAGGAACGGGTGAACACAATGACAAAAATCGGCACAGCCGATTTGGCTGTGCCGATGGTGATGAGGTTGCTTTAATACGCCACGCCCCAGTAGATCATGTGCTTGGCGGGCTTGCCGCAGCAGGCGCAGACCTCGCCGAGGTTTTCCTGCTCAAAGGGGATGCAGCGCGAGGACATGCCCGCCTGCTCCTTCATTGCCAGCTCGCAGGCCAGCTCGCCGCACCACATGGTCTTGATGAAGCCGCCCTTCTCCTGCTGGAGCTGCTTGGCCTCTTCGAGGGAGTATGCGGGGTAGGTGTGCTCGTCCAGATTCGCCTTGGCCTTGGCGTAAAGCCCGGCTTGAACGTCATTGAGCAGTTCGGGGATGCGCGTTTCCAGCTCGTCGAGCGACACGGTTATCTTCTCGCCGTTGTCGCGCCGGACGGCCACGCACACGCCGTTTTCGATGTCGCGCGGCCCAAGCTCGACACGCAGGGGCACGCCCTTCATCTCATACTGCGCGCACTTCCAGCCGAGGCTGTTGTCGCTGACGTCGATCTTGGCGCGGATGCCGGCGGCCTTGAGCGCTTCATACACGGCGTTGGCCTTCTCGCTCACGCCCTCCTTGTGCTGCGCCACGGGCACCACGATGACCTGAACCGGCGCAATACGCGGGGGCAGGACAAGGCCGTTGTTGTCGCCGTGGGTCATGATTATGCCGCCGATTATGCGCGTGGAGAGACCCCACGAGGTCTGATACGGGTGCTTTTGCTGGTTGTCCTTGTCGGTGAAGGTGATGTTGAACTGCTCGGCAAAGCCCTGGCCGAAGTAGTGGCTTGTGCCGGACTGGAGCGCCTTCTTGTCGTGCATCATGCACTCTATCGTGTAGGTGTTCACCGCGCCCGCGAACTTTTCCTTGTCGGTCTTGTTGCCGCGGATGACGGGCATTGCGAGGTAGTTTTCGCACAGGTCTGCGTAAACCTCAAGCTGGTGGAGCGTTTCCTCGCGCGCCTCCTGCTCGGTGGCGTGCAGAGTGTGACCCTCCTGCCACAGGAATTCTCTCCCGCGCAAAAACGGGCGCGTGGTCTTTTCCCAGCGCAGAACCGAGCACCACTGGTTATAAAGCATCGGCAGATCGCGCCACGAGTGCACCACGTGGCTCCAATGGTCGCAGAAAAGGGTTTCGGACGTGGGGCGGATGCACAGTCTTTCCGGCAGCTCCTCGCTCCCGCCGACGGTGACCCACGCGCACTCCGGCGCGAAGCCTTCAACGTGATCCTTTTCCTTTTGCAGCAGGCTCTCCGGAATCAGCATCGGCATGGACACGTTTTCGTGCCCGTCGCGCTTGAACATGCCGTCGAGTATGGCCTGAATGTTTTCCCACAGGGCGTAGCCGTAAGGCCGCAGAATGAACAGCCCCTTGACGTTGGAATAGTCGACAAGCTCGGCCTTGATGCACACGTCGGTGAACCACTGCGCAAAGTCGACCTCCATATCGGTTATCTGCTCTACCTTTTTGTCTTTTGCCATTGTTCTTTTCTCCAATCAATCGCCAGAGCCCTTGCTCCGTCGTAATAGCACCGGCGGGACATACCAAACCGGATTGTACTATTGTATATTCCCCATTTTGCTTTGTCAAGATATGAAAAAGCGTAATTTTGCTTGACCTCGCGCCCCACAAACTGTATAATAATATAGTTGACGAGAGTCGAACCCCTATCGGTTTAGCAGGGCAGATTTCCGCCCATACTTCGTTAAAGCCCTTGGGAATACATCAAGTATTCCCTGCGGTCTTTGCCTCGTCTGTACGAAAATCTGCACCTGCTAAACTGCAAAGCACCTGTCAGCCGGCAATTATCGAGTGATTTTTGTCTTTTGAGGTGCAGATGGGCTGACGCCCATCAAGACGAAAAGGGCAAAAAGCGCCGATAAGGGACGCTGACAGGCGATAGGTGTTCGACTCTCGTCAGCTATGGTATGCATTGATTTTGACACACTCGGAGGTGACTGAGATAAATAAACAAAAATTTTTGACCGAGCTTGCAAAGCTTCTGACCTTCATGTACGATGAGGACAGGCAGACCGCGCTTGAAATGTACAGCGAGCTGTTTGACACTGCGAGCGATGAGCAGGCGCTTTTGTCCTTCCTCGTTTCGCCCACGCGTCAGGCGGTCATAATCGCGCGCGCCTACAACGCGCGTGAACGCAAGCTTCAGGTGGACACCCAGTCGAGAGACGATGAATATTACGACGATGAGGGCACGCCCGACTTTGTCCTCGCGATTGAGGGCTTGGCCGAGGAAGCTTATGAGCGCGGCGTGGCCGCGCCGAAAGTCCCGGCGGATCAGTTCAGCCTGTTTTTCGACGGTGTGCACCCCACCGAGAGTGACGCCGCCGTCGCCCCCGCCGCCGAGGCGGAGAGCGCACCGCTTGCAACCGAGGCCGTGATCCTTTCCGATGACGACGCCGCCGAGGTCGCCGAGTCCGCCGCGCCCTCGGCCGACGTTCAGGCCGATGTGGCGGCCGGGGGAGACGAGGTTGACGATGTCGACGCGTTCCTTTCCGAATTCTCCATTGCCGACGGCGCACTCGATGAGGCCGAGGGCAAACCCGCCGAGGCCGTGAGCGCAGAAAATGAAAGCGCGCCCGCACCCCGCCCCAACGCGGAAAAGGTGAAAAAGAGCGCATCCGCGCCCCCGGCGCGGCGCAATGAGGCCGTGATGGCCGAGGCCGTTGACATCACGGAGAAAAAGCCGATAGTGTGGCTGTTGCTGCTCTATGTCATTGCGGCGGTGCCCGTCGTGGCGATATGCGTGCTCATCTTGCTCATTCCGACGCTCTTCTTCCTGCTGATGGCGGTTGGCGCGGTTGTGCTGGGCATAATGGCGCTCTCGTCCGCATTCGGCGCGTTCACGATATTTGCCGACGTCATGGTCGTGCTGGGCGTGGCGCTTGTCACGCTGGCGCTGGGGCTGCTGTTTTTGTGGCTGTTTGCGTGGCTTGTCGGCGGGGCAATCGCGGGCTTTATCAACGCGATAATCAAGCTCGGCGGGAAATGGTGCTATAAGGAGGTGCCTGCGGCATGAAAAAAGGCTGGTATATAGTGCTTGTGATAGTGCTCGCGGCGCTGCTGCTCGGCGCGGTGTGCATAGGCGTAGGCTTCATCACCGGCGCAGACTCCGCGCGCATCTTCGCCGTGCTGGACAATAAATACGGCATTACTCTCTACACCGATTACATCACCCAACAGCTCATCCCGGCCTTCCAAGCCGCCGGCGTGTTCTGAGATATAACGGCAATCACCCCTGCGTTTATGCAACGCGGGGGTGATTTTTTGTGTTCAGCTTTTCCACAGTGTTATCACGCCGCGGTCGTTGAGCTGGCGGAGGGTGACGAGGAGGACGGGGAAGAGCAGCATCCCCCACACGCCCCAGACCTTCCACCCTACGTACACCGCGAACAGCGACGCCACGGGGTCAAGCCCGATTTGGTCGCCGAGGAGCTTGGCCTGCGCGCAGCTGCGCACAAGGCTGACTATGCCCCAGCACAGCGCCAGCCCCAGCGCCCGGCGCACATCGCCCAGCAGCAGCGAATACGCCGCCCACGGCAAAAGCACAATCCCCGTGCCGAACACCGGCAGCGCGTCGACCAGCGCCGTCACGGCGGCGACGGCCGCCGCGCTTTTCACGCCCAGCGCGAGAAAGCCCAGCAGAAGCTCGAAAAACGTCATTGCCGAGAGCATGAGCTGGGCGCGCACGAGCCCGCCGAAGCTTGCGCGCAGATTCTGCCCCACGCCCTCCAGACGGCGGCGCAGCCCCTCCGGCAGCTGCATGGCGAGAAACGCAGTCACGCGCGGATATGACGCGGAGATGAAATAGCTGCCTATCCCCGCGGTCACGACGAACAGCAGCGCGTTCGGCGTTTCCTGCGCGGCGCGCGCGGCAAGGTCGACCGCCCGGCCCGACAGCGCCCCCGGCAGGGCATAAAGCTCGGCCGTCAGCGCCTCGGACGCGGCGGCGAGGTATTCCGCCACGCCCTCCGGCGCGTTGGCGGCATATAACGCCGCGCGCAATTGAAGCGCGCTCAAGCCCTCTCCCGCCGAGTGCATCAGCGCGGGCACTTCGCGGGCAAAGCGCGCCGCCGACTCCGCGCCCTTGAGCGTCAGCGCCACGGCGAGATATGCCAGCGCCCCCAACAGCGCCAGCGTCAGCACGGCGGAGGCCGCGCGCCGCCGCCAGCCCCGGCGCATCAGCGCGCGCACGGGCGCTTCCAACAGCGCCGAGGCCGAAAACGCCAGGATAAACGGCGCTGTCCACGGCAAAATGAAGCGCACACCCAGCCATATCCCGCCCACCGTCGCCGCCGAATATATGACCGCCGTGAAATATTTCCCCGCCCGCTGCTGCATCGCGCCGCCCTCCTATGTAAAATCCTACACAGTAGTTTTAGCCGATTTTTCCCGCCCTTAAACCGACACGCGCGATAAGACAACAGTATATAATGGTAAGACAGGGGGTGGGTATGCTCCCGTCTGCTTTAGTTTAAGGAGGGCAGCCTATGCTAACGGTTAAAAAATTCGGCGGCAGCTCTCTCGCCGATACGAATAAGCTCGAAAACGCCGCGAAAACGGTGCTCGCGGCGCGCGACAGGGGAGAGGCGACGGCGGTGGTGGTGTCCGCAATGGGGGATGAAACCGACCGGCTTATCAGCCTTGCCCGGCGGCTGGAGGACGCGCCGAGTGCACGCGAGCTTGACGCGCTCATGGCCACGGGCGAGGCGCGCTCGGCGGCACTGCTGGCCATTGCGCTCAACGCCGCCGGGGCGCGCGCCGTGTCCTTCGCCGGGTGGCAGGGCGGCATGTACACCGACTCCGCCCACGGCGATGCGCGCCTTGAGCTGACCTTTCCCGGCCGCCTCGCGGCGGCATTGCACGAAGGATATATCCCGGTTTTGACCGGCTTTCAGGGGATAGACATACACGGCGACGTCACCACGCTCGGCCGCGGCGGGTCGGACACCAGCGCGGTCGCGCTTGCCGCCGCGCTGGGCGCGGACGTGTGCGAGATTTACACCGATGTCGACGGCGTTTACACCGCAGACCCCCGCCTCGTGCCGACGGCGCGTCGGCACGAGGCGATAGACCCGGCGGATATGCTGCGCCTTGCGCGCGCCGGGTCGCAGGTGCTGCATGCGCGCTCTGTGGAGCTTGCGATTGAAAAGGCCGTGCCGCTGCGCGTTCTCTCCGCCGCAGGCGGCACGGGCGGCACGTGGGTGCGCCCGATTGACCCGGCTCGGCGCCCGGCCTTTGCCGGGGTCACGCGCGATGCCGAGGGGGCGTTTGTCACGCTTGTGGGGCGCGATTGCCGCTCGCACACCCTGCCGGAGCTTGCCGCCATGCTGACGGACGCGGGTGTGCACGTGCGCGGCGGGCGCATGGGCGAGGGCTACGCCTCCGTCCGCGTCGACGCCGACCAGCTCACCTTCGCGCTCAACAAGCTGCACGAATACGTGTTTGAATAATCAAAAAACGGGGAGTGCTGACACGCCCCGAAACAAAACGGGGGAGCGGTCACGCTCCCCCTATTTCGTATAGTATATTCACTTGCCGATGACCACGCGATTGCCGTGGACAGACAGCTTGCCCGCGCAGTAGAGCGACACGGCCTCGGAGAGGATTTTCCACTCGCCCTCCTCCATCACGCGCCGCCGCAGAGAGTCGGGCGTGTCGTCGGGCATGACGGCCACGGGCTTTTGCAAAATGATGTTGCCCACGCGCCCGTCCCCGTCGGCGAAGTACGCCGTCGCGCCGGTCATCTTCACGCCGCGCTCAAGCGCCGCGCGGCACACGTCCCCCTCGACGTCCTCGAACGCGGGGTACATGGCCGGATACGTGCCGATCATGCGGTTTTTGAACTGATAGGGCACCACGCCCAGCGGGAGATTATACCCCGCGAGAATCACAAGCTCAATGTCCATGTCGCGCAGCTTGTTCGCGATGGCCATGCTGTGGCTGGTCATGTTCGGGAAAAGCTCCGGATCGACAACATACGCCGGGACGCCCGCGTTGAGCGCGCGCTTCATCGCGTACACGTCCTTTTCCGGCGATATCACCGCCACCAGCTCGAAATTTTCAATTTCCTTAAAATACATGGAGTCCAAAATCGCCTGGAGCTTCGCCCCGTCGCCGGACACCAATGCCGCCGCTCTAACCATACTTTCTCTACCCCCGCGAGCCGCGCCCCGGCTCGCAATGCCCCGCGCCGAAACTCGGTACTTGTGCAACGGGGCAAATCAAGGTATAATAGCCGACATAAGAATCGACCTCATACTCTTTCTCTATAATAACACATTATACTGTATAATTCGCACAAGGTCAAGGCATGGAGGCACAAGTTTATGACAGAAATTTTATTGATTCGGCATACTCAGGCCGAGGGCAACCGCTATCGCATGATGCAGGGGCATTGGGACGGCGATGTCACCGAGCACGGCTGGGAGCAGATTGACGCGCTTGCCGAGCGTCTGCGCGCCGTTGAGATAAACGCGGTGTATTCAAGCGACCTTTATCGCGCGCGCATGACGGCGGGCGCTGTGACGAAATATCACGCGCTCAAGCTCAATGAAGATGTGCGCCTGCGCGAGCTGGACATGGGCCCGTGGGAGGCCGGCTTTTTCGGCAACATTCTCCACGATTACCCCGAACAGGGCGAAAACTTTCTCCGCCACCCCGGCAAATGGCACATCGACGGCGCGGAGACCTATGCCGACGTGCAAAACCGCGCCTACCCCGCCCTGTGCGAGATTGCCGAGGCGAACGACGGCGGGCGCGTCGCGGTGGTCAGCCACGGGGTCACCATCCGCTGCCTCATGGCGAGGATAACCGGCGTTGCGCTTGACAATGTGGAGGAGCTGCCCATATTCTTCAACACCTCCGTCACGACGCTCTCCTACGAAAAGGGCGAGTTCGCGGTGCTGGGGCAGAACGACTGCACCCACCTCGACGCGCTTGAAACCCCGGTCTGGCGCAACATGGAGGCACTGCGCGACGAGCCGATGAACCTGCGCGAGGATTACAAATTCTATTGCGACGCCTATGCCGACTCGTGGCGCGCCGCCCACGGCTCATTGAAGGGCTATAATGAAGACACCTACCTGTGCGCGGCGATGGAGCACCGCGCGTGTGAGCCGGGCGCCGTGCTGAAGCTCTATGCCAATGATGAGCCGGTGGGGCTTGTCGACATGGACACGCGCCGCGGCAAAAGCGAGGGCATCGGCTGGATAAGCCTGATTTGGCTGCGCGAGGACTACCGCGGCCAGGGCTACGGCATTCAGCTGCTCGCCCGCGCGATAAAGACCTACACCGCCCTCGGCCGGCGCGAGCTGCGGCTCTACGCCTCCGAAACGAATGAGGCCGCCTTGCGCTTTTATGAGAGCAACGGCTTTGTCACCGTCGGCAGGGAGACGCGCGCAACGGGCGAGCTGCTGCTCCTCTCGCGCCCTATCGGAGGGAGAAAATATGCATGAAAGATCGCTTCACGACACCGAGATAGCGCGCGCATTCAACAATGCCCGCCTTGCCAACGTCAAAACGCTTGACATCGCGCCCGGCCGCCGCATCCTCGTCGTGTCGGATATCCACGGGAATCTGGAATTTTTCAAGGGGCTTTTGGACAAAGTCGGCTTTTGCGACGCCGACGAGCTCATCATCAACGGCGACTTTTTGGAAAAAGGGCCGGAAAGCCTTGAAACCCTGCGCTATATAATGCGCCTTTGCCAACGCGGCAACGTTCACCCTCTCTGCGGCAATTGCGACGATTGGTGCACCATCTTCTCCGCCACCGAGGCGATGGACGAGCACATCATGGAATATGTCCTCGCCAAAAAGCGCGGCATTCTCTGGGACATGCTCAACGCCGCCGGGCTTGACCTTTTTGAAATCGGGTCGTTCACGGCGTGCAAGGCCGCGCTTGCGCGCGCCTTTCCCGCCGAGTGGCGCTTTTTGACCGAGCTGCCCCACGCAATTGAAACGGAGAATTTCATCTTCGCCCATGCGGGCGTGACGGAGAATAAGCCCCTGCGCGAGCACACGGTGGATGAGCTTTTCCGCGTTGACCACTTCATGACCCTCGGCAGGCGCTTTGACAAGTGGGTCGTCGTCGGGCATTATCCCGTCCAGCTTTACGGCGCGGACAAGGTGTGCGCCAACCCCATCGTCGACCGCGAGCACAAGGTGATAAGCATCGACGGGGCGTGCGTGCTGAAAGACGACGGCCAGCTCAACGCCCTTATTATACCCGACATAAAGAGCGACGCGTTTTCCTTCGCGGCCTATGACGCGTTCCCGGAGCGCGTCGTGCTCGACGATCAGACGGCGGGGGAGAGCTCGTATTATATCCGCTGGGGCGACAGCCACGTGCGTGTGCTTGAACGCGGCGAGGAGTTTTCCCGCTGCCGCCACGTCCGCACGGGGTACGAAATGGACATTCTGACCAAGTATCTTTTCACCGACAATGAGTATACCGATTGCAACGACTGCACCGACTGCGTCCTTGAGCTTCACGCGGGTGACGTTGTGCGCGTCGTGGAGGAGACCTCGCGCGGCTATTTCGTCAAGCACGGCGGCTGGTCGGGCTGGTATCGCGGGGGGCTCGGCTATGTCCGGTGACGCGCTCGCCTTGGCCGCGCTGTTGTGGTGCTGTGCGTGGAGCGCGGTGCTGTTTATAATGATGGGCGCGGATAAGCGCCGCGCGCGGCGCAATGCGCGGCGCATATCGGAGCGGCGGCTGTTCGCCGTCGCCGCCGTGGGCGGCGCTGTCGGCGGCTGGCTTGGCATGCGCGCCTTCCGCCACAAAACGCGCCATTGGTATTTTCGCGTGGGCTTTGCGGCGCTGGCTGTTATTCAGCTCGCCGCCGTTTTCTGCGTTTGGAGAGTGTTATAATAAAGTGATTTGTGCAAGACCATGCGCTTCGTCCTCCTCCCCGCCGCTTTGCCCTACTCCGGCCTCAAGCTCGAACACGGTAACTTCAAAAAAGCTGCACGGGCATTGATGTTGGGGGGATATGTAAAAAGACACCGCTTGGGCGGTGTCTTTTCGCGCTTTTCATATCCCGTCGTCGGTGACGGAGTCGGTGCGGAACAAAAGCGATATGCACCACAGGGCGCTCAGGCCGACGAGCGTGTACACCACGCGGCTCACCGTCGCGGTCTGCCCGCCGAAAAGCCACGCCACTATGTCAAAGCGGAAAAGCCCGACGCTGCCCCAGTTGATGCCGCCGATGACGGCCAGAATCAAGGCGATGCGATCCATTACCATGTAATAAGCTCCTCTCATATCCGCGCGGCCAAGTGCCGCGCAAAGAATGGTTTCCCCGCTATTGTCCCCGGCGGAAAACAAATTATGCGAAAAAATACCCGTTCGACAAAACTAGTGCCCGTTCGCTCTTTACAAATGCGTGAAAAAGTATTATCCTCTAATCACAGCTTATCCAATTGGTTCCTTCAAAGAGGGAATCAGGCTCATATCTTTATCCCACAACCCTGTTTTGCGGGCTGCTCATCGGCAGCCCGCACTTTTTATCTCCGCGCGCGGACAAACGGCGCGTAAATCACGCCCCACACGACGGCCAGCAGCGGGAGATAGCCGAGGATATAGCCGGGGCGGCCGAGGGGCGCAAACCACTCCAGCGGCGAGCCGGGCGCGGGGAAGTTGAGAAACATATAATTCGTGCCCATTGCGCGGTCAAAGCAAAACACCGGCACGGCCACGGCGGCAAGCAGCCCCAGCATGGCCGGGGCGCGGCGAATGTCCGGACGCAAATCCCCGCCGACGGCGAGCATGCCGGGGTACGCCGCGAGGAAAATATGCAGCAAGAACGACGACGCGGAGAGAAAGCTCCGCGCGGGATAGGCGCCCCAATCCGGGAAAACGAGCGCGCACAGCGCGCCGGGCATGGCAAAGGCGTATAATAATTGCCCGGCAAGCTCGCCGCTGAACACGGCGTGATATGCCGCAAGATACACCGACATCGAGCACAGATGCAGCGGCAGCCGCCCCACGCCGTATTCCCCCGCCGCGACGAAAAGCGCACTGCGCAAAAGCTCAATCGCCAGCGGCGTGAACGCCGCCAAGCGCCGAAGCCATTGCCGCCCGGATGTCCTCATGCGCGCATAAAGCGCGCATGAGGACGCGATTATCACCCCGCCCGCGCACAGCCACGCGACGTGCGCCCCGGAAAAGCGCGCCACGCCCTCCGCCGCGCTGAGCGCGGCGGACACATCGAAAAATTTCTTCATTTGCCTATTGTATGCACAATGTTGATGCGCTATGCCGAAAAGTGAAGTTTTTTCTGACTTTTTCCACAAAATACATTGACAACTGACGCAATTCCTGTATAATACCATTTGTGAACAAAGTGTGATAGAGGTGCGGCCTCCAAGAGTAACCCGACCGACGGCGCGGAAACGCCGCGGGTGAAAGGGGACGGCTGCCGAAGGCCGACGTGCGTTTCCGCGCCGCCGCGCCTGGGACGCGGGAGAATATCCCGCGCACTGTCACCCCGGATGACGGGGTGGAGAGCTGTCAGGACATAATTTCAGGTCAAAATGTCACGGACGGTTTTCGCTGTTCGTGGCTTTTTTCAGCGCATTTTTCATTTTTTATATGGAGGTACAGTTATGTACGGAACTTTTTGGGCCCTTGTGCCGCCGCTGGTGGCCATAATCCTTGCCCTTATCATCAAAGAGGCGTATTCCGCCCTGTTTATCGGCGTTGTCATCGGCGCAATGTTCTGCGCCAATTTCGCGCCCATCGGCACGCTGGACATCACGCTCAATGACGGCCTCATCGCCGCGATTTCCGACAATGCCGGCATTTATCTTTTCCTCGTGCTGCTGGGCATCATCGTCGCGCTTGTCAATGCCTCCGGCGGCTCGGCGGCGTTTGGCCGCTGGGCGGAAAAGAACATCAAAACCCGCGTGGGCGCGGCCTTGGCCACGTTTGTGCTCGGCATTTTGATTTTCATTGATGACTATTTCAACTGCCTGACTGTCGGCTCTGTCATGCGCCCCGTGACCGACGGGCACAAGATATCCCGCGCAAAGCTGGCCTATCTCATCGACGCCACTGCCGCGCCCGTTTGCATGATCGCCCCCATTTCCTCTTGGGCGGCTGCGGTTTCGGGCGTCGCGTCCGACCTTGACATCGGCGTTTCCGGCATCGAGCTTTTTGTCATGGCCATTCCGTATAACTTCTACTCCCTGCTCACCTTCGTGTTCATCATTGCCATCACCGTGATGAAGTTCGACTTCGGCCCGATGCGTCTGCATGAGATGAACGCCCAGCTCAACGGCCAGCTCGGCGCGCTTGAAAGCGAAGAGGCCGCCATCTCCGCCAACCCCAAGGGGCGCGTGATTGACCTCATTCTCCCCGTGCTCGTGCTCATCGTGGCCTGCACCATCGGCATGGTGTATGTCGGCGGCTTCTTCGGCGTCGACGCGTGGGGCGGCACGGAGTGCGCCGGCGACTTCATCGCCGCGTTCGGCAACACCGATGCGTTCATCGGCCTGCCCTGGGGCGGCATCATCTCCCTCGTGTTCATCGTCATTTACATGCTGGCTCGCCGCCTGATGAGCTTCAAAGAGGCCATGGAATGCGTGCCCAAGGGCTTCATCGCGATGGTTCCCCCCATCATCATTCTCACCATGGCCGTCTCCCTCAAGACCATGACCACCAACCTCGGCGCGGCCGAGTATGTGCACGATGTCATGATGGGCGCCTCCCAGAGCCTTTACAGCATGCTGCCCGCCGTCATCTTCGTCGTGGCGTGCATCCTCGCCTTTGCCTCCGGCACGTCCTGGGGCACGTTCGGCATCCTCATCCCCATCGTCACGGCCATCTTCCCCGCCGACAGCAAGCTCCTCATCATCGGCATCTCCGCTTGCTGCGCCGGTGCCGTCTGCGGCGACCACTGCTCGCCCATTTCCGACACCACCATCATGGCCTCCGCCGGTGCTCAGACCAACCACCTCGACCACGTCAGCACCCAGCTGCCTTATGCCATCGCCGTCGCGGCGCTGAGCTTCGTGACCTACATTCTCGCGGGCTTTGTGCAAAATGCGGTTGTCTGCCTCGTCTTCGGCGCGGCGCTCACCGTCGGCGTGCTGCTCGTTTTGCGCGCATACTACAGCAAAAAAGAAGCCTAAGCGCTGCATAATGTAATATAAACCGCGAAAAAGGAGGGTGAACCCTCCTTTTTTCGCGTGGACTGGAGACGAAACAATGGAAACCCTACGCAAATACATGTATGAGGTGCGGCTTTACGCCGTGGCGCTGTGCAAATGGCTGGCGCTGGCCGCGCTGACGGGCGCGACGTGCGGGCTGGTCGGCTCGTGCTTTGCCATCGCCGTCAGCCATGCCACGATGTTGCGCGAGAAAAACGCTTGGCTTATCTGGCTTTTGCCGCTTGCGGGCGTGTGCGTTGCGCTTGTTTATCGCCTCCTGCGCACCGAGGGGCAGGGCACGGACGATATAATCGACGCCGTCCACCTCGGCAGACCCGTCTCCGCCAAGCTCCTGCCCAGCATCTTCCTCGGCACGGTGCTCACTCACCTTTGCGGCGGCTCGGCCGGGCGCGAAGGCGCGGCCTTGCAGATGGGCGGGACGATCGGCTATTGGGCGTCGCGCCTTTTGCGCCTTGATGACCGCGACCGGCGCACGGCCACACTTTGCGGCATGGCGGCGTTTTTCTCCGCCCTTTTCGGCACACCCCTTGCCGCCACTATGTTCGCCATCATGGCCATCAGCGTGGGCGAGCTTTATCACGCCGCGTTTATCCCGGCGTTCACGGCCTCTCTCGCGGCATACGGCATATCGCTGTGGATGGGGGTTGAGCCTGTGCGTTTTGCGGTGGCCGTGCCCGCGCTTGAAGCGTCGCTTCTCGTGCGCGTGGCGGTGCTGGCGGCCTTGTGCGGGTGGGTGTCGTCACTTTTCTGCGCCGTGCTGCATGTGGCGGAGCGCCATGCGAAAAAGCATGTGCCCAACGCCTTTGTGCGCGCCGCCCTCGGCGGCGCGGCGATAATCGCGCTGACATTGCTTGTCGGGTCGGCGGATTATAACGGCGCGGGCATGAACGTCATCACCGCCGCCGTTGAGCGGGGCGAGGTGCGCCCGGAGGCGTTCGCCCTCAAGATACTCTTCACCGCCGTCACGATGGCCGCCGGGTTCAAGGGCGGCGAGGTCGTGCCCTGCTTTTTCATCGGGGCGACGTTCGGCTGCGCCGTTGCGCCGCTGCTGGGGCTGCCCGCCGCGTTCGGCGCGGCGCTGGGGCTGGTGTGCGTTTTCTGCGGGGCGACGAATTGCCCCGTGGCGTCCACGTTTTTGTCCATTGAGCTGTTCGGCGGCGGGGGAGTGCTGTATTTCGCGCTCGCCTGCGGCGTCAGCTATATGCTCTCCGGCTACAGCGGGCTTTACTCCAGCCAAACCATACTCTATTCCAAGCTCAAAGCGCAGTACATCAACGTCCACACTAACGCCCACCACGCCGCCGACGCCAACGAAACCCACCCCGACAAAAACGGCAGTGTGCGGGATTGAGCAACAAAAAAACGAAAAACCGGCTGACAGACCGTCAGCCGGTTTTTGCATCTTGTTTATTGCACCGCGTTCACATTCTCGGCCAAGAGTTCGTCACAGCCGATTATGCGCCGCGCGGTGTAGTCGCGCTGGCTGTATTTGTCGTCGAGCGAGGTCAGCACCACGCCGTAGGCCGAGCCCATCGCGTGCACGTAATACCCGTTGCCGACGTATATGCCGATGTGGCCGACGTACTTGCCGGAGGTGTAAAAGCCGAGGATATCGCCGGGCATGAGCGCGTCGTGCGCAATCTCGACGCCTTGCTTTGCCTGCTCGGCGGCCACGCGCTCAAGGTGATAGCCGTGCTGCTCATAGATATAATAAACCAGCCCCGAACAGTCAAACCCCGTCTCCGGCGTTTTCCCGCCGTATTTATAATTCCAGCCCAAAAAGCCGAGGGCGTAATCCGCAATTGCCCGGCCGAGCAGCTCCTCCTCCGTCGGCCGGGGCTCTGTCGGCTCGGTCTCGGCGGGCGCGGCCGGGATGATGAGCCCCGGCGCGAACGGCGCGCCGTCATAGTCAAGACTCGGCGCGGCGGAATCGGCATCGAGCGTCAGCTCGCGCTCCGCGCCGATGGCGGAGGCGGGGAAAAAGCGCAGCGTCACGTCATTGCCATCCGCGCGCCATTCAAACGGCGTCGCGCCCGCGCGCCCGGTCAAATCATCGGAAAACACCAGCTCGGTCTCCCCGCCGTCGCGGCTCTGCCACGGGCACAGCGACAAGAGCTTCTCCGCCGCCGTCAGCTCGCGCGCGCCCTGCGCGGTCTTATTCAAAAAATGCCCGCTGCAGCTTGAAAGAATGAACACCAAGCTTGCCGCGATAAGGACAGCCGAAACAGCCTTTTTCATCACACTGTGCCCCGTTCGAGTTAATATGCAGGGATATTGCATATTATAACATATTTTTTCCGAATGTACACTGTTTCTTGCGCGGTATGCGGGCAAATGCGATTTTCAGTTGACCCGTGGGCGGTTTAATGATAAAATAACGTGTCATAGTATGTACAGCCGCCCCCAAAATGAGGGCGCAATGGAGATTGATATGTGGTTTTCTGATAAATGGCAGGATTTTGAGCTGATAGACTGTTCGCGCGGGGAAAAGCTGGAGCGCTGGGGCAAGTATTACCTCGTCCGCCCCGACCCGCAGGCGATATGGGAAACGCCCCGCCGCAACGTGCACTGGAACGACCGCGACGCGCGTTACCGCCGCAGTGAAAGCGGCGGCGGAAGCTGGGACAAGGGGCGCTTGCCGGAAAACTGGAGAATCCGTTTCGGCGAGCTGACGTTCAACGTCAAGCCCATGAACTTCAAGCACACGGGGCTGTTCCCGGAGCAGGCGTGCAACTGGGACTGGGCGATGGACAAAATCCGCTCGGCCGGGCGCGAGATAAGCGTGTTGAACCTGTTCGGCTACACCGGCGCGGCGACGGTCGCCTGCGCCAAGGCGGGGGCAAGCGTGTGCCACGTGGACGCGGCCAAGGGCATGGTGGCCTGGGGCAAAGACAACGCCGCCGCCTCCGGCGTGAGCGATGCGCCCATACGCTGGATTGTGGACGACTGCGCCAAGTTTGTCGAGCGGGAAATCCGCCGCGGCCGCCGCTATGACGCGATTATCATGGATCCGCCGTCCTACGGGCGCGGGCCGGGGGGCGAAGTGTGGAAGCTGGAGACGAACCTCTGGCCGTTCGTGTCGCTGTGCGCGGGCGTGTTGAACGATGACCCGCTTTTCGTCATCATCAACTCTTACACCACCGGCCTTTCCGCCTCGGTTTTGAGCTATGTGACGGAAAGCATATTCACAAAGAAATTCGGCGGCCGCTCCGAGGCTCAGGAGCTCGGCCTGCCGGTCACGGAGAGCGGGCTGTGTCTGCCCTGCGGCGCGACCTGCCGCTGGGAGCGCTGACACACGGGCAATAATTATGGCAATAATAAGCTTCAAAAACGTACATTACACCTATCCCGGTGACGAGCTGGAAAGCCTGTGCGGGATAGATTTGACCATCGAGCGCGGGCAGTTTGTGGCGGTGCTGGGGCACAACGGCTCCGGCAAGTCCACCCTCGCCAAGCACATGAACGCCATCCTCACCCCCGATGAGGGGCAGGTGCTGATTGACGGCGTGGACACGGCGGACGAGGCGCGCCTTCTCGACGTGCGCCGCCGCGTGGGCATGGTGTTTCAAAACCCGGACAATCAGATAGTCGCAAACGTCGTGGAGGACGATGTGGCCTTTGCGCCGGAAAATCTCGGCGTCCCCTCGGAAGAAATCCGCGTGCGCGTGGACGAAAGTCTCAAGCAGGTGGGCATGTATGAGCTGCGCGAGCATGCGCCGCATCTTTTGTCCGGCGGGCAGAAGCAGCGC